>CAIMSU010000037.1 GCA_903844155.1 uncultured Pseudomonadota bacterium | reverse complement strand
CATCTTCGATGTACCAGAAATGCTCTCCGCAATTGTGGTAGACTCGCTAGCTAAGCTCGATCGCGCGGAAGAAGTACGCGATCTCGCGGGCTGCGGAGGCGGGGCTGTCGGAGCCGTGGACGGCGTTCTCGCCCACGCTCGCGGCGTAGAGCTTGCGGAGGGTCCCCTCTGCGGCGTTCGCGGGGTTGGTGGCGCCCATGATCGTGCGGTTGCGGACGATCGCATCGTCGCCTTCGAGCACCATGACGACGACCGGGCCGGAGGTCATGAAGGCCACCAGCTCCCCGAAGAAGCCGCGCGCGGAATGTTCGGCGTAGAAGCCCTCGGCTTCGGCCTGCGAGAGCTGGCACTTGCGCGCGCCGGCGATCGCGAGGCCCTCGCGCTCAAAACGCGCGATGATGTTGCCGATGTTGCCCGCGCGGACGGCGTCGGGCTTGATGATGGAAAGGGTGCGCTCGCGGCTCATGAAGGGTCTCCTGAAGTCGGGCGGCGGCTAACCCGCGCCCGCCACAGGGCAATGGCTACAGGCACCGAGCGGGACAACGTCGAGCAGATCGGGTACCCTGAACGCATGCTCGCTCGCCTCCCAGCCACGGCCGCGCTCGTCCCCTCGCTCCTGTTGACCCTGCTCCTCGTCGGCTGCATCGGGCTCGACACCATCCAGAAGGACGCCGGCAACGGGCACAACCTCGACAACGACAGCGTCCTCGACTCCGGCTCGGCCCTCGACAGCGTGACCGACGGCAACTCAGCGCCCATCGCGGACGCCGGCGACGACATCACCGCGACCACCACCCGCCTCGTCACCCTCGACGGCACCGGCAGCTCCGACCCGGACGACGACCCGCTCACCTACTCCTGGGAGCTCACCACGCTCCCGCCGAGCTCGTCGGCGTCGCTCACCAGCCCCACGCACCCCAACGCCTCCTTCGTCCCCGACCTGGAAGGCCGCTACGTCGCCACCCTCACGGTCGACGACGGCGCGCTCTCCGACAGCGACGACGTCGAGATCACCGTCACGACCGTCAACGGAAACCCGGTCGCCAACGCCGGCCCCGACCAGGCCGTGGCCGTCGGCGCCAGCGTAGCCCTCGACGGCACCGGCTCGACCGATCCCGAGGGCGACGCGCTCGCCTACGTGTGGACGATGACGTCGCGGCCCGGGGGCTCCACGGCAGCGCTCGCCGGCGCCAACACCACAAACCCGACGTTCACCGCGGACATGTCCGGGAGCTACACCGTGTCGCTCACCGTTTCGGACGGAACGCACTACTCCACACCGGACACCATGAACGTCAGCGCGAGCTCCGGGTCCGGGTCCAGCTCATCGAGCTGCGGCTGCCAGCAGGCCCCGGATGCTTTGGGGATGAGCGGTGTTGTCGGCCTTCTTTTCGGCCTGCCCCTGCTGCTGCGACGACGCCAGCGGTCGTAGCGCTCGCGCCATCGAAAATAAGTTCGAACTAAATTCAGAAAAAGGGGGGCGATCGCTTGACCTCAGACGAAACCTGCGCGACCATTCAGGGGCTCGCCGGGCGTGGGCACCTCCCGTAAAAGCCCCGTGAGTCTCGTCCGCCGTACGTCGCCCTCGCGCACGGCAGAAAATGTCCGAAGGAGTCAAAAGCACCATGTCAACTGACGAACTGTACGGTTCATTCCACTTCCTGCTCGAAATCCAGGGCGTCATCTCCGACACGAAGATCATCGTCGGCGGCTTCAAGTCCGTCTCCGGCATGGACTCCGAGACGGAGATCGTCGAGTTCAAGCAGGGCAACGACAAGGTCGTCCGCAAGAAGCCGGGCCGCACCACCTACGCGAACATCGTCCTCGAGCGCGGCTACACCGCGACCGACGACCTGTGGACGTGGCGCAAGAACATCGAGGACGGCAAGATCGACCGCCGCTCCGGCTCCGTCATCATCCTCGACCAGGACGGCCAGACCGAGGTTGCCCGCTACAACTTCTACGAAGGCTGGCCCTGCAAGTGGTACGTCCCCGACATGAGCGCGGACTCCTCCTCGATGGCGATCGAGAAGCTCGAGATCGCGATCGAGAAGGTCGAGCGCGGGTAGTCGGGCCGGCGGGCGCGCGAGCCTCCGCCTCCCACCCACCAGCCCCGTCCGGGAAACCGGGCGGGGTTTGGTGTTTTTTACACAAGGAACCTGAATGTACGACCTCTATTTCTGGCCGACGCCCAACGGTCTCAAGCTCTCCATCGCCCTCGAAGAGCTCGGGTTGCCCTACGCCGTCAAGCCCGTCAACATCGGCGCGAAGGAGCAGTTCGCACCGGGGTTCCTCGCGATCTCACCGAACAACCGCATCCCCGCGCTGGTTGACCATGCGCCGGCCGATGGGGGTGCGCCGCTGTCGATCTTCGAGTCCGGCGCGATCCTGCAATACCTCGCCGAGAAGCACGGGAGCTTCCTGCCAGCGGACGTACGCGGGCGCTCCGAGGTGATGCAGTGGCTCTTCTGGCAGATGGCCGGGCTCGGGCCGATGACCGGTCAAGCCCATCACTTCTGCAAGGCCGCCCCGGAGCCGATCCCCTACGCCATCACCCGGTACCGCGACGAGGTGGCGCGGCTCTGGGGCGTGCTGGACCGGCGCCTCGCGGACCGCGATTACATTGCTGGCACCTACTCGATCGCGGACATCGCCTGCTTCCCGTGGACCCGCGCGCCGCACCTGATCGAGCTGGACGTCACGAGGTTCACGCACGTGAACGCGTGGCGGGAGCGCGTCGGAGCGCGCCCGGGTGTCCAGCGCGGCGTTGCCGTAAAGCCGGCGTAGGCGGCTTGGAGTTTGCTACACCCGAAAGCCGCCGTGCGCCACCGTCGACCGGACGCGCAAGAGGAGCATGGCGGAGACCAGCCCAAGGGCGACGGCCAGGCCGACCCAGATGCCCGGAACGCCCCAGCCCTCCAAAAACAGGGCGTAGCTGAGCGGCAGGCCGATGACCCAGAAACCGAGCAGGTTGAAGAGCGTCGGAACGCGCACGTCGCCCGCCCCACGCAGGATGCCGAACGTGACCGCCTGGGTGCCGTCGAAGAGCTGGAAAGCGGCGGCGATCGGGAGCAATTGAACGGCGATGCCGATGACCTCCGCGTCGTTGGAGTAGACGCTCGCGAGCGAGGCGGAAAAGCGGGCGAAGATGAAGGCGAAGACGACCATCACGCCCCAGACCCAGAGCAGCGCGGCGATGGCGGTGCGACGGATGGCGTGCCCGGCGCCGACGAGCTGGCCGACGCGCGTGGCGGCAGCAGTACCGAAGCCGATCGCCAGGTTGAAGCTGATGCTTGAGAGGTTGATGGCGATGAGGTGGGCGGCGAGCCCCGCAGCGCTCAGCCAGCCGGCCATCCAACCCGCCAGGGAGAACGCCCAGATCTCTGTGCCGGTCTGGACCGCCAGCGGCAGGCCGAGGGGGAGGAGGCGGGACCAGGACGACACGGCCGAGGCCTCGCGCAGGTGGGAGAGGGCCGGCCACCAGCTTCGCCAGGAAAATCCCGCGATGACGGCCAACTGAAACCAGTTGCCGACGCTGGTGGCGATCGCCGAACCCGGCCCACCAAGGGCGGGCATGCCGAGATGACCGTAGACGAAGACCCAGTCCAGCAGCAGGTTGACGCCGTTTGCCAGCACGATCGCGACGTTTCCCGGGCGCATCTCGCCGCGGGCCTGCAGCCACGTCCTCAGCAGGGCGAAGCCGAACGCGCCGGGGATGCCGGGAACGAGGTTGCGCGTGAACGCCACGGCGACGGGGATCGTCTCCGCCGGCTGTCCGAGCAGAGCGAGGGCTGGCCCGGTGAACGCCATGAATCCCGCAGTCAGCAGCGCCAGCACCGCGCCGACGACCACGCCGCGAGCCAAGGCGCGTGACGCGCCGGCTTCGTCGCCCGCGCCAACGGCTTGAGCCACCATCGGGTCCAACACCCGCAGCACGCCGAGTAGCGGGATGTAGACGCTGAAGAACCACCACGCGCCCGTCGCCACGCCCGCCATCTGCACCTTGGTCGTGTGCCCGACCATGATGTTGTCGGTCAGGTACATGCTCACGCCGGCCAATTGTCCCGCTGCAACCGGCCATGCGACGCTGAACAGGAGGCGAAGCTCAGCCGTGAGGCTCGCCGAAGGGCGCGCGAGAACGGGGGTCGCGCTCAGGGGTTGGGCCACGCGTCGCGGCTATCGCGGGCGAGCAGGCGTGGGACCCGGGGGATACCGGTGGCGATGCCCGAACCGCAGTCCTCCGCTCCCGGGACGCCCGAGCCAGCCCGCCAGGCACCCAACGCCAGGCCGGATTGGGCGGCAAACGTCGATTTCCTCGTGCTGGGGACCGGCGTCGCGGGGCTGACGTACGCGCTGAAGGCGGCCAAGCACGGCAGCGTGCTGGTCATCAGCAAGGTCGACCGCCGGGAGTCCAACACGGCCTACGCCCAGGGCGGGATCGCGGCGGTGTGGAGCCCGGAGGACGACCTCGAAAACCACGTCCAGGACACGCTCGTCGCCGGTGCGGGGCTGTGTCGGCGCGAGGCCGTGGAGCGGACGGTCTACGACGCCCCCGAGCGCGTGCAGGAGCTCATCGACATCGGCGTGAAGTTCTCGATGCGCGAGGAAAATCCAGCCGAATATGACCTACACCGCGAAGGCGGTCACAGCCATCGCCGGATCCTGCACGCCGCGGACCTGACCGGCGCCGAGATCGTCCGCGCGCTCGTCGCCGCCGTTGAGGCCGAGTCGAACATCCGGCTGGTCGAGCACCTCATCGCCGTCGACATCGTCACCGAATCCAGCCTCGCCCGTCGGCGGGCGCGGGCGGTGATCGAGCCCGATCGTGTCCTCGGCGCCTACCTGCTCGACCCAGCGACCGGCGACGTTCACCCCGTCGGCGCCCGCATCGTCGCGCTCTGCACCGGGGGCGCCGGCAAGGTCTACCTGTACACCTCCAACCCGGACATCGCCTCGGGCGACGGCATGGCCATGGCCTGGCGGGCCGGCGCGCGCATCGCCAACATGGAGTTTGTCCAGTTTCACCCAACAATCCTCTACCATCCCCACGCCAAGGGCTTCCTCATCTCCGAAGCCCTGCGCGGCGAAGGCGGCCGCCTGGTCCTCGCGAACGGCGAACGCTTCATGCCCCGCTACGATCCGCGCCACGAGCTCGCCCCGCGCGACATCGTCGCCCGCGCGATCGACGACGTGCTGAAGCGCACGGGCGCCGACTGCGTCTTCCTCGACATGACCCACCTGGACCGGGCCGACCTCCAGCACAAGTTCCCGAACATCTACAAGCGCTGCGCCGAGCTTGGCATCGACATCGCCGTCTCGCCCATCCCCGTCGTCCCCGCCGCCCACTACTTCTGCGGCGGCGTGCAGACCGATCTGGAAGGCGAGTCCAGCATCCGCAACCTCTACGCGATCGGCGAGGTCGCCTGCACAGGCCTGCACGGCGCCAACCGGCTTGCGTCAAACTCGCTGCTCGAGGCGCTGGTCTTCGCGCACCACGCCGTCGCTTCGGCCGCACCGCGGCTCGTCGACATCCCGTCACCCGAGGTCATCCCACCGTGGGACGTCGGCCGCGCGGTCGACAGCGATGAGCAGGTCGTCATCACGCAGACGTGGGACGAGGTCCGACGATTCATGTGGAACTACGTGGGGATTGTGCGGACGACCAAGCGAATCCTGCGGGCGCGCGCGCGCATCGAGCGCGTGAAGGAGGAGGTGCGGGACTACTACTGGGACTTCAAGCTCACCGCGCCGATGATCGAGCTGCGAAACCTGGCGACGGTCGCGGATCTGGTCGTCGAAAGTGCGCTTCGGCGGCGAGAATCCCGCGGACTGCACTACACGCTGGACTTTCCAGCGAGCGAGGACCGATGGCTGCGCGACACGGTCCTGAGCCGGCGGTAGACGCCCACGCGGGATCGGAACTCGGCGGCAGGCCCGGACCCTTGCGACGCCGCCCGTGTGATAGAACGAGACATGCTCCCTGCCCTCCTCGCCGCCCTCGCCGTCTGGACGCCCTCCGCCCACGCTGCATCCTACTATTTCCTGGACTCGGGGACGCGCGCGATCGCGCGAGGCGGGGCGATGGTCGCCGGTGCCGACGACCTCCAGGCCCAGTACTACAACCCCGCCGACCTCGTGAACATCGATCGTCCGATGTTCAACCTGAACTTCTGGGGGGTGAACCAGTACGTCCGGTTCGCCCGCGTGGACGCCGGCTCGGACAACACGTTCGGCACGGGCGACGACGTCAGCTACGACCCCGTCCAGAACACCGCGACGCCGCAGCTTGAGCCCTCTGGCGGCTTCGCGACCAACCTCGGGGGCCTGAATTCGCACCTCAAGGACACGCACCTCGCGCTCGGGCTCTACGTCCCGACCTCGCCAAACATGGCGTACGACGCCAGCGGCGCCCAGCGGTACTCGCTCATCGACAGCCTCGTCTGGCAGGTCTACGCCGGGCCGACCGTCGCGCAGCGCATCACGCCGTGGCTCTCTGTCGGCGCGAGCGCTGAGTACACGTTCCTGCGCGTCGACGAGCAGCTTGACGTCTCGGCACCCCTCACCGGCACGAGCGAGGACCCGAAGAACGACGTCGCGCTGAACCTGAAGACCTGGGATCCCGCAAAGTTTAGTTGGAACGCTGGCTTTCTCGTCCAGCCCACGCACTGGCTGGACATCGCCGGCTCGGTGCAGCCCGCCATCCACTACGTCGCGCCTGGCAGCCTGGACGTCACCTTCAACCCCGATTCTCCGCTTGCCAGCTTCCTCGTCGACGGCGACCCGTCCAACGACGCCACGCAAGGGAAGACGTTCACGGACGACAACGTGAACCTGTACGTCACCACGCCCTGGATCGTCCGCGGCGGAATTCAGGTGCATCCAACGCCGAAGATGCGGGTGGAGGCGGACGGCACATGGACGAAGTGGTCGGATTCCAAGGAGCTACGCATCCAGCTCTGCACCGATGGCGAACCCAACGCCGGTGATCTCACGAAGTGCGGCGTGACGTTGACACACAACCCGGACACCGAAGCCATCCTCCCCTCGGACGTCCAGATCACCGACGACATCTCGATCGTCACCGGCTTTGTGGACTCCTACTCGGGCCGGCTCGGCGCCGACTACGACGTGACCGACTGGCTTCGCGTCTCGGCCGGCGCGCACTACGAGACGAGCAGCGTGCCGACAACGCGGCAGGGCGTGGCGGTCGTGGACGGCAACAAGTGGGGCGTCGCGTGTGGTGGGACGATCAAGGCCGGAAAACACCTGGCGTTTGACGTCGCTTTCGCAGAGCAATTCCTCGCGAACCGCGACATCACCGACTCGACGCTCAAGCAGATCCAGCTCCAACCCAACCTCACCGACCCGACCAAGACAGCCATCGGCGAGGGAACCACAGTTGGAAACGGCAACTTCCAGAGCCGCCTCACCTTCCTCGGCATCGGCGCGACCGTCTACCTTGGCAAGCCAGCGCCCGAGGCAGTCGGCTCGGTCGGCCTGTCCCCCTCGCGGGCGGGCGGCTGAGCGACGCTGCCGCCAGCGCAGCCGGCGAGGACGATCGCCCCGATCCCAGCGCGCTCGCTGAGCTGGCGAGCCTCTGGCGCGCGCGCAGCCTGCTCGGGGCGTTCACCCGCAACGAGCTTCGTGCCCGCTACGTTGGCTCGTCGATGGGCCTGTTCTGGACGGTCATCAACCCGATCCTCGAACTGCTGACGTACACCTTTGTCTTTCACACCCTTCTGTCTGTCAACTTCCACGCCGCCGGGGACAGCAAGCACTTCGTGCTGTTCCTGTTCTGCGGCATGCTCTCGTGGGCAGGCTTAGCGGACGGCATCACGCGCTGTACGAGCTGCATCACCGACAACGCCCACCTGATCCGCAAGCTCAACTTCCCCGCGATCGTCCTGCCCGCGCACCTTGTGCTCTCCACGCTCGTGAACCAGGCGTTCCGCCTCGGGATCCTGCTCATCGGCATGCTGCTGATCGGCGACGGCTGGTCCTGGCACATCCTGCTCGCGCTCCCGTTCTTTGTCGTCCAGGCGGCCCTGACACTGGGCGTCGGCATGTTCCTCGCCACGTTGAACGTCTATTTTCGCGACATGGGCCACTGGGTCAACGCCGGCCTGATGATCGGCATGTTTGTCACGCCCGTGTTCTACCCGGCGAGCGCCTACCCCCGGCAGTTCATCCTGCTCCTGTACCCGAACCCGATGGCCCAATTCATTGGGATCTACCAATCATCCCTGCTGAACCAGACCGTCCCGATCATCACGTCGATGCTCTACGTCTGTGCGATCTCGGCGGTCGCGCTCATGGTCGGCGCGAGCGTGTTCGCCCACAATCGCAAGGAATTTCCCGATCTCGTGTGATCAGATCCCGGTGCAGTCGTAGGTCACAGTCACCGCGTCGGTGCTGGTGCCGCCCGCGCAGTCGGCGGTCGTGAGTGTCAGGGTGACACTCACTGTGTCTGTGTTGTCGTACGTCGGAATCATGCCGCCGATGGTGAGCGTGGGCGTCTCCGTGTCGCTGCCGGTCAGGGTCGCACCGGAGGTCGGCGCCATCGTCCAGGCGTAGTCGAGCGGGTCGCCATCGGCGTCGGTGGATGCGGAACCATCGAGGGCAAACGTCACGATCGGGCAGGCGACGCACGTGGTGCCGTAGCCCGAGGACGTCGAACACGCGGCGTCCACGCTCGTGGCCTGGTCCGAGCCCGCATCGGCGACCGGGTCGGTGTTGTAGCTGCGGGGATCGACGACGACGCTCACCTCGTCGGTCGCGGCGAGCGAGCCGTCCGAGGCGGTGACGTGGAAGGTCCAGGTTCCGTCCGCGTCGACGACAAAGTAGGGCTGCTCATCGGTCGCGGCGTCGAGGTTGGAGGTCGTGCGATGGGCGCCGGCCGGGCGCGTGGTGACGGTCCAATTGTAGTCCAGCGAGGTGCCGTCGGGGTCCGAGGATCCTGCAGCGGAGAGCTGGATTTCATCGCACTCGGTGATGGGCTCGGGCGTGAGCAGATCGGCGACGGCGACCGGGCTACGATTGGTGACAGTCAGCACGGACGACGACGCCGGGTTCCCCTCCGCGGTCCCATCGCTCGGCCAGACACGAACCTGAACCTGCTCCCCGACAGTCAACGCTTGCGCCAGCGAGACGCCCGTCTCACCGCTGGCGGCCACCCCGCCGAGATACCATTGGTAGCGATAGCTGGCTGTGTCGCCATCCGCATCGGCGTACCCGGACGGTATCGCAGTCGCTGACGACGTGTCATAGAGGATCGAGGGATTGATCGACACGCTGCTGAGCGTCGGCGTTGCATTGGCAACCGTGATCGACGTGGAGTCCACCGGCGTCCCATTGGCATAGCCGTCGTTGGGCGTGACCTCCGCGTACACCACCTGCCCCCGGACAAGTCCGGAATAGCTTGGCGACGAGCTCGACGAGACCCCGTTCACGTACCAGGCATAGCTCTGGTGTTGGGAGTCGCCGTCTGCGTCGTACCACCCGTTGGGTGTGGCGTTCAGCGTGGTGCTCGCGGTTGCGGTCGAGACATTGAGGCTGACATCCGTGAACGAAGGCGGCGAATTCGCGATCGTGACGCTGTTGGACGTCACAGCATCGCCGGTCGCCCCATCGTCGGACGGCGTTATCTTGCAGGAGACCGAGTCGCCCCGAGAGAACGACGATCCCGTCAGTGTGTCGCTCGTGCCAGAGGCCGTACTACCAATGTACCACTTGTAGGAGTACCTGATCGTGTCGCCGTCGACGTCAACGGCGTTCACCGGCGTACACGTCAGCGTGTCGGTCTCATGGCCAGGGTCGGGCGAGACAGTCACGGAATCGACGGTGGGCGCAGAGTCGTTGACGGTCACCTGGTTGGACGTGGCGGTGGCGGACGTGAGCTGGCCATCTGTCGCGTAGGCGGTCACGACGACCGTGTCGCCCCGGTAGAGTGGTGTGTTCAGCAGCTCATTGGTGCCGCCATCATCCTCCTCCACCACCGACCCGTTCACAGTCCAGACGTAGTGGATGGTGATGGCGTCGCCGTCGGCGTCCGCGACCCCGGTGCAGCTCACGCCGAGGCTCTCGCCGGCCTTCACGTCTGTTGGGCCCAGCGAAACGCTGCTCAACGTGGGCGGGGTGTCGTCGATGCGGACGGTTGCGGTAACGGTCGGGCCGGAGGCCTCGCTGTCGGCAGGCGTCGCGACGACGCTCCAGGCATCGCCCGACGTCGTGGCTGAGTTGAGCACCACCCGCTGGCCGTCCCATTGGGGTATTTCAACGCCGTTGTCAGACCACTGGATCGTCCACGTCATCGTCTCTTCATCGAGGTCCGACGCCGTGAGGTTCACCGTGAGGTCGTCCGTCGTCAGCGGCACGCTCGGCGAGATCGTCGCGTTTGAGTCCGTGGGCGGACTGTTCACGATGGTGACACTCGCCTCGCCCGGGGGACTGTCAAACTGACCATCGTTTGCGATGACATCCAACGTGACGACCTGCCCCTTGCGTGCGGCCCCGCCTGAGAGCGTTGTCCCCGTGGCCACTTGCGAGCCGTCGACGCTCCAGGTGTAGCGGTAGGAGAACCCCGCGCCCTCGGGGTCCACGGCATCGGCCACGATCACAGCCGTGAGCGCATCCGAGACGATCGGGGAGGCGGGCGAGATGGACACGGTCGGCGCTGACGTCGGCGCGTTGAACGCCAATTTGGGCAGTGAGACGCAGCCGGACGACGTCAGCAGAAGGAGTGAGGGGGCGAAGGGGGCGAGGGACGCGTAAGGAAGTGACTGTGGCATGGTGCCATGATACCATGAAGCATGCTCTCAGGCGCCCCAATCCCCGCCAGAACCGCCTTTGCCTTCGGGTTCATCGCGGCGCTGCTGCTCGCCAGCCCAGCCGCGCATGCAGACCCCTGGAACACCGGTGCCGGCACCGCCACGGGGGACGTCTTTGTCAGCGGCCCCGCGGGCGCCCAGCTCCTGCTGGACAACACCCCAACGGGTCTGGTGGCCCCCGCAACACTCAAGGCCGTCCCGGTCGGCCCACACACGGTCGGCGTGCGTCAGGGCTGCATGGTGTCGGACAAGGCGATCGAGGTTCACCCAGGCCTTATCGAGCGTGTCGACCCGGTCATGGCGATGGGCACGTCCACGCTGACCATCGGCGTGAACATCGACGGTGCGACGGTCACCCTCGACGGAAAGCCACTGGGAACCTCACCATTGACGACGCAGTCGGTCACCTGTGGGAGCCACGCCGTCGCGGCTACATTGGACGGCTATACCCAGTCCCAATCCACGGTCGAAACGCACGCCGGTGAGACACTCACGGTGTCGCTGACAGTCACGCGGCAGCAGGTGGGCAACATCGCGGTGGACGTCACCCCGGTCGCCGCCGAAGTGCTGCTGGATGGCAAATCACAAGGAACAGGGCCACGAACCCTCTCGTCCATCCCCTCCGGCGCGCACACGGTAGTGGCCCGCCTGCACGGCTACGCGGACGGCACGATGCCCGTCGCCCTCGGCCCGGACGACACCGCGCACGTCAGCCTCTCCCTCGTCCGCCAGGCGCCGCTCACCCAGCGGCTCGGCCTCAACAAGGTGCCCTGGGCCAAGGTCGGCGCGGGCACCGGGCTCACGCTCCTCGCCGGCGGAGCTGCGGTTGGCGCGGTGTTCCTCAACAATGAGGCCATCGCCAACTACGGGACCTATGCAAGCCTGACCTACGCCGATTCGCCTGATGCCTACTACTCCGCAAACGTCGGCACGCCCCGCACGCTGGCATGGGCCGCGCTCGGAGGCGGTGCGCTGGCGACACTCGGCGCAGGCTTGGTCTGGATGGACGTCGGTGGGGTCCACGTGTTTGCCGGGTCGAAGACGGTTGGAGTCAGCGGGACGTTCTGACGAACACCGGGTGGCTGCTCCGGGGGCTACGCGGGGCTGATCCTGCCGTGCTGCCTACCGCGCCGCGCTCTGGTGGGCCCCATGGGGTCGTTTTTGGCGCGACGGCGGACTCAAGGTGGGCTGGTTGGCGCGCGACTGACTGAAACCTCGCCGGCCTCGGGCCCGCGCGGCCGACTCCCGGAAGTGCCACGCCAATTGTGTCGGTTGTACCGTGAACTGCGTCGCCGCTCCGGACGGCGCACCCGACGATCTCCGGGAACGTGGGCACCCCGCGCCAAACGCGCCACCATGGGTGCTGAACCGTGCCAAGAACCGCACCATGAGTGACGCCGCCGCTCATGGCACCCTCGCCCGCCGTCGGAACCGTCCAGGCGCGGGAGTGCCTGCCAACGCCGCCCACAGGCTCGCGCGCGCGCCCGTCGCCGCCCCGCACCCCCGACAACCCTACTTTGAACGCGGGAGTTCCACGCCCGTGTCGCCAGTGCCCCCCGTTTCGCTGGCGGGCGCGCTGTCCCCATCCCCTTGGCCGTGTGTGGTCGAATACCCAAGATAGTAGCCGTAGTTTCCGCACCAGGACCGGCTCCATTGGCACGCGACGAAGAGCGCGTCGTCGACGGCCAAGCGAAACCCACTGTCTGTCATTTCTGAGGAGACCGCCAACGCGTCCCACGCCCGGAGACTACTCGCGATGAACCCCGTTTTGGCAACCCGCCACCCACCACTCGGTCACATCCCCTGACCTTGTCGCCACGCACCCTGGTCCCGCCAGCGTACCACAACTACTCCGCCCTCAACGCCTCCACCGGGTCCAGCCGCGACGCCTTCACGGCCGGCCACGCCCCGAAGAAAACGCCCGTCGCGATGGAGACAAACGGCGCCACGAGCAGGGCACCCGCCGGAATGCTGACCGGCCAATCCAGCGCGTGCCCAATCGCGAACGTGCCCGCGATCCCAAGGCCTGTGCCGAGCACGCCGCCGAGCACACAGAGCATGACCGCCTCGCCGATGAATTGGGTCAGGACGTCGCTGCCACTCGCGCCCACGGCCATGCGCAGGCCGATCTCGCGCGTGCGTTGGGTGACAGACACCAGCATCACGTTCATGATGCCGATGCCGCCGACGAGGAGGGAGATCGAGGCGACCGACAAAAGCACGTTGGAGAGCGTGCGGCTCATGTCGATCGACGCCTGGATCATCTCCTCGGGGTGCCGGATGTTGAAGTCGTCCACATAGACGGGATTCCCCGTTTTTGGGTCCGTTTCACCGACCTTTATCCGGCTGTGATGTCTGTCGCGCATGAGCCCGGTGACCTGCTCGATCGCGGGGCCGACGTCCTCCGGGGACGCCGCTGAGCAGAGGATGTCGTCGAGCCAGGTGTAGCCCTTGCCGCGCAGGCGCTGCATCGCCGTGCTCCACGGCAGGAACACCTGATCGTCCTGGTCCGAGCCCATCGCCGACTGTCCCTTGGGTCCCAACACACCGACGACCTCGAACGGTTGGCCCTGCACCCGCATCGTCTGTCCGACGGGGTCACTGTCAGGAAACAGGCGCTGCTTGACCGTCTGCCCGATGAGGATGACGCTGCGGGCCTCGTCGACGGCGTCGTCCGTGAACGGGCTGCCGTTGACGACGGTCCAGCGGCGGATCTCGAGAAACGATGGTGCGACGCCCCGATAGCGCGTGGTCCAGTCGTGGTCGCCCGCCGCGACGGGCACGCTCCCGTCGACCTGGGGTGAGACGGCCTTGATGCGGGGGACGTTGTGGAGGATGGCATCGGCGTCGCCGATGGTCAGGGACGTCGAATCGCTGGTCTGCACGCCTTTCACGTCGCGCGAGCCGGACTCGACCCAGACGAGGTTGTCGCCGAGGTCGTGGAGCTGTTTTTCGGCCTGCGCGCTGCCAGCCGTCCCGAGCGCCACGACTGCCACCACGCTCGCGATGCCGACGGTCACCCCGAGCGTGGAGAGCGCGCTGCGGAGCTTGTTGCGGAGGATCGCCGAGAGCGCCTCCTTGACCAACAGATCGCTGCGGCGGGCGCTCACCCTGGCCCCATCACGGCCGGCCGAGCGCTGCGATCAGCTTCGCGCGAGCGCTCGCGAGGTCGTAGACCGTCCCCACGCGTTGGGCCTCCGCGTTTCGCAGGCCCAATTGCGCGTCCGACAGCTCGATCGCGCTGCCCGCGCCTGCGTCGTAGCGGCCTTGCGCAAGGTCGAGCTGAGTGCGTGCGGCGTCCACCGCATCATCGGCGGCCTCGACCGCGGCCCGGTCCGTGACGACGGCGACCTGGGCCTGCGCGATCTCGAGCCGGATCTGCACGGCCAGCGCCGTGGTTTCGGCGTCGAGCGCCATCTCGGACGCGTGATCCTGGGCGATCTCCGCCCGCTTTGCTCCGCCGGTGTAGATCGGCACAGCGAGCTGCAACCCGACGTCCCAGGCCAGCGCCGGCGACGACGCTGCGCCGGCCGTCAGCCCAGCCGACCCGCTGGCGTCCGTCGCGCCAACCGCGTCGAGGCTCGGCGCGAGGGCAGCCCGAGCCCCCAGGTAGGTCTCGAACTCGGCCGCTCCTCGCTGGGCGGACGCCAGCATGTCGGGGCGACGCTTCATCGCGTCCTCAAAAAGGAGCTGGACCGGCGTATCCTCCCCGTCCACCGCCGGGAATGGCGTGTCGTCAGGGTCGGCGTCAAGCGGAACCTCACGTCCGATCGCCGCCGCGAGCGCCGCCTGCGCGGACTGATAGTCCCCTCGCGCCCGAATCTGCGCGACCAGCACATTCGCCCGGTCTGTCTTTGCTTTTGCCAGATCAATCGGCGCGCGGGTCCCGACCGTGACGAACGCCTGCACCTGCGCGAGGTGCTTGTCCTGGTTCGCCAGCGCCTCATCGGCCACCGCGACGAGCGCCTTCGCCGCCGCAGCCGCGAAAAATGCCTGTCGAACGGCGAGATCCACCGAGATCACGGCTTCGTCGACGTCGGCATGCGCCGCCTCCGCCGTGTGCGTCGCAGCGCGGATCGCGCTCGGCGTCGCACCGAAGTCGTACAGCCGCTGATCGGCCTGCAACCCGGCCTTCCATGTCCCCGCAGTCGTCGATCCGACCGTCCCACCGACCGTCGCCGACCCGCTCCCGCTCACGCTCGGGAGCGCGTCCGCCTTCGTCGCCCGCTCAGCCGCCTGCGACGCCACCGCGCGCGCCTCCGCAGCCATCCGGTCCGGGTTCGCGTGCGCGTCCGCGAGCGCCTCGTCCAACGTCAACGTCGCCCCAAACGCCGGAAATGCCACAAGAAGCAGCAGAACGCTCATTCGGACCTCAGCGCGTCGACGGGGTCGAGGCGGGAGGCGGTCCAGGCGGGGTAAAGGCCAAAGCCGACGCCGACGACGCCGCTGAACGCCACGACGCCGAGGGCGACGAGCGGGTCAAAGCGCATCGGCCACCCCATCGTGACCGCGAGTCGGTTCCCGACCGTCCCGCCGAGGATGACGCCGGCGACGCCCCCGCCGCCGGCCAACAGCACCGCTTCGACCAGGAACTGCATCATGATCGCCCCTGGCTTCGCGCCGACCGCCATCCGCAGCCCGATCTCCCGCGTCCGCTCGGCCACGCTCACCAGCATGATGTTCATGATGCCGATGCCGCCAACAAGCAGGGCGATCGCCGAGATCGTCGCCAGCAGGTTGGTGACCGTGTCCGTCCCCTGCTCCTGCGCGAGCGCGTACTCTGCGAGGTTGCGGACCTGAAAATCGTCGTCCTTCGATACTTTTCCCGTCAACAGCTTGTGGCGGGAGCGCAGCAGCGCCGTCACCTGCCGCTCAACCGTCCCCACGCCATCCGCGTTGGTCGCGCCGAGCACCGCGTACCCCTTCAGGTACCGCCCGCCGCTCTGGATCCGCGCCTGGAACGTGGACGAGGGGATGAGCACGACGTCGTCGTAGTCCTGCCCCCAGCTTGACTCGCCCTTCTTCGCCAGCACGCCGATGACCTCGAAGCTGACGCCCTGGGCGCGCATCTGCAGGCCGACCGGGTCGCGCCCGCCGTAGAGCTTGTCGACCACGGTCTGGCCGAGCATCGCGACCTTTCCGGTGCCGTCCACGTCCGAGTCGTCGAGCCGGCGGCCCGACGTCGTCGCCCACGAGCGAAGATCCAGGTAGACCGGGGTGGTTCCGGTGACCGTGGTGCTCCACGTCTGATCCTCGGACTGGACGACGGACGTGGTGCGCAGGACGGGGGCAGCGCCGCGAAGGCCGGTGATCTCCGCCTTCATCGCCGCGAGATCGTCCCAGGTGAGCGACGGTCGGGAGCCAGCGCCCCCGTGCCAGCCGCTCGACGACGACCCCGAGCTGACCACGAGCAGGTCGGAGCCGAGGCTCGCGAACGACTCGGCGACCTGCGCTCGCGCGCCGAGCCCGATGGAGACCATCGCAATGACCGCTGCAACGCCGACAACCACGCCAAGAGCCGTCAGCGCTGACCGGGTCGCGTTGGCGATGAGGGCGGCAACGGCGATGCGCGTGGCGACGAACAGGCCGCTCATGACGACGAAGCCTGCCCCGACGTGAGCCCGCCTTCCGCAGCATCCCGGCGTACATCCCACCGGATCGTCCCATCCTTCATCGTGATGACCCGGGGAGCGTGGGCGGCGATGTCCGGGTCGTGCGTCACGAGGACGACGGTCATGCCGTCGCGTCCAAGCTCGGCGAGCAGATCCATGACCTCGTCGCTCGTGGTCGAGTCGAGCGCGCCGGTGGGCTCGTCCGCGAGCAGCAGCTTGGGGCGGTTGACGATGGCGCGGGCGATGGCGACGCGCTGCTGCTGGCCGCCGGAGAGCTGGTTCGGATGGTGGTGGCGACGGTCGCCCAGACCCACGCGATCCAGGGCCTCCTCGGCGCGTTTTCGTCGCTCGGCGGCACCGAGGCCCGCGTAGAGCAGCGGGAGCTCGACGTTCTCCGTCGCAGACGTGCGCGCGAGCAGGTGGAAGCTCTGGAACACGAACCCGATCGTCTCGTTCCGCACCACAGCGAGCGCCGGCCGGTCGAGGTGGGCGACGTCGACGCCCGCCAGTACGTAGGCTCCGGACGTGGGACGGTCCAGGCAGCCGAGCACATTCATCAGGGTGGACTTGCCGGATCCGGAGGTGCCGATGATCGCGAGGCGCTCGCCGGCCTCCACGGTCAGGTTGACACCGCGCAACGCGAGGAGGTCGGTCCCGCCCATCTTGTAGACGCGCGTCAGCTCGCGCGCCTCGATGAGGGCCACCTACAGCCCTCTACGGAACGGGTTGCTGGTAGTGGACTTTCCGTCGCCGCCAGCGCTCATGTCGGTGACGACGAGGTCGCCCTCCTTCACGTCGCCCGAGAGGATGGCGGTCATGGTCCCGTCTGTCAGCCCGGTCTCCACGGCAACGGGCACCGGCGCTCCATCCTTGAGCAGGTACAACGTGCGCTGTTTGCTCCCGCCGTCCGAATGGCTGGGCTTGGCGCCGGGGGGATGGAACAGGAGCGCCACGTTCGGGATCCGCAGTACGCCGTCCTTCTGGTCGTAGGTGAACGTGACGTTGGCCGTCATGCCCGGCCGAAGCGCGAGATCGGTGTTGTCGACGTCCACGACGGCGTCGTAGCTGACGACGTTCTGGACCGTCTGCGGCGCGTTCCGGATCTGGCGGACCTTGCCGTCAAACGTCCGCCCGCTCCAGGCATCGACCGTGAAGCTCGCAGGCATGTCCTTGGACAATCGCGCGATGTCCGCTTCGGCCACGCTCGTGTCCACCTGCATCTTCGACAAATCCTCCGCGATGATGAACAGCGTCGGCGCCGACAGCGACGCCGCGACAGTCTGCCCCACGTCCACGCTCCGCGAGATCACCGTGCCGTTCACCGGGGAGGTGATCGTCGTATAGTCCAGGTTCACCTGGGCTTGATGCAGCGACGCCATCGCCTGTTGCACGGAGGCCTGCGCCGCGTGCACGCTCGCCACCGCTGCCCGGGAGGCCGTCGCCGCAGCCTCCTCGTCCTGATCGGAGATCAGGTGCTGCGAAGCCAGGGATTTTGCGCGATCCGCCTCGTGCGCAGCCTGCTCGGCCTGAACCTGCGCCCGGTCGAGGTTCGCCTTCGCGCTGGCATCATTCGCGCGCGCCTGCTCCAGCGCAGCCTCGTAAAGCTCCGGATCGAGGCGGGCGATCGGCTGGTCCTTGACCACCTCGGAGTTGAAGTCCGCGTAAAGGTGGTCAACCCGGCCCGAGACCTGCGCGCCCACCTGCACCGTCACCAACGCCGACAGCGTGCCTGTCGCGCTCACGCTCGCCGTGATGTGGCCCTTGTCGACCGCGACGGTGTCGTAGTGCGGCGGTGGTGCCGGCCAGAACGCCCAGGCCGCCACGGCCGCGCTCGCCACGCCGAGCCCCAGAAGGACCAGACAACCGGTCTGCCAACGGGACGCCATGGGTCGCTCACTCCGCCGCGGGAGCTATCAAGAAACTTCCCTTGGCGGTTCGCCGATCGGGCTCGTTCGGGTGGAAGCGTTACCGTCTTTTCTGAGGGGGGCGGCTGCTCGCCGCCCCCCTCCGCCGCGCGGGGCGCGGCTACCCCCGGGCCGGGCCCTAACGGCGATTTGGAGTACCAAATCGCCGCGACTTTGCGCGACCGGGAGCGCCGGGGTACCGGCGGCCGGTCGCGCAAAGGTCCGGGCCGGCCGCCAGTTTCATGGCCTTTGGAGCCGCGCCCCGGAGTACCGGCGGCCGCCCGCGCAAAGGTCCGGGCCGGCCACATAGACAATCCCCACGCCACCGTTTTTGCTACCGGAACCCACGCTTGGACGTCGATCGCTCCGCGCCCTTGTCGCGCTGCCCTTCCATCGACATCAGCACCTCGCGCGCGAGCTGGTCGACGATCTCATCGTGCGTCATTCCGTGCTGCAGCATCGCCGAATAGCCGTTCTGACCACTGGGGTTTCCGGCGGTGTCGGGCTTGCCGGAGCTGTTGGACGACGGCGTGTCCGGCGTGCCCTGCGCGTTGGAGACGTGCGCGGCCTCGTGCGATTCGGCGCCGCCGGTCATCCGGTGGAGGACCATGCGCTCGACGGATCGCGCGGCGTGCTCCTCAGCGTCGTGCCCGCTGTTGTCGCCAACGCCGCCCGAGTGGTCAAGGTGGTACTGCTCGTGCGCGTAGACAGCCGCATCCTCGGGCTTGTTCGGGTCGAAGGTCTCGTCCACGATGATGCTGTTGTCCACGGTCATGGCGCGGGCGCCGAGGGCCGTCAGGGCGCGACTGGCGACGTCGCCGGTGTAGACCTCGCCGCCATCGGCCATCGCGCGGCGCTGCAGGCGGGAGCGGTCGAGGCGGCTGGCGAGGCGATTGACGGTGCCGGTGCCGGCAGCGGAGCGTTCGACGTCGGTCTTGGGCACGAAAAGCTCCGGATCGGTAGGAAGGATAACTCAGGTCGGGCGCGATTGGCGGACAGTCGCGGACTTGGCGGCTCGAAGCGGGAGGGCGGCGTTATCGTGGGTCATGCCCGATCCCTCTCCCGCCGCGCTCAAACTGGCGGATCTCGCCGTTCGTGCGGGGCGAACGGTGTGGCGGGCGCTGCCGGCGCGGGCGCGGAAGGGCCTCGAAGATCGGGTCTTCTACGTGATCTTCCAGAAGACGCGGGTGGAGAACGACGCGTACGGGTGGCGCCCTCCGGACGCACCGGGCGGGGGACCGGGGAGCGGGACGGGCGAGTAGGGCACTGGCCCGCCGATCCCGGCGCTCGGCACACCTCGCGCCAGCCTCGGCGCTGAATTCCCGCAGTTCCAAGGCCACGAACCCCGCCAGCCGGCGAGTACGCCAGCCGGCACGGTTCGTGCGCGGAACCGCGCGCCGGGGGGCCACTGCCCTCGCCAATCGCGCACTTTCAGCCACTTACGAGGTGAATGT
>CAIMSU010000036.1 GCA_903844155.1 uncultured Pseudomonadota bacterium | reverse complement strand
CTTCGTCGTGACATGAGCGACTCGGCTTTCCCGAACACCTTTCGGCTGTAGTACTGACGATGCTGTAGCGTTCACTTTCGTTGCGACCCGCTCGTTTGCTCCCTCCTTACGAGGCTTTTGACGCTGCGCTTCGGCGCCTACCGGGATGGGACTTGCACCCACAAGGTAGATGCAGCCCGCCGCCGCGCTCGTCCCCGCCTGCGCGGATTCGGGCTCGGAGGCTTCAGGACGCACCATGGCACGGTCTAACCTGGTAGTCGGCTGTCCCGAGGTGTCGCGGGTCCGGCCCGGCGACCATCGCCCGGTTACCCCGCGGGCATGCCGACTCCCCTCACCCTTGCCGTCCTCGGTGCCACCGGCGCGGCAGGCGACCAACTCCTGGCCTCGCTCCACGGTTCTCCGCTCGTCACCGGGTCGGTGCTGGCGTTCGGAGGCCCGCGCCGGTCGCCCCGGGCAGACAGCGTTTCCTGGGGACCCGACAGCCTCCCGGTGCACCCGATCCAGGCGTTGCTCTCGGACGGGCCGCTCGCGAAACCGGACCTGGTGTTTTCGTGTCTACCGGCGGAAATCGCCGTGAAGTTGCTCCCGGGCCTGGTCGCCCGGGGCATGGTGGTGATCGACGTGGGGGACGCAGCGGCGGGAACGCTGGCGGTGCCGTTGGTGCATCCGGGGACGATGAAGGCGTTGCCGGACGCCGCGCTGGCTGGCAGGGCCGTGCGGACCCCGAGCGCGCTCGGCTGGGTGCTCTCGGCGGTGCTCGCGCCCCTGGTTGGTGTTGGTGCTACCTCGGTTTCGGCCTCGGCGGTCGAGGGAGCGACGCGCTCGGGCAAGGCCGCGGCCGAGGAGCTCGGGCAGCAGCTCCTGGCGAACTTCAGCGGAAACGAGCCGCCCCGGCGGTTCTTCCCGGACGGGCTGGCTTTTGACGTGCTCGCGGAGGACGTTCCGGGCGACGAGTGGTCGGGCGGAGAGCGACTCGCTGCCGAGGAGGCGGCTGAGCTGACCGGGCTCGCGGCCGACTGGATCGCTGTTACAACCTGCACAGCGGCGATGTTTCAGGGCGTCGTCGTTCACGCGCATGTGCGCGGTGTGACCCTGGACGCCGCCGAGGACGCGCTGGCGCAGGCCTCACGCGGGCCCGCGTTGCGGGCGGCGTTGAAGTCGGCCCGTCTGCATCCGCGCGCCGTGTCGGGAAAACCCGGCGTTACGTGGGGGCGATTGCGCGCTGACCCCGGCGGTGACGGCGTGCACCTCGTGGCCGTGGGCGACAACCTTGCTGGAGCGGCTGGCGCGGTGCCGCTGCTCGTGGCCGACTGGCTTGTGGCGGCCGGGATGTTCGCTGGAGAAATCGCATGACCCTGCTGCTCGCCCTGCTCGTCCCGGGTGCATCCGCCGCGCCCGATCACGTTGCGACAACCTGGACAGTCGCGTCGCCGACCGAGGCCGTGCTCTCCGACAGCGGGGACAGCGTCGGGCTCGTCGGCACCGCGTTCACGCTCCTCGACCTCGGCACCTGGACGACGACCGCGGTCGCGGTGTGTTCGACCGGCGGCAGCCCGCGCGGCCTGGCTGCTGGCACGCTCACAGGCACCACGACCACGAGCGACGCGTTCTGGGTGGGCTGCGGCGACGGCACCGTCGAGCGCGTGGACGTCACCGACGGCGTCCCCGCGTTGTCCAGCGATGTGCTGACCGCCGGCACCACCGCCGTCACCGCGACCGAGTACGATGGCACCTCGCTTTTCGTGGTCATGCAGGGGTCAGGCGGCCTCGCCGACTTCACCGCCATCTCGCCGGCAGACGGCACCGTCGCCAGCGGCTACCCGACCACGCTGGCCAAGGACAGCGTGAACGACACGCTGATCCAGGACGGATCCGTCTACGTGGTGCACGGCGGCGACAAGATCTCGCGGATCACCACGGCCGACGCCGCAGTCTTCCTGACGACACAGATCACCGGCGCCGACTACACCACCGCGACCGGGTCGGCGTCCGGCCAGATCTTTCTCACCGACCAGACGGGCGGCGGCATCTGGTCCTTTGACACCGGGAGCGATGGGTACACGTTGCACCTCAGCAACGTGGGCGACGCCACGACCGCCCTCGCCCTTGACGAAACGGCCGGTTGGGGTGCCATTTCCGCCGACACGGACCTCGTTGTCTACCCCTACGCGAGCGGCGCGTTCGGCGCGACGGAGGACTCCCGCCTGGCGAGCGCCGGCAGCTTCAGCCGCCTCCTCGACCTCCCCGACCCCGCCGGCGGCGGATCCGTCCTCCTCGGGGTCTCCGACAGCGACAGCCTCGTCACCCTCGTCTCCGACGCGCCCTGGGTCGACATCACGTCGGCCCCGACAACCGCCGGTACGGGCGACGTCTCGCTCACCTTCACCTCCGACATCGGCGGCGACTGGAAGCTCTGGCTGGGCGGCACGCTCTCGTCCGCCACGGAGCTGGACAGCGGCACCATCGCAACCGGGGACACCGCCACGGCCACGACCACCGTGGACAGCACCTGGATCGAAGGGCGGAATCGGCTCTGGGTGACGGTAGACGACGGCGTTGGCATCGGGCACGACGCGGCCGACGTCACGGTCGACACACCCCCGCCGCAGATGGCGATCACCGTCGGCTTTGGCGAGAGCAGCGTGAACGTGGCGATCGCGGCGAGCGACACCGCGGACCTTGACCACTACGAGGTCTACCTGTCAAACACCGCATTCACGGCCGCGGATTACGCGACTGGCGGGCCGGCCTACACGGAAGGCACGGTGAGCGCGCCCGCGAACCTCGCCGCCACCCCCTCGGCCTCCGGTTCCTACACGTTCTACCCGCTTACGAACGGCACAACCTACTGGGCCGCTGTGCGCGCCTACGACACGGCCGGGCACGAAGGCGCGATGTCGGACGTGGTCTCGGCGACCCCCGACTACACCTACAGCGCCTCCGAACTACGCGGCGACCCCGGCGGATTCAGTTGTTCCTCCGCCGGTACCTCCCCAGGCGCCGGCGCCATCGCCGGTCTTGTTCTGTCAGGCACTGTCGCGCTCGTTGGCCGTCGCCGCCGGGCGACGCGGCGCACGGGTTAACGTCGCCCCATGCGTCCTCCCTCGCCTGTAGCACTCGCCCTGCCGCTCATCGGTCTGGCGCTCGCCCTGCCAACCCCCGCGCACGCCGCGGACAGCACGCTCTGGACCTTCCACAAGGGCGTTGCCGTGCGATACGGCACGTTCACCCTGAATGATGCCTACCTCACCCAGGTCTTCGGCGCCCAGAACGACGAGCTGAAGCTCGAGTACGACATGGGGTGGCGGCTCGTGGAGATCGGCGCCACCGCGGGCTTTGCGCAGGACTCTGGGTTCCTGCAGACGTCGTCGGGCACAGCCTCGGACGAGCACGACATGCTCTCGCTCTACCCGCTGGGTGCCGATCTGCGCGTGCGGCTGGACTTTTTTGACGAGCAGTGGCTGGTGCCGACAGGCGGGATCGGCGGAAACTTCTGGTTGTGGGGCGAGAACTGGTACGTCCCCGACCCCACGACGGACAACGCGCGGGCCGGCTCCAAGCTCGGGTGGAGCTGGAGCGCGGGCGGCATGCTGCGGCTGGACGCGTTTGATCGCAAAGCGGCGAGCGAGCTCGTCGCCCAGACCGGCATCGACGACACGTTCCTGGTGTGCGAGTACAAGCACAACTACATGCCCACCGGCGCGAAGGAATTGCACATGTCCGGCTGGGAAGTGACCGGCGGTCTCAGGTTTGATTTCTGATCGTCGCGCTTTTTTCGTGACGCGTTGGGTGAACAGGTTATCAGTGCAGCATGCCGTTCACGCTTGTCTCCCCGCACCAACCCGCCGGTGACCAACCCGACGCGATCCGTCAGCTCGTCGATGGATTGCAGGCGCAGAACCGGCATCAGGTCTTGCTCGGGGCGACCGGCACGGGAAAGACGTTCACGATCGCGAACGTCATCCAGCAGTTCAATCGGCCAACACTCGTGCTGGCGCCCAACAAGACACTCGCGGCCCAGCTCTACGGGGAGATGAAGGGGCTGTTCCCACAGAACTCGGTCCAGTACTTCGTCAGCTACTTCGACTATTATCAGCCGGAGGCCTACGTCCCGAGCTCGGACACGTACATCGAGAAGGACTCGATGATCAACGAGCACATCGACAAGCTGCGGCACGCAGCGACGCGGGCGCTGCTCGAACGCAACGACGTCATCATCATCGCCTCGGTGAGCTGCATCTATGGCCTCGGATCGCCGGAGGCGTATGACAACATGATCCTCCAGCTTGAACCTGGGCAAGCGATCTCGCGCCAGCGCATCCTCGCGCGCCTGGTGGAGCTGCAGTACACCCGGAACGAGCAGGATTTTCACCGCGGGACGTTTCGCGCGCGTGGAGACGTGATCGAGGTCATCGCCGCACACGAGACGGACAAGGCCCTGAGAATCGAGCTTTTCGGCGACGAGGTCGAGAAGCTCTCCGAATTTGACCCGCTGCGCGGGCGGACGCTGCAGACGCTCGAAAAGCTCTGCATCTACCCGGCGTCCCACTACGTCACGCCGAAGGAGAAGTTGGAGGCGGCGATGGGGTCGATCCGGGACGAGCTGCAGCCGCGGCTGGAGGAGCTGCGCGAAGGGGGCCTCCTGCTGGAAGCACAGCGGCTGGAGCAGCGCGTCATGTTCGATCTCGAGATGATCGAGGAGATGGGGTACTGCAACGGGATCGAGAACTATTCCAGGCACTTGACACAGCGGCCGTCCGGGGAGCCACCGCCCACCCTGCTCGAGTATTTTCGGGGGGACTGGCTCCTGATCGTGGATGAGAGCCACGTCGCGGTTCCGCAGGTTGGCGGCATGTACAAGGGCGACCGGGCGCGGAAGGAAACGCTGGTGAAGTACGGCTTTCGCCTCCCGAGCGCGCTCGACAACCGCCCGCTGATGTTCGAGGAGTTCCTCAACCACATCAAGTACGCGATCTACGTGAGCGCCACGCCCTCGCGCTGGGAGCTGGACAAGGCCGGCGGCATCGTGGCCGAGCAGGTGATCCGGCCGACGGGCCTGCTGGATCCGCCGGTGGAAGTGCGACCGGCAAAGGAGCAGGTCGACGACCTGCTTGGCGAGATGCGAGCCACGATCAAGGCGGGCTATCGCGTACTGGTCACCACCTTGACGAAGCGGATGGCCCAGGAGTTGACCGACTACTACGGCGAGCTCGGCCTGCGTGTCCGGTACCTGCACTCGGACATCGACACGATGGAGCGCATGGAGATCCTCAAGGAGCTCCGCTCCGGGAGCTTCGACATCCTCGTTGGCATCAACCTCCTGCGCGAGGGGCTGGACCTGCCGGAGGTCGCGCTGGTCGCCGTGCTAGATGCGGACAAGGAGGGCTACCTCCGCTCGTCCACGTCCCTCATCCAGACGATCGGACGAGCAGCCAGAAACGTCGACGGGCGCGTGATCCTCTACGCCGACCGGATGACGCCGAGCATGGAGCTGGCGATCGGCGAGACGAACCGGCGCCGGGTCAAGCAGGAGGCCTACAACGTGGAGCACGGCATCACGCCGCAGACCATCCGGCGCAACATCGACAGCCCGCTCGCGGATCTGCTGGCGGGCGACTACGTCACGCCGCCGAAGGCGGACCCGAAGGCGAGCAGCGGCGAAGTGCGGCTGGAGGACATCCCCGCGATCCTCAAGCGCCTGCGGGTCGAGATGAAGGGCGCGGCGGCGAGGCTGGAGTTCGAGAAGGCGGCCGCGACCCGGGACGAGATCAAGAAGCTGGAAGAGCTACAGATGCGGTTGGGGGAGATGTGATCACCCCCACTCTGCGGCAAGAAAGGTCGTCTCCCCCGCCTTCCCCTGCCACCGGTTCAGCCACCCTCGCGCAACCGCGTACCGCCGAAAGAACCGCTCCACGCTCGCTCGCTCACCCGGACTCACCGGCGCGCCCGCGCAAACGAGCTTGGGGTCATCCATCCCGGCGTCCCGAAAACGCACCACACCGCGCACAACAGCCAGCACTTCGCTCCCCGCCGGCTGCCGCGGCCCGAGCACGACGGCGTCGGCAGGATCGCCATCATCCGCGCGCCGGTCCACCACACACCCGTAGTTGAACGGCGAGGGCACCGGCGAGACATACTCCAACACCAGCCGACCGCCCCAGGCCGTCGTCCGCCACTCGCGCTTCAGGTGGCTGCCGCGCGGGACCTCGATCAACACCCGCACGCGTTCAAGCATCGCCGCCGATACCCCGCTCCGCCCCCAAACGCCCGCGTTCGCCTCGCCCTCCCACATGCTCGCCACGTTACGTGGCGCCCGGTACCTCATGGATTCCGCACTTACCGTCTACCTCGCCACCATCGGCGCAACGCCACCCGCGGGCGACCTGTCGATGTTCAGCATGATCGCGAACGCCGGCCCCATCGTCCAGATGGTGCTGCTGTTGCTGATCACGATGTCCATCACCTGTTGGGCGATCATCCTCAACAAGTTCATCACCGTGCGGGGCGCCGCTCGCCAGAGCGCCCGGTTCGTGGACGTGTTCTGGAAGGCGACGGCGTTGGAGCAGGCCTATCAGGCCGCCGGACGCTTCCCGCGCTCGCCGACCGCGGAGGTGTTCAAGGCCGGGTACGTGGAGCTTGCCAAGCTCACGCAGCAGGACGGCGCCGGGTCGATGGACCTTGGCCTGACGGAAAACGTGGAGCGCGCGCTCCGACGCACGGCGCAGGTCCAGATCAACAAGCTCGAGCGCATGAACGCGTTCCTCGCCACGACCGCATCGACCGGCCCGTTCATCGGCCTGTTTGGCACGGTCTGGGGCATCTTGTCGGCGTTCCAGAAGATCGGGGCGACGGGGCAAGCGAGCATCCAGACGGTCGGGCCAGACATCGCCAACGCGCTCGTGGCCACGGCGGTCGGCCTGCTCGCGGCGATCCCGGCGAGCATGGCGTACAACTACTTCAACAGCTCGATCCGGAACATCGCGTCAGAGGTAGACGCGTTCTCTGCGGACTTCCTCAACATCGTCAAGCGGCACTACTCCGCGCAGTCGGCGCAAGCGGCCCGGAGGTAGGCGATGGGCATGAGCGGGCCCTCGCACGGCAGCGGCGGGTTGATGGCTGAGATCAACGTGACGCCCTTCGTGGACGTCATGCTGGTGCTGCTGATCATCTTCATGGTGACGGCTCCGCTGATGACGACGGGCGTGGCGATGGACCTCCCGCGCGCGGACGCGCCGCCGCTGACCCCCGACCAGGACCAGCAGCTCGTTCTGAGCGTGACGGCGGACGAGGTCTACTACATAAACGACACGAAGTTGACGTTTGACGAGATGAAGACGAAGCTTGCCGCAATTGCGGCAGCAAATCCGACGCAACAGGTGTTCGTACGGGCAGATGGAAAACTCCAGTACGAGAAGGTCCTCCAGCTCCTGGCTGTCGCGAAGGCCTCCGGGGTGGCGAAGGTGGGCCTCGTGACCCAGCCGGGGCCGGTTGGCGGTGGACTCGGCGGGCCTGCACCGGCGGTGGGCGGGTGAAGATCCCGGCGTTGCTCCTGGAGTGGCCCGCGGCGCTCTTCGGGCACGTGTTTCTGGTGCTGGCGATCTGGGTCGTGAACATGTTCAGCGGGCCGCCAAAGCCGCTCTTCAAGCCCGATGACGTCATGGAGATCTCGATGTCGGGGCCGCCAAAGTCCACGTCGAACATGGCGCAGAAGGCTGAGCGCGCGCCGGACCCGGTGAAGGGCTCGGACGCCCTGCAGCCCCCGCCGCCACCGAACCAGAGCGACATGGCGTTCCACACCCCGGACGCACCACCCAACAAAGGCCAGAAGGACGCCGACATTGCGCGGCAGAAGATCATGGACGACCTGAAACGGGCGGAGATGCTGAAGGACCTGTCGGCGCCCATCGGCACGCAGAACCGGCAGGCGAGTGACCCGAACGGGTCGGGCGACGGGTCGACGGCGTCGAGCGGGATCAATGATCCGGAGATGGCGAAGTGGATCAAGAAGGTCGACGACAAGGTGCGTCCAAACTGGCATCCGCTCGTGGCCGTGTGCCAGGCGAACCCGAAGATGAAGATCGGGATCCTCGTCTCGCTCACCGGCGCCGGCGTGGTGACCGACGACCCCACCGTCGGCAAGTCCAGCGGGAACACCTCCCTCGACCAGTCCGCGCTGCGGGCGGTCCAGCAGACCGGCACACTACCGGCGTTGCCCGCCAAGTATTCTGGCGGCATCACCGCCACCATCATGTTCGACTGCGCGAACGCCATCTGATCGCGGCCCGGAGCTTCATGCCTCGCCTGCCTCGCCCAAACTCCCCGCTCGCCCTCGCGCTGCTCTCGGTGGCGCCGTTCGTCGTCGCAGCGCTCGTGGTCGGGCCAGCACGCGCGGACGATCCCGCGCCCCACGTGATCGTGAACGTTGGCCGGGCGGGCGATCACGCCGTCCCCATCGCCCTCCCCTACCCCAAGGGCGGCGCGTCGCAGGCGCAGGACTTCTGGGGCGTTGTGAAGCGCGACCTCGAGCTGACGGGCTACTTCACCGTGCTCGACCCGAACGTCTCACTGGAGCCGGGGGATGCGGGCGTTGAACCCGGGCAGTTTGACTTCGCATCCTGGCGGCCGTCGGGCGCTGCGCTGCTCGCCAAGACCGTGACCGTCGCGGACGGCGCGAACCTCGACACGCAGGTCTGGATCTACGACGTCTCAGGGGGGACGAAGATCGACGCCAAGAGCTTCGCGGCGCCGAGCACGTCGACACGCGCGCTCGCGCACCGGGTCGCCGACGCGATCTTCTTTGCTGCGACCGGCAAGAAGGGCTTCTTCGACACGCGCTTTGCCTTTGCCGGCAAGTTCGGCGACAACAAGGAGATCTACCTCTGCGACGCAGACGGGTACGGGCGGCGTTCGATCACCAAGAACGGCAGCATCAACCTGAACCCGCGCTGGTCGCCGAGCGGGGCGGCCATCGCCTACACCGGCTACGCCGCCGGAAACCCCGATTTGTACGTTGCGGATCTCGGGAAGGGCCAGATCAGGCGGATCGCATCGAAGGCAGGCATCAACACGGGCGGGGCGTTCGCTCCCGGCGGCGGCATCCTCGCGCTGACGCAAACCGTAGGGAGCGACAGCGAGATCTTCACGATCGACGCCGCCACGGGCGCGGCGCTCTCCCGGCTGACGGCCTCGCCCGGCATCGACGTCTCGCCGTCGTGGTCGCCGGACGGCTCGCAGATCGCGTTCGTGAGCGAGCGATCGGGCGGGCCCCAGATCTACGTGATGAACAAGGACGGCTCGGGCGCGCATCGCGTGAGCTTCCAGGGCTCGAACAACACGTCGCCGTCGTGGTCACCGGCGGGGGACCGCATCGCGTTCGTCGGGCGGGACGGCAACTTTGACATCTTCACCGTGAAGACGGACGGATCGAGCGTCATCCGCGTCACGCAGGGCGCCGGCGACAACGAGGACCCGTCGTGGAGCCCCGAGGGCGACTACATCGCGTTCAGCTCGACGCGGTCGGGCGCGGCGCACATCTGGATCGCCTCATCGGACGGGAACTTCCAGACGCAGATCACAACGGGCGGGGGCGGGTACACGAACCCGAACTGGTCGCCCCACCTGTCCTGGTGACCAAATTGGCTGAAATCGCCTTCCGCGAATTCAGCCATTTTTTGCGCACGCTGGTGTCCCTCACAGCCACCTTCCTGCTCCCCGCCTGCACGCCGATCACCACGCCAAACCTGCTCACCTGGGAGCGCGCGAGCGACGGCAGCTACAGCATAGCCCCGCAGTCCGTCTCGACGATCACCGACGCGACCCACATGGTGGGCGAGCTGGGAACGGTCACCCACGGCGGGCGGATCGAGACGAACGCGGACGGCAGCGGATCGTACACGGGTGGCGTCGGGTTGACGGTACACGCGGAGGTCCAGACCTTGGACAGCGAGCAAGTCGCAGTCCCCCTCGACGAAGATGGGCTTTTGCTCTATACCTTCTACGCGAACCTCGGGGCCGCCCGCGATGCGGTGACGGCGCAGGGCGTCGACGTCTCGCCGATCTTTCCGATGGCGGCGGCGTGGAATCCGGCCGTCAGCCCGCTGATCGAGCTGGCCCCGGCCGACAACGCCGCCTATGCCACAGGCTCGAACACGTTCATGCTCCTGCCCGACGGCGGGAATCGCGACGTGCCGTTGTTGGCAAACGAAGGGGTGATCTTCCACGAATTCGGCCACGCCGTCTTCCACCTCTTGACGACCGGCGATCCGACGGCGCCGCCGCTGGCGATCGACAACACGCAGGAGAGCTACTACTGGCAAGCCAGCTTGCACGAGGGTTTTGCGGATACCCAGGCCTCGCTGCTGCTCGACGACCCCGCGTTCATCGACGCCTCCATCTCCATGCCGCTGCGCCACCTGGACGACGACCACGCGGTCGTCACCAGCGACATCCTCCCATCCACGCGCGTGGGCGGCGTGCTGGACGACCCGTACCCGCTCGGGACCGTGTACGCGTCGTTCGCGTGGGACCTGCGCGTCGCGAGCGACCCCGATACCGCCTACCAGATCGTGCTCAACGCGATCGCCGCATGGTCGCCGCAGACCGCCAGCGACATGGACGGCACCGTCTACCTCGCCGATCTCCTGCAATCCGCGAAGGACGCTGGGCTGGGGGATGCGGCATGCGCCAGTAACACCGCCCGTTTTTCGCTGCTGGCCGTGCCGTGCCCGTAGTCATCGCCGCGAATGTGGACGAGGCGCTCATCCGGTCCTCCGCGGGTCGGCACAAGGCCGCGTGGATGGCGGGCGCGGACCTTGGGTTGGCAAAGCAGATTTCGCCCAACCTTTTGGGCGTTCTGACCGTCGCCGTGGACGTGACCTCGTGGCGCGAGCAGACCGAGCTGCTGACGATGACAACGACGCAGGCGCGGCTCTCGCTGCTGGCGGAAGGACACTTCGGCATGGGGGACGACCATTTTCGGTTCGTGGTGGCGGCTGGGCCGGCAGCGACACTGGCGACGACGACGCTGAACACGCTCTCGGCGCTCTCGTCGCTGCAAGGCGGGCGGGCGGTGCTGGGGCTCGACGTTCTGGTGGGGAAGACCGGGCCGGCACCAAGCGGCGACATGGACGTCCACTACGCCCCACACCTGACTATCGGTGTTCATAGCGGTATCTTCGTGCACCGCGAGGGGATGGACGCGGAGCTGGGGCTGCGCGCAGGATGGAGGTTTTGACGCGCTTGGCTCGATTGCGCGGGGGTGCCGGGAGAAGCGGGGGCCGAAGGCGGGCGAAAGCCCCCGGCCCGCGCAGCGCTGGGGGACCGTACAGCGACCGCGCAGGCGGCGGACGAGCCCCAAGGAGCCCTGGATTCCGAGCATTCATCGCCACGATCCTGCTAAGCCCGGCATGCACCCACCTCGCGATGATCGACGGCGCCGTACCCGTCGATGCCGGCTACAACGAATTCTCGGCGGATCTCCAGGCCAGCCGCGATCCGAACGTAATCCAGACGCCCGTCGCCATCCCGCTTCCAATCTTCGCTTTTCACATCCGGCACGGTCTGAGCGAAAATCTGGACGTTGGCGCGCACGTGTACCCGCTTGGGCTCGGCGTGGACCTGCGCTACCGTTTTGCCCAGGCGCACGGGTGGTCGTTCGCGGTGCAACCTGGCCTTTCGGGCATCGTAATGCCGGTCCCGACGCTGCAATACGGCCAGATCGACCTTTCGATGCCGCTGAAGGCCGAGCATACGGTCGGAAAGGGCTGGAGCGTCGCGTTCGGGCCAGGCGCCATCTTTCGACAGACGTTCTACGCCGTTGAGTCGACGGGGCTCTCGTCCAGCTCAGCGACGTTTGAGCTCTACGGTGGCGGTGGGGCGCGGATCTTCCACGACTGGCCCCGCCTGCGGTTCGGCGTCTCGGGCGACCTGTACGTGGACACCCAACGCGCCACGGGCCTATACGGCGGCGTCGGGGTCGACCTCGCGTTCACGCACCGGGGCGGGCCCCGTAAGAAACCCCTGCCGGCGCCGTAGTCGGTGCCGATCGTCGGATAGACTATGAGCCGTGCGCTCCCGGAGAGCCCTGTGACGTTCCCCAAATCCCGCGTGCGCCCCCTCCCTCTGGTGGTGCTGTTCGCCTGTGCGCTGGTGGCATGGGCCGCGCCGGCGGTTGCCGCGGAGCCAAAGGCCGACGCGAAGGACAAATCCGGCGCCAACGCCGAGGTGAGCGACGCCGAGCACGTCCGGCTGTCGTCGGAGATCAAGCAGCTCGCGACCCGTCAGGCCTGGGCCGGGGTCGAGAAAAAGTACGAGGAGCTGGAAAAACTGGGTTTTGACCTTGACTTTGACGACCTGTTGCACGGCGCCTACGCCGCCCGCGCCCTGGGAGATGCCCAATCAGCCTACGACCGGCTGCAGATCGCCGCGAAGCTGAAGGGAACGAAGGAGGTCGTCGACTGGCTGTACGCGATCGACACGGACTACGGCCGCGTCGAGCTCATCGCCACGCCCCCACGCGGCATCACGCTCGAAGCCGAGCTGATGCCGTTCGACCCGGACCAGCGGACTTGCGTGACGACCGCGATCAGCGATGTCACGCACGACGGGGAGTTCCTCGGCCTGCTGCCGAAGGGAAAATACATGTTCGCAGGCACCGCGTTTGAAGTGCAGCCCGGCATCGCCGTTCGGATCGAGGTCGCGCCGCGAATGAAGAAAACGACCGGCGAGGTGGTCAACGTCTCTGCGACGCCGATTGACACCTCGGCCACACCGCCCATCCAACCTGGGGACGTACACTAGCGCATGTACCGCGTCGAGATCGACAAGCGCCTCTGCTCGGGCACATCCAATTGCGTCGAGGACGCGCCCCTCGCCTTTGAGATCGGCCCAGACAGCATTGCCCGGCTGCTGCCAAACGCCCCCGACGAGGACGCCCTCATTGGCGCCCGCTCCTGCCCGCTGGTCGCCATCCTGGTGTACGACGCCACCACCGGACAGAGGATCTACCCATGATGTTGCTCGCCTTCCTCGCCATGAACACGCCCGCCCAGGCGCTCCAGATCCAATGGTGGGGCGTTGGCCCGGACATCGGGACGATGGCGTTGCCCGGTCAGTACCCCGAGTCGCTGCCCACGGTCGCACAGAACAAGGTCGACAAGGTCGGCGGAGACGTGGAGATCGGCGTTCACGGCGTGCTCTACCCGATGCGAACGGGCCGCCTGTTCCTGCTCGGGACCCTGGGTTTCGGCACCTCGGCATGGGGCCAGCAGGAGCTCACACTCGGTTGGGACCAGGCGATCATCAAGGATCAGGAGTTCCAATTGCTCTTCGGCGCAGGGATCGGCGCGGGGCACGAGCGCTTCAAGAACAAGGGGACGAGCGACTACCTGAACGCGAACTACTTTCCGCTGCGGGCCGAGCTCACCGCACAGCTCCGCGACCGCGTCCGCGCGTACTCGCTCGACCTCTACGGCACCTACCACATCGTCGGCAGTCAAGAATACTGCACGTCAAAGGCGAGCTGTACGTCGGGCAAGGACGGCGGTGGCAAGGTGACGGCCGGGGCGCTGTACCTGGGCCTCGGCCTCGAAGCGACCGTCTACTTCGGCGACTTCCGCAACAAGGGCAAGGGCCACGGCGGCCAGAACGGGCACGGCCGCCGGCACTAGGCCACGAAGTCCGACGACGGACGGCGCCGCTAAGGGCATTCACGGGCGCCGGGATATGCGCGAGGCTCGCCCGAGCCGCTTTTGACCCTCGCTCCCCCCGCGCCCGTCCCCACGAGCGACCCGGCTGTGGCGGGCCGGCCATTGGATCCCGCGCGGCTGTGGCAGATTCACGGCCGGTATTACGACCTCGAGCCGTTCCTGAATGAGCACCCCGGCGGTCGACGTTTCCTGGAGCAGGTCCGCGGCATGGACTGCACCGCCGTCTTCGAGAGCACCCACCTCCACGATCGCATGCCCAAGGCGATGCTCAAGCGCTTCCACGTCGGCGACAACCCCGCCTACGTCCCCGATTATTCCTGGAAGACCGATGGCTTCTACCTCACGCTGAAGCGCCGCGTGCAGGACCACTTTCTCGCCGAGGCCGAGCGACTGGGCATCCCGAAGGCCGAGGCTCGCTACGCCCACCACGGCACGCCTGCCTTCCTCAACCGGATGTACGCGATCTGGACGATCTGGCTCCTCTTGACCATCGGCGCCATCGTCGGCGGGTACTGGTGGTGCGCGTTGCCGTGGGGGTTCTTCGCCTTCGCGCTGGGTGGCTACGGGCACGAGGCGATGCACGCGGGGGTCTACAAATCGCCGCTTGCGAATCGGGTTCTCGCGCTCATCACCCTCGATCTGCAAGGTCTCTCCTCCTTCGTCTTCACGGCCATCCACGTCCCGCTCCACCACGTCCACTGCAACGTGAAGGACCTGGACCCGGACATCGAGGTCCACTTTCCGCTCGTGCGCGAGCGCCCTGAGCAGCGGCTCTACTGGTTCCACCGACTTCAGCCCGTCTACGCCTGGATCCTCTACTTCATCACGCTGCCGGTCCTGTGGTTCAACGACATCGTCACGGTCTCGCTGGGGATCTGGTTCGGGCCCTACGGCCGCATCCGCAAGCCGTATCTGAACGAAGCGCTGTTGTTCGCGGTTTTCAAGGCGTTGTCGTTCACGATCTTCTACGCCGCGGTGTTCATGCTGCACCCCTGGCCGCAGGCGTTGGGGATCTGGGTGCTGATGCTCGGGGGCGGCGGCTTTGCCGTGCAGGCGACGTTTGCGCTCTCGCACCAGAACGAGCTGGCGATGAACCTGGAGAAGCGCGTGTGCGGGCAGGCTGGCGACTGGGGTGCGCTGCAGGTTGAGACGACCGTCGACTTCCAGCACGGGCACTGGCTCCCCACGACGTTCCTGGGCGGCCTCGGCTACCAGACCGAGCATCACCTCTTCCCGACGCTCTCGTACAGCCGACTCAAGGAGATCGCGCCGATCGTCCAGCGCACCTGCGAGGAGTTCGGTCTGCCCTACTTCTACGAGCGCACGGCCTGGGACGCTCTCCGGTCGCACGCCCGCTTCCTCGTGCGGATGTCCCGGCCCGAAGCGGTCCCGGCGCCCGCTTAGTTGCTCCCGCCTGCGGCCGATCCGCCGTTCCCCGGCCGGTGCCCGCGCTGCCGAATGCCACCCCGCGTGTGCTTCTGCGAGGTGCTGACGAGCGTCCCGACGCGCACGCGGATCCTCATCGTCCGACACGCCGCGGAGATCAACAAGACCTCGAACACCGGCCGACTCGCCGCGCTCGCCCTGGCGAATTCCGTGCTCGTCGACCACGGTGTACCACAAATGGTCTCTGCAGTTGTGGGAGATTTTGGGAAGGGGAACGGGGCGACCAGCGATGGGGGGACGGGCGAGGCGCAGGGGCTGGACTTGACGGGGGAGCTGGGCGACCGACCGTGGGTGTTGGCGCCAGGCGGAGCCGTGCTGACCGCGCCGCCGGACGTCGGCACGCTGGTGGTCATCGACTGCACGTGGGCGACGGCGAAGAGCATGCGCTGGCGGCTTCCGCCGCTGGCGAGCGTCCCGACGTTGAGCCTGCCGGCGCCGACGGTCGCGCCGATGCGGATGCGGCGGGGTGCTGAGCCCGAACACATGGCTACCATCGAGGCGATCGCGGCGGCCCTGGAGTTCCTCGGCGAGCCGGAGCCAGCCGCACACTTGCGGGCGTTGCAGGCGAGGATGGCAGGGGTGCTTCTGGCGCTACGCGGGTTCCCGATGCCGGAGAAGCGCCGGTAGCGACGTCAGTGCTTCACGACCCGCGACCACATCGTCAGCAGGTTCTGGACGACCGGCGCATCCGGCGGACTGGCGACGGGCGGGATCTCGACCTTGACGCCCTGCGACGCGTATTTGACGAACGGGTTGTTCGGGTCGTTGGTCTTGAGCGCAACGCTCGGGTCAGCCGGCCGAAAACCCCAGGTCAACGCCTGCTCCTGCATCGAGCGGCTCTCAAGGAAGCCGATCCACAGGCGCGCTGCGGCAGCCTGCGCGGGCGTGACCCAATCGCCCGAAAGCAGGGCAACCGGATGATCGCTCCACAGCGTCGTCGCCGGGTACTCAACCGTCAGGTTGCCCCAGCGGCCCTGGGCATTGGCGAGCTGCGAGATGGCCAGGTTCTCGTAGACGACGGCGATGTCGTACTTGCTTGGCCCAAAGCGCACCATGTCCGTCATGAAGTCGCCCGTCGACTCCTCAAACTTCGGCACGCCGCCCTCGACCTCCTTGATGAACGTCTGGTAGTCGGGCTTGAGGATGTCTTCGACCGTGAGCCCGCTGGTTTTTCCGTAGAACTCCATCGTCATCAACAATAGAGCTTGAATGCCGGAGTTTGACTTGGTCGGGTCCGTGTGGCCGAGCTTGACGAAGCCCCACTCGGACTTGCCACCAACCGCCGGCCAGCCCTGGTTGGACACGACAGCGGCGTGGATCGACTTCCACGTCAGGTTGGCGCCGCCGCTGTTCTTCTTCAGGACATCCGCCCGGTCCTGCCACACCGCGAACACGAGCGGCGAGATGAGCAGCGGCTGCGGTGCGTCGGCGCCCGAGCCGATGAGCGGCGTGTGGTAGCGCACGTCCCAGTCCGCGATGAGCATGTTCAGCACGAGCGAATCGGCCGGGCTCCACACGGTCGGCTTCGCCTTTCCGTCGAGGATCGCCTGCTCCGCGCTGATGGAGCCCATGCTCGTGAGCTCGACATCGATCTCCGGGTGCTCAACGGCGAACTTCGCTTTCGCGGCTTCAAGCCAGTCCTTCTTCTCGCTGCTGTACAGCATGTCGACTCTCACGCCGGCGGCGGCCTGCTTTTCGACGACAGCCGCCGGAGCGGTGACCGCGCCCGGCCGGTTCGCGCCAAAGAACGTGAACGCAACGATGGCCACCACGGCGAGTAGAAAGGCGGCGACAATGAAGATTCGAGCTTGCATATTTCTCCTCTAAGCTGACTGCATTGGACCGGCGAGCGAGCGCAGTGTCTGCTCGAACACCGAGATGTCGGAGTTCAACCGGCTCAAGTCGGTGGCGACGTCGTCGCCCATGGCGTCCATCGCGGTCGCGTCCAGCGCCTTCATCCGCACGATCTTGGCGGGCAGCGCCTCCATCGCCGTCACGACCTTGGCCAGCGCGGCGATGGCGCGGTCGCGGGCGTCGGCGATCTCGTCGACGGCGGTGAGCTGCTCGGCGCGGTTGGTCGCGGCGGAGTCGAAGCCCTCGCGGGCGCCCGCATCCCGCGTCTTGCGCGCGGCCGCCTGCAAACGTCCCGCGTCATCCGCGATCTTCTTGCGATCCTGGGTGCGGAGGAAGTCGTGCAGCCCCTCAGCCCGCCTTGCGAGCTCCAGCGCGTGGACCGTCAGCTCATTCACCGCCGACAAAGCGGGAAGAACGCAGGCGAGCACGTTGTCGGGCGCCTCTGTCGCGGCGAGCCACAGCGCTGACTGCGCGTCGTTCAGGCTGACGACAGACTGCCGCACGTCGGGGTCGGCGAAGGCGTCCGGGCTCGGAAGTAAAGCCGGCGTCGGCAGCGCCCGCACCGGGACCTCGCGTGTGCCCTTCCCAACGAGCTCCCAGGCCACCAGCGCCCCGTACGCGAGCGCCCCCACCGCCACCACCGGCACCGAATGGAGAAAAAGCCCCGTACCGCCCGCCACCCCCACAACGCCGATGGCCAGCGGATCGAACAACGCCCGCCACGGGGGCCGGTCGTCGTCGCTCAAAAGAACGCCGCCATGTCGCGGAAGACGGTGGAGATGTCGCCCGAATTGCCCTTCGCGGACATCCCACGGCCGGCCTCGGCGAGCTGCGCCAGCACGGTGGGATCGGCGGCGTCGCCGTAAGCGATGGTGAAGACCTTGACGTCGCCCTCCGCGTGGCCGGACAGCGCGGCGACGGTCTCAGCAAGGGTGGACTTGCTGGATTCGTCGCGGCCATCGGTCATGACGACGACCGCGTGAATGGCGCGGGGGTTCGCGGTGGCGTCGGCCTCCGCGGTGTGCACCGCCGCCTGCGTCGCGTCATAGAGCGACGTGCCACCGTCTGCGATCGCGCCGTCGACGAGCTGGCCCAGGTCTGCGCGTCCCGTGCCACCGAGCGCCTGCCACGGTGACGGCGTGCCGACATTGTTGTCGAAGAACTCCAGCGCGACGCGATCCCGGTCGCCAAGGTTCTTCAGGAACTCCTTCGCGCCTTCCTTCGCTTTCGCCAGCGGCACGCCGTTCATGCTACCCGACTTGTCGAAGACGATGACGACGTCGCTGGGCTTCTTGTGGGCCTCCCAGGCCGCGACCACCCCCGTGAGCGTGGGGCCGTCCGGCACGTCGAGGAGCGTCTGGGGCTCCTTCGGGTCGACGCCGTGGGCCGCATCGAGCGGCGACGCCATCGGGATCGACGGGTCTGCCGGTCGAAAACCCGCCGCCATCGCCGCCTGTTGGGCCGGCTTCGCCTTGAGGAAGTCGAGGAACCGGGTCGCCGCCTGCTTCTCGTCGTCCGTCACCCACGGCGCGTTGAGCACGGACCACGGGTGATCCGACCAGAACGTGCCTTCCGTCGGGTAGATCGCGACGATCGGCATCGCCGCGCCGCCGTCGCTCGGCCGGGTCGTGTACGACTGCACCACCACGTTCTCGTACAGCACCGCCGCGCTGACATAGCCAGGACCGCGGCCGATCATCTTCTCGGACAGGAAGCTCGTGGACTTGCCGTAGTGGACGATCGACCCCTCGGCCTGCTCCAGGAACGCCGCGACCTTGGGACTTTGCAGGTCCTCCGCCGTCAACCCGCGCGTCTTGCCGGCGCCCGCGTAGGCCTCAGCAAGCACCGCCAGCAGCCCTGAGTTGGAAAGCCCCGGGTGCGTGTGCGCCAGCTTGAACATCCCCCACTCCGGGTGCCCCATCCCGCTCCACCCCTTCGGGCTCGCCGCAACAGCAAGGATATCCGCCCATCCAAGCCGCTTTGTCGGCCACCCCAGCGCCTCCGCCATCGGCTTCCACATCGCGATGACCACTGGCGAGAGCAGCAGCGGTTCCGCCGTCCCGCACAGCTTGCCGGTGTGGCCCGCTTGCGCCATCCACGCGTCGTCCAGCAGCGACAGATAGGCCGAGGACGCTGGAGAATACACATCCGGCTGCGCCTTCCCCGACAGGATGTCGAGCATCCCCTCGCCTGACCCCTGCCCGTGCGCGTCGACCACGATCTTCTTGCCGTTCGCGAGCATCGGGCTCGTCTCCTCGAACGCGCTGACCTCCGCCTCCAACCAGTCCTTCTTCTCGCTCCCGTACTCGACCTTGAGCGTGACGGTCGGCACGTCGCGCTTGCCGGGCTTCGGCGGCTCGGGCGCGTCCTTGGTCGGGGTGTCGCAGGCGAGGAGGGAGAGCGTCAGGACAAAAAGCGACATGTCCGGCGACTATCACTCGAATGTGACGATCGGGTGACGTCCGCGGGTCCGAGCGGGACCTAGAACCCGGTCGCGCAGATCGCCGTGTTCGACTTGTCGAAATCAAACAGTTTGCCGATCATGAGGCTCTGCGCCGTCGCGCTGTCCTGGTCGAGGCCGTGCCCGTAGTCGTACTGCCGCCAGAGGGCGTAGAAGTGTTGGACCGAGGTGTCCGAGATCGGGTAGTAGATCTCGAGCTGGTAGTCCTGGTCAAAGCTGTCGGATGTGCTGGTGTCCACGTAGACGGCCGGCGAGATCAGCACCACGCGGCTCATGAACGCATCGCCGAAGCTCCCGGAGACCGTGCCATCGTCGACGATGCTGCGCGCGCCGCCGTCCACGTCCTCGTGGTAGGCCGCGCCGAGCACGGTGGCGTCGATGTTGGAGACCCAGGTCAGGTACGGGGTCACGCCGGTGGTGAACGCCCCGGAGTCCGAGGTGTACGTGCGCTTGTAGGTGTCGTAGGCGTCCGGGTAGAGCTGATCCTGGTTCAGGTCGATGGTGATGCGGTTGATCTGGTCGAGGGTGCAGTCCAGCGTGTCCTCGACGTAGATGCCCGCCGCCAGCGAGACGTCAGCCGGTTGGTCGAGCGTGATCTGCGCCTGCTCGTCGTCGGAGAGGTCGGTCAGCGTGCCGCTGGGCTGGTTCGCCGCGTTCGCCGCCTGGATGGCCGCGTCGAGGTTGATCGTCGCACCGACGACGTCCGTGTCGGCGCCGGTCGTGTTGTCCACCGGGCTGGTGCCATCGTAGTGCTGCCAGTACCAGTGCGCGAGGCCGTCCAGATCGCTTGGGGCCGCCTTGGTTGAGTGGCAACCGGCGATGGACGCCGAAAGGAGGGCGCAGAGACCGATGCCGAGCGGGATTACGGGTCGCATCTGGCGGATATACACCGGTCCCGCCCCGGTTGCCGCATGTCCTCGTGCCCGTCCCTCCGCCGTTTCGCCGCGGCCATCCCGCTCATCCTCGCCTGCCCCCTCGCGCGCGCAGACGCCCCCGCCACGCCGAATTGGCAGGTCGCCGGCGACGAAGCCGCGCAGACCCTGTCACACTACATCCAGGTCGACACGGTCAACCCAGCAGGCCACGAGGACCGCGCCGTCGCTTTCCTCGGCGACATCCTCGACAAGGAGGGCATCCCGTGGACGTCCTACCCGTTTGAGGTTGGGCGCAGCTCGCTCGTCGCGCGCCTGAAGGCGACGGGCACGCCGACAGAGCCGCCGCTGTGTCTGTTGAGTCACACAGACGTGGTGCCTTCCGAGCCGAAGTTCTGGCCGGCTGACAAGGGCCCGCTCAGCGGCGTGATCAGCGACGGGTACGTGTGGGGACGCGGGGCGTTGGACATGAAGGGGATGGGGGTGTTGGAGCTGGAGAGCATGATCCAACTCAAGCGGCTGAACGTGCCGCTCCACCGGGACGTGATCCTGCTTGCCGTTGGCGACGAGGAGGTCGATTCGGGCGGCGTGCGCGAGCTCGTGAAGGACCACTGGGCGGACATCGGCTGCAGCCAGTCGGTGAACGAGGGCGGTTTGGGCTTGGAGAACCTGCTCTTCAAGGGTCAGACCCTCTACGGCATCTCGGTCGCCGAGAAGGGGATCGCGTGGGTGAAGATGACGGCGACAGGCCCAGCGGGCCACGGCTCGCGCCCCGACCCGATCCAGGCGCCGCATGTGTTGGCTCGCGCGGCCTACGCGCTGGAGCAATACAAGCCCGACATCCACTGGCACTGGAGCCTGATGGAGCTCTTCCACAACGTGAGCCGCACCCAGACCGGCTTGACGCGGTTTGTCCTGTCGAATCCGGGCCTGACGAAGCTCGCCTTGCGCGGGCGCTTCACGCACGACCCAGCGACCCGTGCCGTCCTCATCAACACCATCAACCTCACGAACTTCTCGGGCGGTACCTCCCCGAACGTGGTCCCGACCGAGGCGAGCGCCACCCTCGACTGTCGCCTCCTCCCCGGCACCACCCCCGACGACATGCTCGCCACCCTCCGCGCGCTCGTCCCCGACCCTGCCATCCGCTTTGAGCTGCTTCAGGGCCGCAATTCCAACGAGAGCCCTACCCAGGACTCGCTCTACCAGGCGCTCGCAAAGTACGCTGTGTTGGACGGGGCGGGGAACCAACGCAAAAACGCCGTTGCCGGCCCGGTCCTCTCTGTCGGGTTCACCGACTCGCTGATCCTGCGCCCCGTCGGCGTGCACGCCTACGGCTTCGTGCCCTTCGAGGTCACCCTGGACGAAGCCGGCACGATGCACGGGAACGGTGAGCGCGTGAGTGTCGCCAACATCCGGAACGGCCTGCGCATCCTCTACTCGGCGGTCAAGGAGGTTTCAGCGCTCTGAACGTCAGGAACCGCTGGAGCTGTACTTGTTGAGGCCCTGGCGGTAGAACCCGTAGGCCGCGGCGAGGCACAGCGCCGCGACAGGCAAGTGCGTCCAGCCCGTCGTGAGCCGACCGAGGATGGACGCGACAGGAATATAGCCGAGAAAGCCGAGCATCCCGACGTATAGCAGGGCCCGGACGCCGGCCGGGTAAAGGTCAAACGGGTAGCGGGCGTAGCTCGCCGCCTGGAACACGACGCCGACGGCGGTGCCTGTGTGTCGCACATGGAAGCCAAGCGAAGCGAACACAATCAGGATCGAGGCGAACACCGCGAGCGAGCCGAGCAGGCCCGGGAGAATCGCGAGCGTCGCCCAGGCCAATTGTAGCTTCCAGGCGGCGAAGGAGAGGACGGACAGGGCGACGAGGGTGCCGGGCAGCTCCTCGCCGTCGATGTTGTCGACGAGGATGCCCAACAGGGGGTCGCCGGGCCGGACGAGCATGCGGTCCATCTCGCCATTCACGAGGTAGCGACGGTTGAAAACGAACAGGCCCCCGAGCAGGAAATGGGCGAGTGAAACCACGGTCTCGAGCCACGCCCACAGGAACACGACCTCCCAGACCGTCCAGCCGGCCAGCGTCGGGATGTGCTCAAACATCGTGCCTAGCAGCGTGGCGCCGACGGCCATCACGATGATGTTCCCGAACACGCTGGTGTAGAAGTCCATCCGGTAGCGCAACGGCGCGCGAAGCTGCACCCACGCGCGCTTAAGCAACGCGCCCGACACCGAGCCCACCGCTCGCTCCCGGACCGTCGCAGCAGGGGCGTATAGACTCACGCGGCATGCCTACCCCAGCGCCACGAGGACCGCCGCCATTGAACGTCATCGTGAACGCCGACGACCTCGGCATGTCCATGGCGGTCAACGACGCCATCTTCGCCGCGTTCGACGCTGGTCTGCTCAAGAGCGCCTCCATCCTCGTCCACGGCCCGGCCTTCGCCGACGCTGTCGCCCGCCTTCGTGACCGACCGGGTCTCGCCCTCGGCCTGCACCTCGACAGCACCGAATTCGCACCGTCCACTGGGCCTCTCTACGAGCGCTGGCGACGACAGCACGACCGGGCGCTGGACGCCGGCCTGACGCTGGACCATTACGACTCGCACCAGCACATCCACCTGCGCTGGGCCTCGTTGCCCGCGCTCCGGCGCCTTTGCGCGGAGACCGGCGTCGGTCGCGTGCGTGGCCGCTCACTCGCCTACGGGCAGGCCCTGCGCTCGCGCCTGTGGCGCGCGACCGTGCGAAACTTCGCCGCGATCCCCGACCATTACTACGCGATGTCCCGCTACGTCGAGCGGTGCGCTCCGGCCCACGCCGGCTGGACCGAGATCATGGTCCACCCCGGGAACCCGCACCACGCCCGGTACGCCGACGAAATGCAGGCGTTGGCCCTGCTCTCGCCGCAGTGGACCCTCGGGCGCTTTGCCGATCTGGGCTGAATCGATCCCCGGAACGGGCTACGCGACGGGGGATGCTCCGCCTCCCCGCCATCGTCCTGCCCATCGGCGTCATCGGCGTGTGCTGTGGGGCCGCCGACCTGAGCTTTCCGCCACCCCCGCCACCACCACCCATCGCCGCGCCCGTCGCGGCCCCGCCACCGACCCCCGTTTCGACGCTCCCGGCCGCGACCAGCGACGTCGCCGCCTCCGTCATCGCCCTGCGCCCGCTCGGCGCCGCGTGCGAGCTCGTCGAAATTCCAGCCTTTGCCGAAGCGAACCCACCCGTCGCCGGCAGCGCCTTGCCTGCCGCGAGCACAGCCATCGCCGCCGCGGCCCCCGCCGACGCGCCACCGGCCCCCGCCGCACCCGTCGCCCCGCCCGCCGAGCCTCCACCGCCCAGCCCGCCCATCGGCATCGACTACGGCCCGCTCGCCTGCACCGCCGACTTCTCGGTGAGCACGCTCGGCGCCGACCGCCTCATCGGCACCGATACCGGCGCCTGGGTTGCCCACGATGGGACCATCCGCCGCTACGGCAAGGGCAACTTCCTGGCCGGCATGCTCCGTTATGAGACGAACGGGCAGATGGTCTACGCCTTTCCCGCGGTCACCGCGACGACGGCAAAGTCCGACGGCTACCACCTCGCCTTCCTCGGAAAGGACACGGTCGTCCCTGTCGAAACCGGCGTTCGAGGCGGGGTGCTCGTCGACATTCGCGTGTACAGCCGCGGTGGCTGGTCGTCCGACCACCAGAAGGCCTTCCCGATCCGCGCGAGCGGCGACCCGTTGGACGACGCCCTCGAAGACTGGGCGATCTTCGCGCCCTATTACAGCACGCTCACCAATTCTCCCGCGCTCACCCCGCTCACAGCGGCCGAGGTGGTGGGGCTGAGCCCACTCAAGTGGTTCGGCATCCGCGCGCCCTTCGGCGTGGCGTGTGGCGGCTCAAACGCGGATTGTCTGCCGCAAATCCGACACGAAAAGGGGTGGAAGGAGCTGACCGGCACGGGATGGTCCGGCCACGTGCAGGCTGCCGGTTCCTGGCTGGCGTTCAACCCGGTGAGCAACGACGCCCACGGTCAAGGCGGTGGGGGGCTGATCTACGACGCGCGGACCGGCGAGATCCAGGGCAAGGAGCCGAATCACGTGGTGTTGATCCCGGGTCCCTGAGCCTCGCGGACGTACCGCCCCAGGTCCTCCCCGAACTCCGAAAACCCCTGCTGCGCCGCCAGCAGTCGTGGCCACAGCAGCGGCACGAGCACGCCCGATGTCTCCCACGTCTGGCGCAGTCGGCAGCCCTCAGGCGTTGGCTCGACGAAAAAGCTGTGGACCATGTGCACCATCCAGCGCGCGCCGAACGACGCCTCAAGCACGAGCGTGGCGCGCCGGTCGACGACGAGAACGGTCGGGCGATGCGGCCGAAATGAGGGCGGGACGACGTCGCGCGGGGACACGCGGATCCGGAACGACAATTGCTCGCCAACAGCGACAACACCGTCGCCCTGCGGCACAAGCCGATTCCAACGTGGCCAATCCGGGAGGGTCACCAGCGCTTCCCACACCCGCTCCGCAGGCGCTGCGATGTCCGTGCTCAGCTCAAAATGACGCATGGCGCGCCGCTTAGCCGACCGTCCGCCCCTTCGGGCCATTTTAGCTGTAAGCTGCGACATGCCCCGAACCCGAATGCCCTTGTCCCTCGGCCGTCCGAAGCTCGCTCTGGCCTCCGGCTGGCGCACGCGTGCGGCGTTGCTCGCCCTGTTCTCGGCGTCCTGCAACAACGTCACCACGTCCAAGGACCACGTCGTCAGCGTGGACACCGGCCACAACCTCGACAACGACACGTCCGACTCCACCGTGCCGGTCGACGCGGATGGCGACGGCTACGCCAGCACCGCTTCCGGCGGCACGGACTGCGATGACACGAACCCGGCCATAAACCCAGGTGCCACCGAGATCTGCGACGGCATCGACGACAACTGCGACGGCGTCGGCGACCCCGTCACCACCTGGTACACGGACGCCGACAGCGACGGCTACGGCAACCCCAGCCAGTCGACCACCGCCTGCGCCCAGCCGGACGGCACCAGCGCCTTCCCTGGCGACTGCGACGACGCCAACAACACCGTCTACCCGGGCGCGGACGAGCTCTGCGACGGCCTCGACAACGACTGCGACGGCACGATCGACGAAGACACGGCGATGGCCGAGTGGTACCGCGACGCCGACCGCGACGGCTACGGCAACCAGTACGACCAGATCGCCGCCTGCTCCCAGCCCGTCGGCTACGTGGCCGACAACACCGATTGCGACGACACAATCGCCGCCATCAACCCCGGCGCGACCGAGGTCTGCAACACGTACGACGACAACTGCAACGGCCTCATCGACGAGTCGGGCGACGAGGGCACCTGGTACTACGACGCCGATGGCGACGGCTCTGGCGACCCGACCTTGAGCGTCTCGAGCTGCGACAAGCCCGTCGGCTACGTCCTCGACGGCACCGACTGCAACGACGCCGACCCGGCCATCAACCCCTTCGCCACCGAGGTCTGCAACGGCATCGACGACGACTGCAACGGCCTCATCGACGACACCGCGCTGACCACGTTCTACTACGACGGCGACCACGACGGCTACGGCGACGCCACGCTCTCCACCGAGGCCTGCGACGCGCCGCCTGACTACGTCGCCGACGGCACCGACTGCGACGACACCATCTACGCGATCAACCCCGGCGCGACCGAGGCCTGCAACGGGGTGGACGACAACTGCAACGGCGTCATCGACGAGTCCGGCGATCCCGGAACCTGGTACGCCGACGCGGACGGCGACGGCTACGGCACCATCGCGAGCAGCGAGGTCTCCTGCGCGCAGCCCGATGGCTACGTGCTCGACAGCACCGACTGCGACGACGGCAACGCCGCCATCAACCCCCTCGCGGCCGAGGTCTGCGACCACATTGACAACGACTGTGACGGGTTGACGGACGAGGACGGCGCCTTCTCCACGTTCTACGCCGATACTGACGGCGATGGCTACGGCGACCCCGCCACGACCGAGAGCTCCTGCTACGCGGCCGCCGGCTACGTCGCGGACAACACCGATTGCGACGACACGGTCAACGCCGTGAACCCGGGCGCCACCGAGGTCTGCAACGGCATCGACGACAACTGCGACGGCCGGGTCGACGAGACCGGCGGTCCCGGCACCTGGTACTACGACGCCGATGGCGACGGGTACGGCGACGGTGCCCTCACCACGCTGAGCTGCACCCAGCCCGCCGGCTACGTCATCGACGGCACCGACTGCGACGACGCCTCGAACGCGACCTACCCCGGCGCGCCGGACGAGTGCTACGACGGCATCGACGAAGACTGCGCGGGCAACGACGATTTTGACTGTGATTCCGACGGCTACGACAGCACGTCGTACGGCGGCAGCGACTGCAACGACGCCGACGCGACCGTCAACCCAGCCGCAGCCGAGATCTGGTACGACGGCGTGGACCAGAACTGCGATGGCGCCAGCGACTACGACCAGGACGGAGACGGCTACGACGCCTCGCTCGATCCGGACGGCACCGGCTCCGACTGCAACGACGCGGACGCGAGCATCTACCCGGGCGCCTACGAGGGCACGTCGACCGCGATCGACAACAACTGCGACGGTCGGGCCGAAGCCGCGCCGACCGCGTCCGCGTCGTACTCCTCGGCCACCGGCCTGCAGACGTGCAAGTACCTCACGCTGGACGGCTCGCACTCTTCGGACCTCGACGGCGACGCGCTGAGCTACTCCTGGGGCGTGTCGAGCGTCCCCGGCGGCTCGTCCGTCGACACCTCCGACCTGAACACCGCGACCAGCATGTCGCCCGACATCTTCATCGACAACTACCCCGGGAATTACACGTTCACGCTGTTCGTGACCGACTCCGGCGGCGAGTCCAGCTACCCCGTCAGCGAGACCGTCCCGATCGTCGCGCGCACCACCAACAGCCCGCCCGTCGCCAACGACGGGACCGACCAGAGCTACTCGGCGAACACAGCCTGCACCTCCCTTGGATATGGCGCGTACTCCTGCCCGAATTGCGGTTCCAACAACTTCAGAGTCACCGCCTCCGTGTCCGACGCCGACAACGAGCTCACGACCTTCTCGTGGTCCGTGCTCGCCGGGTCCGCGAGCCTCTCCAGCACCACCGCGACGACCACGAGCGTCACGGTCACCAGCGGCACGCCAAGCTACGGCAGCAGCACCAGCACCTCCGCGACCATCCGGCTCACCGCGACCGACTGCTTCGGCGCCAGCACCACGGACGACATGCTCGTCACCTTCGTGTGCAGCGGCGTCTGACCTGGAACGGCGGACCGCCCTCCAGATTAGACTGCTGGCGCACCGGAGCCTGAATGACCCCCACCGACCGCGCGACATTCAACCGGATCGTCCGCGACGAGATGGCCGGTTTGCCGATGGAAAACCACGACGCTGCGCTTGGCATGCCGCTGACCGTCGTGGGGTTTGGCGCCGACGAGGTGCTGGCCGCGATGGAGTGCCTGCTGACGACGCGGGTGACGATGGGCGCGGAGGTCCGGGCGTTTGAGGCGGAATGGGCAGCCTGGTGCGGGCGATCGCAGGGGGTGATGGTCAACTCCGGCTCCTCCGCGAACCTGCTCGCGCTCGACGGGCTCGTGGAATTGGGACGGATGAAGCGCGGGGACGAGGTCCTTGTCCCAGCAGTCGGCTGGTCGACGACGCTCTTTCCCATCGTCCAGGCGGGGCTTGTGCCAGTGGTCGTGGACGTCAACACCAGCAGCCTGTGCATGGACCCCGCCGCCGCTCGCGCCGCCCGCACGTCCCGGACGCGCGCGGCCATGCCCGTGCACCTGCTCGGTCAGGCCGCCGATCTCTCGGGCTACGACGACCTCATCGTCCTCGAAGACGCCTGCGCCGCCCACGGCGCCACCTCCGCTGGCCGTCGCATCGGCTCGCTCGGCGGCGCCGCGACGTTCAGCTTCTTCTTCTCGCACCACATCACCACGGTCGAAGGCGGCATCATCGTCACGGACGACGCCGAGCTGGCAGACGCGATGCGCAGCCTGCGCGCGCACGGGTGGGTCCGCGAGCGCACGGATCGCGCCGACTGGATCGCGCGCTACCCAGAGATCGACGCCCGTTTTCTTTTCGTCAGCGCGGGCTACAACCTGCGCCCGACGGACATGGCCGGGGCGTTCGGACGCATCCAGCTCAAGCGCCTCGACGCGTGGGTTCAGCGGCGTCGCGAGAACCACGCCGCTTGGTGTGCGATGCTCGCCGACATCCCCGGCATCACCGTCTTCCCGGAGCTGCCGGGCACCGAGCACGCTGGATTCGCCTTCGCGATCCTCGTGGATCCCGCCGTCTGGTCAGGAGGGCGGCGGCCGCTGATGGCGAAGCTGGAGGCCGTGGGCATCGAGACGCGGCCCATCTCCGGCTCCAACCTCGTCCGCCAGCCGGCCTTCCAGCGGCTCGTCGACCAGGGCGCGGACATCCGCATCCCGGGGCCGCTCACCGTCGCGGATCAGGTGCACGAGCACGGGTTCTTCGTCGGGAATTCGCACGCGTTCGGCCTGCAGCACGGGGCGCGGCTGGCGGAGCGGATCCGTCAGGCGCGCTGAACGGGGCGCAGGCCCGGGCCAGTCCCCGCGTCACGACGTACGACGCCGATCGTCCCCGGCCAGCGGATCGTGGGAGGAATCGCGAGGATTGGTTGACTTCCCGCTGACAAAGGCGCCAATATCCGGATCACACCCGGTGTCAGTTGTTCCACACCCTGCGGCCGCCCCGATGGCTTTCGTCCGGGTTCGGGCTGTGCGCGGCGGGCGTCGCCGGCTTCCTGACCGGGCAGCTCCTCCAGCCGGACTCGCAGAAGCCACACCCCGCGGAACCGGGTGGTGGAGGGCGATATCGCCAACGACCTCCTCACCTGCCCCACGTGGACGCGGCAGTACGGGCCGGGCGCGCCCCCTGGACTTCGAAGCCGTGGACTGCGGGTGCGAGGGCGGGGTCACACCCCCCTGACCCTCCCCTCCGCATCCACCGCGATGTGCCTCGCTGCCGGTTCCCTTGGTAGACCCGGCATTGTCTCGACGTCCCCCGCGACAGCCACCACGAAGCCCGCGCCCGCCATCAGCCTCAGCTCGCGCACGGTGATCCGGAAGCCGGTTGGCACGCCGGGTCGCTTCGGGTCGTCCGTCAGCGACGACGGCGTCTTGGCGACGCAGATCGGCAGGTTCAACCCGTCAAGCTCTGCGGCCTGCTTCTGGGCGGCGGGCAACAGGTCCACGCCGTCTGCGCCGTAGAGCGTCGTGGCGACGGCGTGGAGCTTCTCTGCGATCGAAGCGGATGGTTCGTAGGGATGCCAGGGCGGCGGGGGCGGACCGGCGAGCGTGTCGACGACGCGGGCGAGGGCCTCGGCACCCACGCCGCCGGTCGCGTAGGCGTCGCAGGGGATGGCCTCGACGCCGAGGGTTGCGGCGTGACGGGCGAGGGCGACGAGGTCGTCGTCGGCGTCCGCAGGAAAGCGGTTGATGCAGACGACGACGGGGAGGCCGTAGCGGCGGACGGCCCCCACGTGGTGGTCGATCTGGAGCAGCCCGGCGACGAGGTCGCCACCCCCGTGCTTCCTGAGGCTGGGGACGCTGACGACAAGGACGACGGCGCTCAGCCAGACGGCGGCGACGGGACACTTGATGTCGAGGAACTTCTCGCCGCCAAGGTCGAACCCGAAGCCCGCCTCGGTGACCACGATGTCCGCGAGTCCGAGGCCCATGCGCGTGGCGATCACGCTGTTGCAGCCCTGCGCGATGTTCGCGAAGGGTCCGCCGTGAATCAGCGCCGGGCCGCCCTCGCAAGTCTGGACAAGGTTGGGCATCAACGCCTCGTTCAGCAGCGCCGCCATCGCCCCGTCCGCGCCGAGATCGGCGGCGGTGACGGGCGTGCCGTCGCGTCGACGCCCAACGCGCAGACACCCGAGCCGCGCGTGCAGATCCGCTGGGTCGCGCGCGAGACACAGCACCGCCATCACCTCGCTCGCGGCGGTGATGTCAAAACGGCTCTCCCGAACGGCGCTTTCCAGCCCGATGACGACGTGCCGGAGCGCCCGGTCGTTCATGTCCACCACACGCGGCCAACTGATCGAGCGCGGGTCGAGGTCCTCGCGCCAGTGCAGCGCGTTGTCGACCATCGCGGAGAGGAGGCCGTGCGCGGCGCTGACCGCGTGGATGTCGCCCGTCAAATGGAGGTTGATCGCGGTGGACGGCTCGACCGTCGACCGTCCGCCACCGGTCCCGCCGCCCTTCTTGCCGAAGATGGGACCGAGCGAGGGTTGCCGGAGGACGGGCAGCGCGTTCCGACCGATCCGGCATAGGCCCATCGCCAGCGCGATCGTCATCGTCGTCTTGCCTTCACCGCCGCCAACCGGCGTGATCGCCGAGACGAGCACGAGCCGGCCCTTCGGCGGTCGAACGGCTTCGAGCGCGATCTTCGCCCGACCAGGTCCCCACGCGTGCACCAGCGAGGGGTCCAGCCCCAGGGCCTCAGCCGGTGTCACTCCAGCTCCCCCATCAGCTCCACCAGCGGCAGGAAAGCATGCGTCTCCGCCGAGTACGCCAGCACTTCGGCGTTCGCGAGGTCAAACCACCACGCGCTAAGCCGGATCCGCCCGTCCGCGAGCCGCTCAGCGACCGCCGGGTAGGTGCGCAGGTGCTCGAGCTGCTCCAACACATGGACCTGCGAGAGGCGGTCGACGGCCGGCAGCGCCGGCGAGAGCGTCGGCTCGCGCGCCAACCGCTGCAACGAAGCTCGGGTATGGCTGAGCCAACGATCCAGGTTCGGCGATGCCTTCTGCCCTCCGTCACCCGCTGCCTCGGCCATCACCGCCTGCATCGCCCCGCAGGAGGAGTGCCCGCAGACGACGATGTCGCGAACACCGAGCCCGACCGTCGCAAACTCCACCGCCGCACCGGCCGAGGCGTCGAGGCCATCCCCGCGCGCGCGACCGTGCACGATGCAGGGTGGCACGGTGTTTCCGACGTTGCGGAGTACAAAAAGGTCGCCCGGATCCGTCGAGGCGAACAGGTTCGGCACCACGCGGCTGTCCGAGCACGCGACGAACAGGCAGTCCGGCGATTGTCCAAGGGCGAGGTGCGCGAATCGCTCGCGGTAGTCGGGGCGGACGCGCTCGTGGAAGTCACGGATGCCGGCGAGGAGCTTTTTCACCGGGGAGGGGTATCAAGGTGGGGGGCCAATCCGTGCGCTCGGCAAACATGGCGTCTGTATCCACCTGAAATCGCGTGGATGGCTGGTCGGATTGGCCCCCCGCGCGGCGTTCCCCGCACGTTCGGTGCCGGCTGCCGTCCCCGGCGGCTGGCGGCGAACGTGGCCTTGGAACGCCGAAAAATCAACGCCGAGACTGG
>CAIMSU010000035.1 GCA_903844155.1 uncultured Pseudomonadota bacterium | reverse complement strand
TGCTCATCCTCGGCTGGATCAACCACGACAAGACGATGTTCACGCCGTCCAAGAAGTTCGACGACGACAACGAGAAGGACATCGACAAGATCCGCATGAAGAAGGCGGCCGAGTGGGACGCCAGCTTCAAGGGCTGGGCCGGGGCCACGCCCGAGCGTCGGCTCGCCATCGAGCACGCCTACAACCGCCAGTTCCGAGGCTACATCGCCCCGAGCTACACGGCCGATCCCCTCGCCGTTGCCCGGTGGACGCGCGGTCGTGGACACCGCTCCGCCTCGGAGCTGCGACCCGGCGAGCGCGCCGTGCGCCTCGACCCCCACCAGGTCGCCGGAGCGCGCCGCATCCTCGCCAACCGGGGCGGACTCCTGGCGTTCGACGTGGGCGTCGGCAAGACGTACACGGGCCTCGCCGTGCTCGCACGCGCCCGTCAGGAGGGTTGGTGCAAGCGACCCGTTGTGTTGGTGCCCAACTCCATCGTTTGGAAGTGGTACGACGACTTTGCGACGGCCCTGCCTGACTATCGAGTAGCGGTCATCGGCTCGAAGAAGAAGACGATCAGCCGCGGTGACCGCAAGGGCCTCGCCACGAGCGAGACCGACACGCCCCAGGAGCGTGCCGAGAAGTGGACCCGTTTCCAGGCTGGCGAGTACGACGCCGTGCTGCTCAGCTACACCGCGCTCGGTCGGACGCGCATGAACGAGAAGGCAGTGCGCGCCTACGCGGAGAAGACGGAGGCGATCCAGCGTGAGGTCGCGTTGCGTCGCCGGAACGCCGCGAAGCGCAAGAAGCTGTCGGAGCGCGACGAGGCGATCCTGCGCGAGGGCATCAGCGCGTGGGTGGCGCAGCAGATGGAGCTGGCCGAGGGTTGGGACTACGACCCGGGCATTGCTTGGGACGACATCGGCGTGGATCTTTTGATTGTCGATGAGGCACAAAATTACAAGAATTTGTACCTCCCCGAGGACCGCGAGGGGGGTGTGCCAAGGTTCATGGGCAATCCGGGCGACGGGTCCAAGCGTGCCTGGCAGCTCGACTTCCGGTGCGCCGCCGTCCGCAAGAAGACGGGAGGCACGGGCGTGGTCCTGCTGTCCGCGACCCCCGCCAAGAATTCGCCACTCGAATTCTACAACCTGATCCAGTACGTCGACCCCGAAGCCTGGCGTCGTATGGGCATCCGCGACCCTGAGCAGTTCATTGACCGCTACCTCCGGATCGAGATCAAGCCCGTGGTCACGCCGACGATGGAAGTCGAGGAACGCGGCGCGGTTGTCGGGTTCCAGAACCTTCACGAGCTGCGCGACACCATCCTCCGGTACGGCGAATTCAAGACCGCTGAGGACGTCGGCCTCAAGCTCCCCGAGCCCAAGGTCGAGATGGTCGAGGTCGATATGGATGCTGGGCAAGACGCAAAATATGATAGGTACGTCCGGGAAATTGAGGCCGCGCTCAAGAGCGACGACCCGAGCCAGAAGGCGAAGATCCTCGGCTTGCTCGCCCGGATGGCGCTCGTCGCCGT
>CAIMSU010000034.1 GCA_903844155.1 uncultured Pseudomonadota bacterium | reverse complement strand
GAAATGCTCTCTGCAATTGTGGTAAACAGGCTTCACACCTTCGGTCGCCTCGGTCCTGGCCGGCCGTCACCGCTTTCTCCCGACGGTGACCCACAACCCTCCGTCCGCAGCCCGCGAGAGCCACGAGAGCTGCGCCAGCACCCGCCCGACCGCTGTTCCCGGCGATGAAGGCGCGAAGATGGCGCCGGGCGTGACGCCGAGGGTCAGCGGTGGGGAAGCGGAGACGAAGTCGACGGCGGCTTGGGACAGCCAGCGGAGGACCTCGTCAGCCGTGTGACGGCTCTCCAGCGGGTGATGATGCTGGTCGTTGTACCAGGCTTTTGCGCGGGCGTCCCCGGTAGCGGCGCCGCGGGCGTGCGAGGGCGCGAGCAACGGCAGAAGCGCGCGGCCGTACCGGTTGTAGAGGCCGACGACGACGTAGCCACCGGGACGAACGACCCGTACAAGCTCGGCAAACGCCGCTCGGGGGTTGGCGGTGTGGTGGAGGACGCCGTTGGCGATGGCGACGTCCACCGTGCCGTCTGCGAGGGGGAGCCGAAAAAGATTGGCACGGACGAACTGCGCCGTGTTGATGCCGGCTTTCCGCCGGAACCCCTCGGCGAGCCCAAGCGAGGCCCAGGTCAGGTCCACGCCGATCACCTCCCGCCCCGGGACCGCCAGAAAGAGCGCCATCTGCCCGGTGCCGCAGCCGACCTCGAGCACCCGCGCCCGAGGGGGGATGCCATCGTCCAGCGCGCGGGTGTAGGCGTTGGCGCGGCCACGTCGAACCAGGGCGCCGAGGTCGTCTGTCTCGCGGTAGTCGGGAAACGGGCGTTCTTCGTAGAAGAGCCGCACGCGCTCGGTGGCAGCGACGTCCTCGCCCGCCTCGGGGGCGGGCACGTACAGGTCGGGGATGCCGTCGCGCACCGCCCACGCCTGGCCGCAGGCGCAAGCCCCGTCCGTCGCCCCCTCGCCTGTCGCCGCCGCCGGGGCGAGCAAGCGCATGCACCGCGGACAGCAGATCATGCCGCGTCGGTTATCCGCCGAGGATGCGCCTTGCCCGCCGCCCGCTCCCAGCCCTCGCCAAAGCCGCGCCGCTCCCGGCCACCGCACTCCTTGCGCTCGTCCTCCCGGCCTGCGCATCCCAGAGCCCCTACGCCGAAAATCCCCCCGTCGACAACCTCGTGAGCGACTGGCGCGACGAGGTCATCTACCAGGCGCTGACCGACCGCTTCGCCAACGGCGACCTGAACACGGACATCAACGTCACCAAGGACACCTCGAACCTCGCCCGCTACCAGGGCGGCGATTTTCAGGGCATCATCGACCACGTGGACTACCTCGATGCGCTGGGCATCACCACGCTGTGGATCTCACCGGTGGTGGTGAACGTGGAGGAGGACGCCGGCTCCGCCAGCTACCACGGCTATTGGACGCAGGACTTTGAGAACGTGAGCCCCCACTGGGGCGACCTCGCCAAGCTTCGCGAGCTCTCAGACGTGCTCCACCAGCACAACATCAAGCTCGTCCAGGACATCGTCGTCAACCACATCGGCCAGTTGTTCTACTACGACATCAACCGGAACGGCGAGCCGGACATCACGACCTATTACGCGACGGATGGGAGCAATACCGTCAACATCGTGTCCGAGTGGGACCCGGCGTACGACGCGCGCGGAATCCAGGGCTACACCTCGCTCGGTGAGAGCGGACTTGCGCCACTTGGGTGGGTGAACATGCCCGAGATCAACCGCGTGCCGCCCAACCCGCCCGAATTCCAGAACGACACCTGGTACCACCGCCGCGGCCGGGTGACGGACTGGAGCGATTTTGACCAGGTTGTCAACGGGGATTTCCCGGGTGGCCTCAAGGATCTGGACACGCTGAACCCGGACGTCCAGACAGCGCTCATCGCCGTCTACGAAGACTGGATCGACAAGGCCGGCCTGGACGGCTTTCGCATCGACACGCTCAAGCACGTGGAGCACAGCTTCTGGCAGCGCTTCTGCACGGAGATCCGGGATCATGAGGCGCTCGCCGGCAAGGACAAGTTCCTGATGTTCGGCGAGAGTTTTGATGGCGACGACCAGCTCATCGGCAGCTACACCGCCCCCAACGAGGTCGACAGCGTCGTGTACTTCTCCGAGAAGTTCCAGGTGTTTGACGACGTCTTCAAGAACAACGCCGCGACGACGGCCGTGCAGGCCCTCTTTGACGCGCGCGACACCAACTACAACACCGTGCCGCAGGACCTTGGCGCGGGTCAGGCACCCCGCGACATCCTCGTGAACTTCATGGACAACCACGATATTCCGCGGTTCCTGTACGACAAGCCAAGCATCCCGGCGCTCCGGTCCGCGCTCGTCTTCCTGATGACGGAAGACGGCATTCCCTGCCTGTACTACGGCACGGAGCAAGGATTTTCGGGCGGAAACGACCCGGCCAACCGCGAGCCGCTGTGGACGAGCAACTACGACACGTCCGGCGAGATCTTCCAGCACATCGCCGCCCTCACGCAACTTCGGCGGGACTACGAGCCCCTGCGCCGGGGCGACTTTGAGTTCCGCTGGACCACCGACCGCGTGAACGGCGAAGAAGACGCCAACATCCTCGCGTATGAGCGCGTGGAGCAGGAGACGGGTGAGTCGGTGCTCGTGGTCATCAACACGTCGGACTCCAACACCTCGCACACCGCTTACAACGGCGCTGGCATGCCGGTGAGCTTCGCGCCCGGGACCGTCCTGACAGAAGTCTTCCCGCCCGGCAGCACGAACACGTGGACCGTGCAGCCAGACGGGACGGTCACCATCGAGGTCGCGCCGCGCGACGGCGTCGTGCTGGTGCCGCGGTAGGGCCGCGGGCGGCACGGGCCGGCGGGTTACCCGGCGAAGGCCATGAACCTCGAATCCGGCACCGTGATCGACCGCTACACGATCGAGGGGCGGCTCGGGAACGGCGGGATGGCCGTCGTGTACCGGGCGCGCCACAACCAACTTGGCACGTTGCACGCCATCAAAGTGCTGCTCATGCCCGCGCAGGCGGTGCGGGAGCGGCTCTTGCAGGAGGGCCGTGTCCAGGCGACGCTACGCCACCCGAACATCGTCACCGTTACCGATGTCATCGAGGTGGGCGGGTCGCCGGGCCTCGTGATGGAGCTCGTGGAGGGCCCGTCGCTCGACGCGCTGCTGGCCGAGGTGCGGCTGACGGTGGAGCAGGCCGACGAGCTCGCGCGCGGCATCCTGGCGGGGGTGGCTGAGGCGCACCGCTACGGGCTCATCCATCGCGACCTCAAGCCCGCGAACGTGTTGCTGCAGGCCCGCGACCATGGGTTTGTTCCGAAGGTGATGGATTTTGGGCTCGCGAAGATCCTGACGACCGGCGAGGGTCCCGTCGGAACGCAGACCCGCAGCGGGATGGCCATGGGCACCCCCTGCTACATGGCACCGGAGCAGATCCGCAGCGCACGGACGGTCGACAAGCGCGCCGACGTCTTTTCGCTCGGCGCGTTGCTGTATGAGATGGTGACGGGAGAGCGGGCGTTCGACGGGCCGGATCTGATGGCGATCTTCACGCGGGTGACGGAGGGGCGGTACAACCCCGTGACCGACCGCGCGCCGGAGGCACCGGACCGAATCGTTCGGGCGATCGCCGCCGCGCTCGAGGTCGACCGGGAGAAGCGCGTACCCGACTGCGACACGCTGTTGCGCCTCTGGATGGGGCAGGCGACCCCGTCCACCCGGGGAGGGGCGTGGTCGGCGGACCTGCTCAGGCGCTCGCGCCCGCCCGTACCCGTGATCCCAACGCCCGAGCCGAGCGGACCGGCGACGTGGGACCCGGCTGCGGGGATCCTGTCCGTCGACGATGCAGCGACCGACGAACGCCCCGCACCCGCCCCGCCAGGCGCCGTCGCCACGACATCGGCCCCCGCTGTGGTCGGCGTCGCCCCATCCGCTCCGCCGTCGACCGACCGCGCGACGTCAGCGAAGGGTCTGGGGCGGGGCGCGCTGATCGTAGCGGTGCTCGGCGCCGCGGCGACGTTTGCTGCGTACGGATCAGGCTGGTTTGACCGGCCAGCAACGCCGACTGTAGAAGTCGACGCAACACCGACCGCGACCACCGCCCAGGCGACGGCTGCCCCATCCGCGCCGGCAGTGCCGATCCCAGACACACCGACAGGGCGCCAACTTCCCAGGGTGCTGGCCGCGGCATCGGGCACGACGCCGACGACAACGGACGACGAGGTGGCCGCCGCGTCCGAGCTGCCCGCACCGCCGCTGCCCCCGCCCCGCTCCTCGCCCACTCCACCCCCCACGCACCCGGCCGTCGTCGCCACCTCCGCTCTTTCCAAAGCGCAACCGCCAACAGTTGCCCCATCGCCTGCGCCCGCGGTCGTCCTCGGAACGCTCCGCGTGAACAGCCAGCCCTGGAGCACCATCACGCTCGACGGCGTCGCGGCGGGTCGAACCGGCACGTGGAAACGCGACCTTTCGGCGGGTCCGCACACGGTAGTTTTGACGACGACGGACGGTCGAAACGTGTCCAAGCCCGTGACCGTGCCCGCCGACTCGGAGACGGCATTTTGCTGGAGCTTCGATCTCGACGCGGCGTGTCCGCAGTAGCGGAGCTTGGTAGACTGCACCATGCTCCTTTTGCTCCTCACCGGCGTTGCTCGGGCATTGCCGCCGGGCCCGACGCCCCAGACCACGCCGCAGATTCCGCTCCTCTACGCGGGCGACCCGGCCGAAGCCGTGACACGCGCAGGGTCGGATGCGAACGTGCCCGTCTGGGATCTGCATCCGGCGCGGATCGGCGAGACGATGTCCGGCGGACTCCTGCGCGCGCTTGGCGCGAACCAGCCGCCGCCGTGCAGCTCCGTGCCGACGACGAACACGGCGGTGCGAGACGCCGTGATGCACGCCGAGGGCGACGTGAGCTACCAGCGCTGGTCGCAGGCGCTGACCGAGCTGACCACCGCCTCAAACGCCTTGAACTGCCTGTCGGAGCCGTCCGAAGCCTCACTCGCATCGCGGCTCAAGTTCCTGACGGGCATCGCGCTGACGGCGACGGGCCAGCCCAACGACGCCGTCTCCGAGTTTCAGCAGGCGATCTACTTCCAACCGAGCCTCGCCTGGGACGGCGGCGTGTCCCCCGACTTTCGCGCACCCTTCGACGCCGCCTCGGCCGCTGCCCGCGCGATCGTCCCCGCCACCGCCGCCCCGAGCAACCTGCCGCGCACGCCGATGGGGCAAGTGCTCCTCGGACCCGGCGTTTCCACCGCGACCACCCTCTGGGTCGATGGCCGGCTGGCCACGGTCTCCGGCGCGGCCCTGAGCCTGCCTGCGGGCACGCACCTCGTGCAGATCCTGCAGCCGACCGTCGCCACCGTCGCCGTTCACGTCGACCCGCTCCATCCCGTCGCGCTGCTCGTGCCGCTGCAGACGCCGGACGCGCTCGTGGACCACGTGGAGATCCCCGGGAATCAGCTCGTGCTCGGCGCGATCGCGGATCAGGCGTTCCCCGAGGCCCAGGACGTGTACCTCTGGGCCGGCGATCGGACCTGGCATGCAGAGCAGAGCGAAGGCCAGAGACGGTCCTGGCATGAGGTGCCGCAGTCCAACGCGTTCCTGGAAGCGAGAAAAAAGCGGGTTGCGGGCGGGGTTCGGCTGGCGGGCGCGGTGCTGGCCGGGACAGGCGCGGCGTCGGCAGGCGTGGGCGTGTTGGTCTGGAGTGCCACCCACGATGCGACAGGCCCGGAGTCGGACGCCGAGTACCGGACGCGCACGGCTGCGGCGGGCGGCGGGTCGGCCCTGTTCACCTCCGGCCTCGTGACGGTCGGGCTCGGGGTCGTCGCCTTTGGCCTGTCTTTTCCGTTGGGCGGCGGATGATCTGGCTGCTGGCGCTGTCCGTTGCGTGCCTGCCCTCCCCCGCGATCGCCGATCGGGACGGCGACGGCTACGACGCCACCGTGGACTGCGACGACCGCAATCCCGCTGTCCACCCGGGCGCGACCGAGATCTGCAACGGCATCGACGACGACTGCGACGGGGACGTGGACGGGGACGTGCGGGACAACGCGCAAGACGCCCCCACCTGGTACGCAGACGCCGACGCGGACGGCTACGGCGACCCCAACCTCGCCATCGTCGCCTGCACCGCGCCGACCGCCGACGGCTACCCGTGGGTGGGCGACGACACCGATTGCGACGACTCGACCCCGCTCATAAACCCCGGCATGAACGAGATCTGCGGTAACGACGTTGACGACAATTGTGACGGTGTCACCACGGATTGTCCATGACCGGGCGGTTCGCGGTCGCCATCGCGATCGGTCTGGCGACGCCGCCACTTGCCCGCGCTGACGACACCGGCGCGGCGGTTGCCTGCTACGTAGACGTCGACAAGGACGGGTACGGGTCGGCCGCCTTCCCGATCACGAGCACGACCGGCTGCACGTCGCCGGGCGAATCCCTGGACGCAGCCGACTGCGACGACGGCGACGCCAACGTCCACCCAGGCGCCACCGAGATCCCGGGCGACGGTGTCGACGAGGACTGCGATGGCGCCGAGCTCTGCTACGTCGATGGCGACGGCGACCGCTTCGGCGGGACGACGGTGATGACCGGGTCTAGCCTGGCGTGCAACGGCCCCGGGGAATCCAACGTCGAGACCGATTGCAACGACGGAGATCCCAACGTCAACCCGGCGGCCACCGACGCGCCTGCGGACGGCGTCGACCAGAATTGCGACGGCATCGACTATTGCTACGTCGACCACGACGGCGATCACTTCGGGACCACCGAGACGATGGTCTCGGACATCCATTGCAACGGCGCTTCCTTCAACAACACCGACTGCAACGACGACGACTCGGACATCAACCCCGGCGAGATCGAGATCATCGCGGACGGCATCGACGAAGACTGCAACAACATCGAGGTCTGTTTTGAGGACGCCGACCACGATGGCTACGGCGCCTTCGACGTCATCACCTTCACCACGCCCCCCAGCCTCGCCTGCAACGACCTCGGCCAGTCCACGAACAACCTGGACTGCAACGACGACGACGTCCTCGTCCACCCCGGCGCGCCCGAAGTCGTGGCTGACGGCATCGACGAGGACTGCGATGGCACCGAGCTTTGCTACGTGGACGCCGATGGAGACACCTACGGCGGGCCGACGACCGCCAGCACGCCGGACCTGACCTGCGCCTCGCCGATGTCCGCCTACGCGCAGGACTGCAACGACGCGAATCGCACCGTGCTCCCCGGCGTCGGCGAGACCTGCAACGGGGTTGACGACAACTGCAACGGCGCGATCGACGAGGGGTTGCACTGCGCAGCGAGCGTGCCGCTCCTGGGGTGCGCAGCCGAGCCCGGACGGGCGGACATCGACGCGGCCGTCCTTGCAGCGTGCGCGTTTGGCGTCCTCTCCTTCCGGCGGCGGCGTGTTAGTGAATGACCGTTCATTCAGTCAGCACCGACCCCTCCATCGACTCTGAAATTCCCGAGGTTCTCCCATGAGCGCGACCGAATACACCGTAGACCTCCGCGACATCCGCTTTGTCCTGTTCGAGCAGATGAAGGTGGACGAGCAGCTCAAGGGCGTCGCCCGCTACGCCGATTTTGACCGCGACACCTACGACATGATGCTCGACCAGGCCTTCGCGATGGCGCACGACGTCCTCGCCCCGCTCAACAAGGCGGGCGACAACCCCGGCGCGACGTTCGACGGCAAGGGCAACGTGACCACGCCCCCTGGCTACAAAGAGGCCTACAAGGCGGTCGTCGAGTCCGGCCTGCTCGCCGCCGGCATGAACCCGGAGGTCGGCGGCATCGGCCTCCCGCACGCCGTGGACGTCGCGATGCACGAGATGCTCACGGGCGCCTGCACGGCCTTCAACATCTACACGGGCCTCTCCCGCGCCGCCGCCAACCTCCTCTGCAGCGACTTCTGCCCCGAGTTCTTCCGCCCCTTCGCCGTGCAGAAGATCATGGCGGGCGAGTGGGCCGGGACCATGTGCCTGACGGAAGCCGGCGCCGGTACCGCCGTTGGCGACAACCGCTGCAAGGCGGCCTGGACCGACGACCCGAACGTCTACCACCTGACCGGCGAGAAGATCTTCATCTCCGGCGCTGACAACGACATCACGAAAAACATCGTGCACATCGTGCTCGCGCGCACACCGGACGCGAAGGCGGGGACCGCCGGGTTGTCCCTGTTCCTCGTCCCCAAGTTCATCGTCACGGCAGACGGCGAGACGACCGCCGAGCGCAACGACGCCATGGTCGTCGGCATCGAGCACAAGATGGGCATCAACGGCTCGGCCACGTGTACGCTCGCGCTCGGCGCGAACGGCACTTGCAAGGGTTGGCGGCTTGGAAAAGAGGGCCAGGGCATGGCGATCATGTTCCACATGATGAATGAGGCGCGCATCGGCGTCGGCATCCAGGGACTGGCGACCGCCTCGGCGAGCTACCTCAATGCGCTGGACTACGCGAAAGATCGGGTTCAGGGCTCCAGCATCGAGAACATGAAGGACGCGAACGCCCCCCGCGTGACCATCAACAAGCACCCCGACGTCCGTCGCATGCTCATGACGATGAAGGTGCAGGTCGAGACGATGCGCTCGCTCATCTACTCGGTCGCCAATCGCCTCGACCGCGCGGACAACGGCGATCCCGCCCAGAAGGAGTACCTCATCGGCCTCGTCGAGCTGATGACGCCCATCGTCAAGGCGCACTGCTCGGACGTTGGTTGGGAGGTCTGCTCGACCGCGGTGCAGGTCTACGGCGGCTACGGCTACACCAAGGAGTACCCGGTGGAGCAGAACCTGCGCGACCAGCGCATCTCCGCGATCTACGAGGGGACGAACGGCGTTCAGGCGATGGACCTGCTCGGGCGCAAGATGCGGCAGGGCAGCGGGATCCTGTTCATGACCTGGCTCGATGAGTGCAACCAGGAATTGGAGCGGGCGAAGGCGACAAAAAGGATGGACGAGGAGGTCAGCGCGCTCGAGCGGGCGCGCGACCAGCTTGGCGCGACAGCGATGTACCTTGGCAGCCTCGGCCAGAACAAGAACATCCGCGGCGCGATGCTGCAGGCAACGCCGTTCCTGAACCTTTTTGGGACCGTGGTGCTCGGACTGCACGCGGTCTGGCAGGCCCGGGTTGCGCATCTGGCCATCGAGGCTGGCGCGGCCGGCGCCGATCTGCAGTTCTACAAGGGCAAGGTCGCCAACGCCCGCTTCTACGCGAAGAACGTGCTCCCGCGCGCCACGGCGCTCGCGAAGATCATCCAGTCGGGCGACGAGAGCTGCCTTGAGGAAGGGCTGTTCGATTAGCGACATCGATCCTCGCGATCGCTTCTCAGCCGCAGTGGGTCTGTACACGGCGGCGCGCCCAACCTACCCGGACGCGCTGATTCGGGAGGTCCTGGCGCGGGCGCCGGGACCCCAGATCGTCGATCTTGGCGCTGGCACGGGGATCTCCAGCCGCGTGTACGCGCGCCTCGGCCGCGAGCGCTTTGGGGATCGCGTGCGGGTGACCGCCGTTGAGCCGAACGCTGCGATGCGCGCGGCAGGCGAGTCCCCGACCGCCAGCGAGTTCGTCCCCGGCGTCACCTTCGTGGCGGGAGACGCCGAGAACACGGGCTTGGCAGACCGGTGTTGCGACCTCGTTGTCGGCTGCCAGGCGTTCCACTGGTTTGACCTCGACCGGGCGCTGCCCGAGATCGACCGCATCCTCGGCGTGGGCGGGGTCGCCGCGGCACTCTGGAACGAGCGCTCGTCCTCCCCCTTCCTCGACGCATACGAAGCGCTGCTCTGGGAATGGTCGGCGGACTACCGGCAGATCCGCACCGTCCCCCAGACCATCGCGGATCTGTCCGCCCGTCGCCCGACGGAACGGCTGGTTGTCCCCAGCACCCAGCGCCTCACCCGCGCCGGACTGGATGCCCGGGTCTGGTCCGCCAGCTACGTCCAGCACGGCATCTCGGACAAAGCGGCGTTCAACGAAGCCCTGGACGCCGTGTTCGTCGCGCACGCGCGCGCGCGGGGGGCCGAGCCCGCCGTCGACTTTGACTACGACTCGATCGCGGTCGTGTGGGCGGGCGCGTAGGATGGTCCCCGCCGTTCGAAAATCACGGCGTCCGTCCGATGTACCTGCGTCAGCCGGTCGGTCGTGCGTAGGGGCCAGTCGCGCTCCCTGGCAGTGACCAGGGCGAGGATGCCTGCCTCAACCGCCCCGAAACCGGCGTGCAGCGCTGCGGGCGGAAATGGCTCCAGCCGGCAGCCGTTGTGGCCGCCATTCGTGAACGCGTAGGGGCACGTCACCACGAGCCGGCCGCCCTGGGCAAGCAGCGCAACGGCCTGCTGGAACGCCAGCAGGGGCGCTTCGATGACGTCCAGCACGTTCGCGAGCACGACCATCTCGAAGCTCGCCGGCAGGAACGGCGGGTCGAGGAGATCCGCGCAGATGCGAGCCCCTCGCCCCGCCCGCCCGGACCCGAGGCCCGCTCGGCCAGCCCGCAGCATCGCGAGGCTCATGTCGACCACCACGGTGTCGTCCCGGACCCCGAGCCCGCCGGCAAGCTCAAGGGCGCCGGCCGTCACCACCTCGCGCAGCCAGTCCTGGAGCGGCCCCTCGCGAGAACGCGCGTAGACCGCCGCCCGCGCCGCGCTCCCCGGGTCCTCGCTCGCCAACAGCGCGTCCGGGTCCCTGGCAACAACGGGGATGCCGTCCACCAGCGGGTAGTCGGCGCCACACCCTTCGCAGCGCAGGGCCCCGTCGACCGCCATCAGGGTCGCGACGTGCAGGCCCTCGGCGTCCGCCCGTCGGCACCGGGGACACACCAGAACCGGCTGCAAACGCCCGCTACCCGACGTTGACGTTGCCGCTTCCGGTGATGAGAGCGCCAACGCCCCCGCAGTGCGCGGTCAGGTCGCCGATCCGGTGCGACGCGCTGCCGTTGATGAACACCTTGCTCGACCCCATCGCCGCGATCCACATGTTCGGACCACAGCAGGCGATGTGAACGCCAGGATCGCCGATGCGCAAGGCCGCGTTTCCGTTCACGATCACGTTGGGCGAGCCCGAGACGGCCGGGCCCGTACAACAGTGCGGGCAGGCGGGGCAACCGTGACCATCAGCCGGGACCATCGCCAGATCGTTCGTGCGGCCTTGAAAGGGCATGCAGACCTCGGTGCGCGGGGGGCGCGATGGAATCGTATCACAGGGACCGAGTGTCCCGGCGACCCGAATCACGCGGCCGGCCCGGACCTTTGCGCGGCCGGCCGCCGGTACTCCGGCGCCTCCGGTCGCGCAAAGTCGCGCCGATTTGGTACTCCAAATCGGCGTTAGGCCCCGGCCCGGGGGTAGGCCGGCTCTGCCGGCCGGAGGGGGCGCCGCGTAGGCGTCCCCCTCAGAAAAAAGAGTAGCGCGGCGATCCAAACGCGATCCGGGCCCGGGGAACCCCGAGCGCGTTGATACGAGCGCTCGATGAACATCCTCATCACCGGCGCCTCCCGCGGCATCGGCGCGGCCATCGCGCGGCGGTTTGCAACCCCCGGAAACGTCGTCGCCATCAACTACATGAAGAGCGAGGAGGCGGCCGAGAAGGTTGCTGCGGAGGTGCGCGCGGCGGGCGCCGAGGCGATCGTGGTCGGCGGGGACGTCCGGAACGAGGACGACCTGAAAAAGCTGGCCGCGGTCTTCCCGGCCGGCGTCGACGTGCTCGTGCACAACGCGGCGATCGGCGTGCTCAAGCCGTGGGACAAGATCCGCACGGGGCAATGGGATCTCACGCTTGAAAGCTCCCTTCGGCCGTTCTGGCTGCTCACGCGCCTGTGCACGCTGAACGCGGGCGCGAACGTCATCGGCCTCTCCAGCATGGGCAGCCGGCAGTACGTGCCCGGTTATGCGGCGATGGGCGTGGCGAAAGCGGGGATCGAGGCGCTGACGCGACAGCTCGCCGTGGAGCTGGCCCCGCGCGCGCGCGTCAACACGGTTTGCGGCGGATTGGTGAGGACGGACGCGCTGAACTACTTCACGGACGGGCCGCAGATGATCGCCTTCGCGGAAAAACACACCCCAATGGGCGGCATTGCCAGCCCGGACGACATCGCCGCGATCGTCCACCTGCTCTGCGATCCGCGCGCGCGCTGGATCACCGGGCAGGTCATCGTCGCCGACGGCGGGTTGAGTCTGCTGTAGCGGGGCTGTGCGGAGGACGATGCGTTACCGAAGGGGAATGTCCACCCGGTGGCTCGCGACTGGCTTTCTCCTCGTCGGATGCGGGCACGCGCCTGCCGTGCGGCCCGGGAGCGTAGTCGTCGACAGCGGCGAGGCCGGCGCTGACTCAGCACCCCTGGAGCAGGTCCCCGGCGACACCGCTCCGGCCTGGACGCCGTGCACAGCCGCCCCTCCGGTCGTCCTCAACGAGCTGATGTCCGCCAACCAGCACGGCCTCACAGACGCCCAGGGCAGCACCTCGGATTGGCTGGAATTGAAGCTGCCCGACGGCGCCGCTCCCGTCGACCTCACCGGCTGGATCCTCTCCCAGACCGGTACGGACGCGGGCTGGGTGATGCCGGCCGAGACGCTGCAGCCGGGGACGACCCTGCTCGTCTGGGCCTCCGGCAACGACACGACCACGCCCGAGCTCGCGGCGAATTTCGGCCTCTCCGCGCTTGGCGACGACCTTTTCCTGCGGATGCCGGACGGCTGCGTGGCCGATCACGTCGTCGTGCCGCGGCTGTACGAGGACGTCTCGTACGGGCGACGGGAGGACACGGCCGCGTGGGAGTACTTCGTGGCGTCGACGCCGGGCGCGCTGAACACCACCGAATCCAGGCCGGGTTTCGCCGACCTGCCGACCTTCTCGCCGCTCGGTGGTTTCTACGACAACCCGGCCGTCACCGCGACCGGGCCCGCCGGCTCCGTCATCCGCTACACCCTCGACGGCTCGCTGCCCGACGAGTCCAGCCCGCTCTTTCCCTCGACGCCCCTCGCGCTGGACGCCGTCACCCAGCCCGTCGTCGTCCGCGCCCGCGCCTTCGTCGACGGCCTGTGGCCGAGCCGGATGACGACGGAGACGTACTTTGGCGACCCCTCGCTCGCGAACCTCGGGGTTCGGATCATCTCGCTCACGGCGAACCCGTCGGACCTCTTCGACCCGGTGACTGGGATGTACGAGCCCGGGCCCGGCGCGAGTCCCGAATACCCATACTTCGGTGCCAACTTCTGGCAGCCCTGGGAGCGCGACGTCCACGTTGAGCTCTACGCGCCCGGCGGCGACCGGATGCTGGACGAGGACGCCGGCATCCAGATCGCTGGTGGCTACAGCCGTGCCTTTGACCAGCGCAATTTCGAGGTCCTCACCGGCACCGGCTACGGCCTGGACGACATGCCCGCCAAGGTGTTCGACGACGAGACCATCGACGACTTTCACCGCCTGTACCTTCGGAACGGCGGTGACTGGTGCAGCACGCAGCTCGTCGACGATGCCGTGCAGCAGATGTTCCGCGACGACAGCATGGTGCAGAACCCGGCGCTCGACATGCAGGCCTACGAGCCCGCCCTCGTCTACATCAACGGCGAATTCTGGGGGTTGTACGAGCTACGTGAGCGGCTCGACGAATACTACGACAATGAGCACCACGGCGTCGACACGGCGAAGCTGGACCGCGTCAAGCTCGGCTGGACCCACGTTGCGCACTGGACCCTCGAAGAGGGCAGTCTGGAGGCCTTCAACGAGCTGAACACAATGGCGGCGGACGACGACCTCTCCGACCCCGCCGTCTACAAGGACTTCACCTCGCGCGTGGACGTCGACAATTTCATCGCGGCGACGGTGGCGGAGGGGTGGATCGGGAACACCGACTGGTGGGTGAACAACATCCGGATGTGGCGGGTGAACGCCAACGACTACGAGAACAACCCCCTTGACCGACGCCGATGGCAACGGCAGATTCCGCTGGATGTCCTACGACTACGGGCACGGCTGGCCCGACTGGAACTATGACCACCTCGCGACCACCGTGAACGGCGACTGGGAGGGCCTGCCGGAGCACGCCGCACTCCAGAACCCCGACTTCCGCGACCGGTTCATCAACATCCACGCCGACTTTCTCAACACGTCCCTCAGCGCGGACGTCGCCACGGCTCGGCTCGACGCCCTGGCGGCCGAGACCCGCCCGGTCATGCAGATGCAGCGCGAACGCTGGTGTGGGGGTGCGAGCATGGATGGCTGGGAGTCGGACGTCGCCTACGCGGAGAGCTTCACGGCGAACCGGCCCGCAGCGTTCGAGAGCCAGCTCCGCTCCAACCTGGGAATCACCGGCAAGGCAGGTCTCACCCTGAAAGCCGAGGGACAAGGCACATTCCACCTCGCCGTTGTCACCGTGGCACCGCCCTGGAGCGGCACGTACTACCTCAACGTGCCCGTGACCGTCACCGCCCTCCCTGCCGCCGGCTGGACGTTCGCTGGCTGGTCGGGCGAGGGCACCGTCTCGGACACCGACGCGACCACCATCGTCGCGCCGATGGCCGGAAACACGACGTTGACCGCCACGTTCACCCAGTAGATGCCCCAGCCCGCCCCTCGCCGACCGCTCGGCCTCCGCGGCCACACCACCCTCGACGCCCTCTCCGACTGGTCACGCGCCGGCCTCTCCAGCGTCACGCACGCGATGGTCTCCGAGCCGACCGGCCACGGCGCCGGGCCGACGACCGCCACCCCCGGGGCCAGCGGCTACTCCCTCGGCGCCGTGCTCGGCAGCGGCGGTACCGCCGTCGTCCACCAGGCCTACCAGCACGCGCTCGACCGGGCCGTGGCGATGAAGGAGCTGCACCCGGCGATCGAGAGCAGCAGCTCCCGGGACCTCCTGCTCCGCGAGGCGCGCGTCACCGGCCTCCTCGAACACCCCAACATCGTGCCCGTCCACGACCTGCTCGTCGATGCGGACGGGCACCCGCGCATCGTCATGCAGCGGATCGCCGGCCATACGTGGACCGAGATGATGGAGGACGAGGGCCTCGTCGCAGCGCTCGCAGCCGGCGATCCATTTGAATGGCACCTGCGGGTGCTGGCGCAGGTCTGCAACGCCGTCCATTTTGCGCACAGCCACGGCATCGTGCACCGCGATCTGAAGCCCGACAACGTGATGATCGGGCACTTCGGCGAGGTCTACGTGATGGATTGGGGGCTCGCGGTCACCACGCGCACCGCGGCGACCGGGCCTTGCGCCGGCCTCCCTCGTGCGGATCAGCTCGGCCGGTTCGCGGGCACCCCGGCTTACATGGCGCCCGAGATGCTCGGCGACGCGCCGCTGTCCGAGCGCACGGACGTTTTCCTGCTTGGCGGCCTGCTCTACACGATCCTTGCCTGCCGATCGCCCTACGACGGGCCCGTCGACGACGCCATGTTCGCCCGCATCCGCGCCGCCGACCCGCCCCTGACCGGGATCCCTCTGGCGGCGCCCGCCTCCCCCGAGCTCCTCGCCCTCATCCGCCGGGCCATGGCGCCGAACCCCGCTGACCGGCACGCCACCGCTGACGAGTTCCGCCGTGCGATCGAGCGCTATCTCCGTCACCGCGTGGCCGAGCCGCTCATTGCGTCCAGCGCTGGACAGCTCCACCGGCTCCTGCTCGGGCTTCGGCTCCCGATCGCGACCGACTCCGAACGCCTGACACTCTACGCCCTTCATGCGCAATGTGTGTTCGGGTTCGAGGAGGCCCTGCGCATCGATCCCGCCCGCACGGACGCGCGCGACGGCCGACGCGCCGCGGACATCGCCATGGCGCAGTTCGAGCTCGACCGCGCCGACCCCGACGCCGCCGACGTCATCCTCGCCGCCATCGAGGTTCCTCCTCCCGATCTGGTCCAGCGCGTCGCCGCCCTCCGCACCACCCAGCGGGCTGAGCGTGAGCGCCTCGACGAGCTTGTGCGCTCCCGCGACCCCAACGAGGGACGCCGCCTCCGCCTCGCGTTGTTCGCCTCGTTCGCCCTGCTCTGGACGGTGCTCCCGATCCTGGGACCGACGATCGAGGCCCGCACCTTCGGCGGGCCCTCGTACACGCTCCAGATCAGCCTCGATCTGTTCTTTTTCGTGACGTTCGTCGGCGCCCTGGTGCTGCTCCGTCGCTACCTGCACACGACGGACTTCAACCGGTGGCTTGGCGGCGCCGTCTCGCTTGTATTGGGCGCTCAGGTTGTATTGGACCTTGGGAGCCGAGCGATGGGCATCCCACCCCAAACCGGGCACACGCTGCACCTGTTCCTGTGGTTCGTCGGCTCGGCGTTCTCCGCCATGGTCATCGACCGACGACTCGCGATCGCGTCGGCGACGTATCTGCTGGGGTTCATCGGGAGTATTCTGTGGCCCGACGCGCTCTACCCGCTCATCACCGTCTCCAGCGGCATGATCCTCGTGATCGCGGTCTGGGCGTGGGGACAGCCGGTGTACAGCGGCACGAGCTGGCGAAAATAAGCCCTGCCGAGGCTGGAACTAGGGGAGTTGCGAGCCGACGGTCGCCGGCCAGGTCTGCATCGCAGCGAGCAGGTCGGCGCGGGCCGTGGCGACGTCTGCAGCCGTCGTTCCGCGACGGGTGTCGGCGCTCACGGCGGCGTTGGAGAGGGTGAAGGCGGCTGAGGCGATGGCAGGGACATCCATCGCATCGGCCGTCGCAAGAGCCGTTTGAATATGGGTTTTCAGCGCCGCCGAGCACGTGGCGTCGTACACACATCGCAGGGCGAGCGCGCTCTCGACGTAGTTCCAACCGAAGGTGGGGTCCCAGCCCTCGTCGAGCGCCCAGGGGACGAACTCAAACCGCCCGTCGCTCGCGGGCGCGAACAGGTACACGTCCTTTGTGGCGTAGGGATAGGACTTCTGGTGGCCGATGGCGGCCAGCCACGCCCAGTGGGAGAGGAAGTCGTCCATGTCGACGAGCACGTCTGCCTGGGTGTAGAAGTCGTCGCCAGCGCTCGCGACAACGGCTGTCACGGCGTCGATCGTCGCCGAGTCACCGCCCCCGTTCACGTCGCTCCAGGCGCTCCCGCCGCGCTCCGAGAAGTCCGCGCCGTCGCTCGCGCTCCAGAGGACCCCGCCCTCAGGCTCGTGATCGGCGACGAAGTTGCCCTCGACCACCTCCACGTTGCTGTACAACCCAAGGCTGTCGCCGTTCACCGTGACAGTCATGAACGTCGCCTTCGGCGCGACGCGACCGGCGTTCGCGAGGATCTGCGCGCTGACGACGAGCTTGGATTGGGTGGGGTCGTCCGAGTTGGCGTCGAGGTACAGATGGTCGACGTTCGCGTAGGGGTCGCAGTTCCCGAAGGTGCGGAGGCTCACCTTGAGGCCCGGCTTGGCCTCCCAGCGCTCCTGGTCGGAGTTGCCGTGCATCTTGAGGCCAACGCCGGCGAGCGCGGTCCCGTCCACGACAACGTCCGCGGTCACGTAGGTGCCGGGGTCGGCGATGAGCGCGGCCTTGTCGGCGTCCGTGAGCGTGATGGCGATCGTGTGGACGACGGACGCGTCGAACAGAGCGGCGTAGCCGGTCGGATCGAGGGCGATCTGCCCGCAGCCGGTGGTGTCGCCGGAATCGGTGGCCGACTCCGACCCGGACTCCTGACTATCGGCGTTGACACTCGAGTCCGTCGTCGCCGGGCTCGAATCCGACCCGACGTGGGTCACGCCCGAGGTGCAACCAGCGAGGAGGCCCAGGGCGAGGACCCACGGGGACCTACGGCCGTCGACGCAACCCGGGATCTCTCGCTGCACCAGAACTCGCACCACCTCAGGTTATCCTCATCGCCTCCCGGTCGCGCGCTGCTCGCTCTCCCGTCCGTCGCCCTGCGTCCCCGCACGACAGATGTCGCGAACTGGCCGTTACGTCTCGCTCGCGCATCGGTGCTCGCGCTCGCCGTCGCCTGTAGCGTCAGCCCTTCGCCGAAGGCCCCGCATGCGGCAGGCGGAGCCCACGCCAGGCACGTCCACCACTACACCGTCGGCGGTTCCGGGGCAGACTTTCCCGCGATCATGGACGCCGTCGCCAAGGCCAACTCGGGCGACACAATCACGGTCGCACCGGGCGTTTACTACGGGTCCATCGACTTTTCCGGCAAGGCGCTGGACATCGTCTCGTCAGGCGGCGCCGCCGTCACCACCATCTACGCCTCCCCCGGCCACCAGGTCGTCTACGCGGGCAACGGGGAGGGCCCGGGCACGGTCCTTGACGGGTTCACGCTGTCCGGCGGGGGCAACGCCACAACCCCGGCGATCGAAGAGGAGTTCTCCTCGTTGACGTTGAAGAACGATGTCATCACGGGGACTACCGGCAACCTGACAGTCTACGCGCGCTCGTCGTTCATGACACTCGACCACGTGACCATCGACGGCACCAACACGGCCAGCGACGGCATGATGCTCCAGGCGCGGCGCGGCGAGCTGATCCTGAAGGACTCGGACGTGACGTGCGGGAGCATCCCGATCGCCTACCGGCAGGAGCATGGATCCGCGATGGTGGACGGGTCGACGATCCATTGTGCTGGAGCAACCGCCGTTTCGATCTTCCACTCGCAGGGCCGGGTCCAGCGCAGCGTGTTGGATGGGCTGCTCGACGTGGAGGATGAGAGCACAGACTCCGAGCCGACGGTGGTCGAGGGCTCCGTGCTGCTCGGCGGCGCTTACGCCTACTACACCTGGGTGCAGCTCTACAACGTGGTCGCGGAGGCTGCCATCACCCTGGACTACGTCTCGTTCACCGCGGAGAACTCGGTGTTCACCGGCGGGGCGTGCGGCATCAACGCGACCGACTATACGGCGGTCTCGGTCAGCTACAGCAACTTCTACGGCAACACGTCGAACATCTGCGGCATGGCAGATCCGGTAGGGACGAGCGGGAACATCGGCGTCAGCCCCGACTTCATGGGCGCCACCGACTTCCACCTTGCGAGCCACAGCCTGCTCATCGACGCCGGCGCGCCGGACGCCGGCTTTCTCGACACCGATGGCACGCGCGACGACATCGGCGCATACGGCGGGCCGATGTCGATGGACGGGGGGTGGTGATGCGCGTCTCCTCCCTCGTTCTCCTCGGGGCATTGTCGGCGTGCACCGGGCACAAGGTGAAGCCCGGCACCGAGAGCGTCGCGACCGACTCGGCGGTGACGGGCGACAGCATCCCCATCGTGACGGACACGGACACCGCCCCGGACTCGGCGACAGACAGTGGGGGAGACACGGCCGACAGCGCGAGCGACACAGCCGCATCGCCGCCGGACGTGGTGGTCGACTGCAACGGAACCGGCGCCTACACCACCATCACCGCCGCGATCAGCGCGTCCCACTCAGGCACCACCATCGGGCTGATGCCCTGCACCTACCACGAGGACGTCAACTTCGTTGGGAAGTACCTGAATATCTACGGCATTGACGGGTCCGGCAGCACGACGATCCAGGGGCTTGGCGACGGACCCGTCATCACGGCGGTGCGCGGTGAGACCGTCGGGACGCGGCTCGCGGGCGTGACGGTCACCGGAGGCGCGGGGTCCTACGGCGCCGGCCTCTGGATGAACGGGAGCGTGCTCGCGCTCGAAGACGTGGTGTTCACCGGGAACAACCAGACCTACGCGGTGCTGTACGGCGAGGGCATCTCCGTCACGATGGTCGACGTCAGCTTTACCGGCAACCACGAGCTTTCCGGCGGGGCGGTCACCTATATCGACAACGGCAGCATGCTCGCCCAACGTCTGGCGATCACCTGCGACGGCGCCGACATGGGCATCTACCAGCACGACGCCACGCTGTTCCTGGACAGCACCCTCGACTGTCCGAACGCGACCTACGGCATCTACGTGGACGGCTCAGAGTTTGCGTCCCACAGGTCCTCCGTAAAGGGCGGGAGCACCGGCATCTACGGCGCGGACAGCGACGACACCTACAACGAGCGGCTGTGGCTGTTCAACACGGTCGTCGTCGGCACCGACCTTGGCGCCTACGCCCAGTACATGCACTTCAAGGCGGATAACTCGGTGTTCTACTCGGACAGCGTAGGCCTGCAGATCGACACCTGCGACACGTCCAGCTACGTCTACGACTCGGCGCTCATCGGGTCCCGCTGCGCCATGAAGGGCGACAACACGGCCTACGGGATCGGCTGGAACGCGATCGGCACGGGCCGATATTGCAAGGCCGACGGCTTCTCCACCGTCTCCGGTGACCCGCTTTTCACAGCCGCCCCCGACGACTTTACGCTCGCCGCCGGCTCGCCGTTGATCGACGCTGGCAACCCGGACTCCAGCCACACCGACGACGATGGGACCCGGAATGACATCGGCGCGTGGGGCGGGCCGGGCGTCCAAGCGCCGTAGCACCCGACGGCCGGCTCACTCCTTGTCGACCCGCACCGGGCCGCCGAGCGCCGCGCGAACCTTGACGACCATCGGGAAGAGCGCGGGAGACGCCTTCAACCGGCGCTTCAGCGCGCTGCCGGCGTGCAGGCCCGCCGCGCAGACATGACCCCACGCCGAGCCGGGAAGGAGGCCGTCGTAGAGCGGCATCGAGGCCTCGCACCACCGCTCCTTGTACGGTTCGTCGCCCACCGTGAAGTCAAAAATCTCGACGCCCGAGCTGCATGCCCACTCCAGCAGACGGAGCCGCAAAAGCGAACCCGGGGAATGCTGGGTGAGCTCGCTCCGCTCGTAGGTTGGAATCAGGCAATAGAACCGGCGCTGGTAGAGGAGCCCCCAGTGGGCCGCGAGGATGCGGTCGCCGATACGGAGGCAGGTCAGATGGATGAGGTCGGGCTGTCGCCGGGTGAGATCCGTGATGAACGCACGGTAGCGCTCCTGCGCGAAGAGGTCCTCTACACCAAGCTCCTGGTAGCTCCGCGACTTCTGGACGAACAGGGTGGCAAGCACCGCGTCCGCCCGCTCGGGGGTGCGCACGATCTCAAACTCGACGACGCCAGAATCCTCAAGCCGCCGCTGTTTTCTCCGATCCGTCTGCCTCGTCCGCGACGAACTCTTGCTGTGATAGTACGTCTTCCAACTTGGGTCGAGCGCAGTATGGTGGCTGCGGCTGGGGTTCTCGCGCCAGTCCAGCTGCCGGAATGGGTTCGGCCGGCCGCTGATCAGCTCGGGCTGCCGCTCCAGGTGTGCGTAGGTGAACGGCGGCAACGCCGAGACGATCGAGCGCCACAATGCGGGGAAGTCGCGTGTGAGCAACGACTCCGGGCAGGCCGGGGAGATGAGCGGCCCGAGGTAGTCCGAGAGCTCGCCCCCCATCCACGCCAGCACCCTGCCGAGGATTCGACGCTGAATTCCCATGGGGAAAAGCAGCAGCGGAGCACCGTCCTGCGCCTCCACCAGGACGAGCGCAGGCTCGACCCCCTCTCCGAGCCCGATCGAGCGATGCCAACTCTCGAGCCAGTCAAAACACTGGAACGGAAACGTCGGCGTCAGCGACTCCAATTGGCGCCAGACCACCTCGGCTTCCGCGAAACTTGTCAGCACGCGGTGGCGTGGGGGCGTGCGCGCGGTCATCGCGCAAGCACACGACGAACGCGTCGTAACGCGCCTTGAACCTCTGGACTGCTCTCGGCCAGACACGCCCGCAGGCCACGCGACGCGGCCTCGCCCTGCACGCCCGCCTGACCCACCGCCCGCCCCACGATTGAGCCCCGCACGACGGTCCCAACCCGGATGGCGCGTCGTTCGCCCCAGTGGGAATCATGGAGGGCGTACCCGGGGTCGGCACAACTGTCGATCAGCTCCACGCCGGGCTCGGCCAGGAGCCCGGCCACCATGGCCAGGTCAAGCTGGACGCCGGGCGAATACAGCGCGAACGCCTCGTCGTACGCAATCTTGAAGGTGTAGACGACCGCCAAAGCGCGCAGCACGATGGCCATGGCGATCGGGGCATCATCCAGGGTCAACGACCAGATCTCCACGCGACCATCCACGGCACCAGCCCGCATCGCGACCCGAAGGAACGCCTGATCCCGCTGGTTTGAGGCGAACGACGTGCCGCGCTGCCCCTTCCAACCGCTGTGCTCCAGAGCCAGAAACTGCTCGACCGCCCCATCCACCTCGTCCTCAGTGCGCGCCCGCTCGACTCGCACCCTCCCGCGCTCGCCGAGGCGTCTCCAGAGCCGACGCGATTGTTTGCGCTTCTTCGCGGCGACGTTGGCCTGGACGTAGTCGTCGTACGGCAACGATGTCGCAATCGCCCCCCGATCGTAACAGAGGGTGGTGTGCATCCGACGCCCCGTTTGTAACAGGAAGCGGCGAAGCACACGATCAAACGGACCATCCGCGGGATGCAGCCGGAATTGCAGCGGCGTTTCCCGGCCGTGGGTGGTGAGCCATCCAAACACGGCGCCCAGCGCGAGCATCTCGGCTCCCGGCCGGAGCAACGGCGTGCACAGATAGCAATACGGGTGCTTCCACATGCTGTAGTGCGGAGCCGGCACCGCGAAGCTGCCCAGGAGCCGTTGCAACGGAAACACCCCGATCAGCTCCCCGCCCGGCCCAGAGATGAACAGCGTGACCACGGCCTCCTGCCGACCCAATTCCTCAATCGCGGGCACGAGGAGAAACGGCTCGTACCAGACGTTTGGCTCAAGCGCGTTGAGTGCGAGGCCCTCCCAGGATGGGATCCGTTCCCGCAGCTCATCTGGCGTCCGGGCGGCGTGGACGTGCGTCGCTCGGGGGGGCGCCAGGGTCACGTTCAGGTGGTAACGCGCGCTTCCCCGCGACTGCAAGCCCGGTTAGCTGCGGGCATGGCCCTCCGCATCGCTGTCCTCGCCTTCCTGCTGCTGGTGTTCCAGCGGGCGGGAGCTGCGGCGGAGCCGGTCGCTACGGCCGCCACCCCGACGCCACCGGCGCAGCCAGCCCCGGTCGCCACGCCCGTCGCACAGCCAGCCCCGGTCGCCACGCCTGTCGCACAACCAGCCCCGGTCGCCACCCCCCTTCCCGAGACCGCGACGGACCCCGCGGCCATGCCGGCCCCGGTGTCCACGCAGTACCGCATCGGCGTAAGCGACGTCGTGCAGATCCAGGTCTACGGCGAGGCGGGCCTGTCGGGCGCCTTCACCGTGGACGACAGCGGGGCGCTTGATTTCCCGCTGCTCGGCGCGGTACCCGTGCAAGGGTTGACCACCGCCGAGATCTCGGCGCTGCTGAAGTCCAGGCTCACCCCGGGCTATCTCGTCAATCCAAGTGTCACGGCAACGGTGGTGGCATACCAGAGCCAACCGGTGCAGGTGCTCGGGGCGGTGGGAAAACCGGGCCTGTACTACCTGCGCGGGCCGACGACGGTGTTGCAGATCCTCGGCCTTGCAGGCGGTGTAAGCCACGATGGCGTGAACGAGGTGAAGATCACCCATGCCGGCCAGAACGACGCGACGATCGTGATGTATGGCGCGCTTGTCTCTGGTGGCGATGTGCCGGTGCTGGCGGGAGACATCATCACCGTCCCGCAAAGCCTGGTGTCGGTGATGGGGCAGGTGGCGCACCCCGGCGAGATCGGTTTCCGCGCGGGGATGACCATCTCCCAATGCATCGCCGAAGCGGGCGGCGCCCTGACCACCGCAAATCTCGGCGGCATCTACATCCTGCGCGGGCAGAAGCGGATTCGTATCAGTCTGCGAAAGATCCTCAGCGGCCGTGCCGTGGACGTGGTCGTCCAGCCCGGTGACCGCGTGTTCGTGAAGGAGTCCGCCGTATGAGCGCAAAATTGCTGGTCACCGGCGGGGCCGGGTACATCGGCGCCCAGCTCGTCCACGATCTGCTCGTCGCGGGCTACCAGGTCGTCGTCGTGGACGACTTCAGCACCGGTCATCCGGAAGCGCTGTACCGCGTCCACGCGCTCACAGGCCGGCAAAGCGAGGTTTTTCGGGGCGACATCTCGGACGGGCGTCTCCTCTCCCGCGCGCTCGCCGGCGTGGATGCCGTCCTCCACCTCGCGGCCTACAAGATGGTCGGCGAATCGATGGTGGAGCCGGAGCGCTACTTCCGGAACAACCTGGGTGGAATGGCGCAATTGCTCGAGTCGATGCACGTTGCCGGCGTGTCGCGGATCGTGTACTCGTCCAGCGCGGCGGTGTACGGCTCCCAGGCGGATCCGCAGCGCCCCATCGACGAAGATGCGCCTTTGCGGCCGGAGAACCCGTACGGATTCACCAAGGCACAGGGCGAGCAGATGCTGGAGTGGATGGCATGGTGCCGTCAATGGTCCGCGATCTCGTTGCGCTACTTCAACCCAGTGGGCGCGCATCCCTCCGGGCGCATCGGCCAGCCGCAGGACGGCGCCGCCAGCCTGGTCCCCCGCGCCCTGCAGGCCATCCTCAAGGAGGACGCCCGGCTGCAGGTCTTCGGCACGGACTACGCGACGCCGGACGGCACCGGCTTGCGGGACTACATCCACGTCGTCGACCTCTCCCGCGCCCATCTCGCCGCGCTCGGGGCCCTGCTCGACACGCCGGTCAGCCGGGGCCACCAGATCTTCAATGTCGGGACCGGAAGGCCCCATAGCGTTCGCGAGGTGCTCGCCGCGTGTCAGCGGGCGACGGGTATCCGTGTGCCGTGCGACGAGGCGCCGCGCCGCCCCGGAGACGTCGCGTGCGCCGTGGCGGACCCCACTCGGCTCCGACGGGAGCTGGGCTTTGAGGCGACGCTTGGGCTCGACGCGATGGTGACCTCCGCGTGGGAGTGGTGCCGCGGCAACCCGACCGGCTACGGCCCCATCGAGCCCCGTGCCCCTCGGCCATTGCCGCTCGGCCGGGGCTCCCTCCCGCCCTCGGCGGCGCCCACCACGCAGGGCCGCATCAAGTGAGGCTTCCGGCGATCTCCGCCTTGTTCCTGATGATTCTCCCCGGCTGCACCTCCCTCGCGGCGTCCTCGCCCGCCCACTCACCCCCGATTCACCGCCCGAGCCTGTGCGACACCGCCACGGCGGGCCGAGCGCCGCGCGCCCAGGGAACGCTCACGCCTCCTCGACCGGGCCCGCTCTACGGCTTCTGGGGCTTGAACGGGTATACGTCGCCCGAGGGCTTTGCCGACGTCGAGGCGCGCTACGGCATCACGGTGTTTCAGGTGGCCAGCAGCGATCCGGCGTGGGCGGTCTCGACGCTCCTGCCGATGGTGAAGGCGGCTGGCATGCGGATCACGCTGCGCCTCACGCCCGATCACGAAGCCTACACCGACGCAAAGGGTAACTTTGACCTTGTGATGTGGGAGAACGCACTCCTGCCCTGGTACGGCTCCGGCGTTCAGGGGTTCGTCGACGACGGCACGCTCGTTGGTCACATGCTGCTGGACGACATCCAGAATTTTGATGGACGGGACCCGGACGCCGCGGAATTGGATGAGATGGCGCGTTGCTCCAAGACCCTGTTTCCGGGGTTGATGACGTATGTACGGGAGAAAGCGTCGGCGATGCCGCCGCCGGACGGCGGAAGGTACACGTGGGTGGACGCGAACGTGAACCAGTACGAGGCGGCTGAGGGGCCGGTGGGGACCTACGCGAGCGCCCAAGCGGGCGCGGCCCGGGCGCTCGGGCTCGGCGTGATCATGGGCCTGAACATCGCCGACGGTGGCGATGGATCCAGCAGGAAGGCGGGGTATCGGGCAAAACACTGGGCCATGTCACCCGCGGAGATCCTCGCGGACGGCCGGGCGCTGGCGAGCGTCCCGGGAGTCGGGATGTTCCTGAATTGGGAGTACGACGCCGAGGAACAGTGGGCCGACGGGTCCATCGGCGCGACCTACTTCAACCAGCCGCCCCTGCAGGAGGCGCTCGCCAGGCTCGGCGCGATCGTCGCGGCGAACCCGGCCGTCCCCCTGCTCCGGCCATGAGCCGCCTCCGCATCCTCGCCCTGTCGATGGACGCGTCCGTCGATTTCGAGGCACGCCCCGGTGCGAAGAACGCCGGCATCTTCGCCGCTCTCGCGGAGCGTTACGACATCGTCGGCAGTGTGCACCCCGAGCTCCCGCGGGCCGAGGACCTCGTCCACAAGCTCCTCCACGTGCACCCGGACCGTGCCTGGTGGCGGCACCGGTACAACAAGAGCCCGCTCACGTTTCGCCGCCGCACCGCCCTCGCCGAGCGCCAACTCAAGAGCTGGGAAGGGCGGTACGACCTCATCTTCCAGCTCCACACGATGGTCAGCCCTGGCGATTTGCGGTCCGGGCGACGCTTCGTCCTCCACACGGACAACACCTACGCCCTCACCGAGCGGCACTACGCACCCTGGGCGCCGCTGCGGGGGCGTGCCCGGGAGCGCTGGCTCGCGATGGAGCGTGACGTGTATCAGGCCGCCGCCTTCCTTTTTCCGCGTAGCGAGTGGCTCCGTCGCTCCTTCATCGACGACTACGGGTGCGACCCGGCGCGCGTCATCCGGGTTGGCGGCGGCGCCAACCTTGCCCTGAATGAGCGCGCCGGCAGGCGCTACGATCAGCAGGTGGCGCTGTTCGTCGGCCTGCAGTTCGAGCGCAAGGGCGGGAACATCCTCCTCAAAGCCTGGGAGAGGGTCCGACGCAAGCTGCCCAACGCCCGCCTCCAGCTCGTCGGCGAAGCCCCGCGCGGCCCCGTCCCGCCCGGCGTCGAGGTCCACGGCCGCATCGATGACCGGACGAAGCTGGCGACAATGTATGGCGAAGCCAGCGTTTTTGTCATGCCCTCGCTGTTCGAGCCCTGGGGCCACGTCTACTACGAGGCCTTCGCCGCCGGCCTGCCCGCCATCGGCACGCGCTGTTGCGCCATGCCCGAGATCATCGACGACGGCGTCACCGGGCTGCTCGTCCCTCCCGCCGACGACAACGCCCTCGCTGAGGCGCTCATCGCCCTCCTCTCCGACCCCGCCCGCTGCGCGACGATGGGCACCCTCGCCCGCGACCGCGTCCGCACCGGGCACACCTGGGCGGACGTCGTCGACCGCATGGCGCCCTCGATCGAGCAGGCCGAGACGCGCTGATCCGGCGCGCTGGCACGCCCCTTGCTTTGCCCGCCGACATGCTCCTCCTCGTCGCCCCAGCCCTCGCATACCCCAAGGCCTTCCTCGACACCGTCGAGGTGCTCGCCGTCGCCCCGGACGGTCACCACGTGCTGCTCGGGACGCTCACCTCGTTCGACGACACGCCCCACACGCTGCGCGAGCGCGACGCGCGCACCGGCGTGGTCCACCCGATCGCGAACGAGGATTCCGTCGCAAAGGCCCTCGCCACCTGCTCCTTTGACGAGCCCTGCCCCGCGCTGGACGCCGCGTGGATCCCGGGCGCCTGGGTCAACTGGAACCAGGACCGGTACGTCGCCAACTGGACGGTGACCGAGCACGGAAGCGAGGGTTGGACCACGATGCTCGGCGACGAATGCACCGAAACGGCCATGCTGTACGTGCCGTGCATGCCGCTCCGCGAGGGCACGAACCTGGACGTGCGGGCGCGGCTGGGCGAGGTCGTCGTCACGCTGGAGGCCGCCGACTACCACGTGCACGGGCGCAGCGCGCGGATCGGGGCGAAGTCCCTGGCAAAGATGGGGGCGACGGGCACGCCGACGGGAGTGGCCGTGTGGGGGACCGACGGCGTCCTTGTGGTCTTCCCCGGAGCCGAAGGGCCCGAGGATCAGGCCGCAGACCCGCCGATGGTGTTCGTGCTCCCGACCCGTTGATCTACGGATCGTGGATGCCGGCGCTCGTCAAGCGTTCTACAAACCCCGCCAGCCGCGCTCCGTCAAACGATTTCTGTGGAATACTGGCGACGGAGCATCTCCACCATGCCCACGCTGAAGTCTCCACGCTCGCCAGTCTGGCTCCTGCTCGCGCTCGCTAGCTGTCGTACCTCCGTCCCCTACGACGCCGACACGGCCAGCTACACCCCGGTCCCCTACGATCAGCCTGGCATCAGCGCGAGCACGCCCCAATTCGACGCTGCAGCCATGGTGACCGCGATCCAGGGCGCGATGACGGCCGCGAAAGGGATCACCGGCGCCCCCGTCCTGACCGCCTACACGACCGTGATGGCGACGGCCGACGACGGATGTCCCAGCTACTACGACTACAATGGCAGCATGTACTGGAACGACCAGTGCACGACCACCGCCGGCTCACAGTTCAGCGGCTACAGCTTCTACTACCTCTACGACAATTACGACGGTGGGGACGGCAACATCTACAACGGAGCGCAGCTCTACGGCGTCGCGCAGATGTGGGACCCGGAGGGCCACGAGCTCGACATCGGCGGGAGCGCGGCGGATCTCGTGCTCACGGCGACGGATGACAGCTACACCTACTGGTACAGCGTGGCGCAGGGCAGCTTCGCGTGGGACGGCGCCGGGACCGAAGGGACGTGGGTCACGCCGGGGATGGCGCCGGACTTGATCCTCACGGCCCTCGTCTACCCGCAGTACGACGGGCACATGTTCTACATCAACGGGGGTTTGTCGGGGTTGGGCGGGGCGTATGACACCGTCGTGTTCGACAACCTGACGCTCTACGACGCCGGCATCGGCGGCGACTGCCCCGAAGAGCCCGGCGGCACCATCAGCGTGCGCGACGCGAACGGCTACTGGTACGACCTCTTCCTCGACGGGCAGCTCCAGACCTCCGACGTCACCCGCCAGAACCAGTGCGACGGCTGCGCGGACGCCTGGTACGAAGGGCAGGATCTCGGCCCTGTCTGCCCCGATTTCTCGACCCTCAACACCTGGGTAGGTGCGCCATGGTGACCCTCCTCCTCGCGCTGTCGTGCAGCACGTCCGCGCCGACGACGTCGACCCCGCCGCAGATGGACCCGCTCTCGGCCCTCACGCGGATCTCGCTGGATATTCGCGGCGTTCGCCCAACCACAGACGAGATCGCGCAGATCGAGGCGGACCCGACCGCGCTCGACGCGCTGACGGACACGTACCTGCACGATCCCCGCTTTCCCGGCCGGATTCGCGACATGTGGAGCGAGGTCTACCTCACCCGCACCGAGTCCTACCAGATCTACGCCTACCAGTACGGGCTGACCGACCAGGCCACCTTCGAGCAGTCCATCGGCGACGAGCCGCTCCAGATCATGAGCTACATCGCCGACAACGACCTTCCGTACACCGACCTGGTGACCGGCGACTGGACGATGGCGAACGAGACGCTCGGCGCCATCTGGCCGCTCGACTACCCCGACGGGGCGACCGGCTGGCAGCAGGCGCACTACACGGACGGGCGACCCGCCGCGGGCGTGCTGGCGACGAATTCGATGTGGTGGCGCTACACCTCGACCGCGAGCAATTCCAATCGCAAGCGGGCGAATGCTGTCAGTCGCATCCTGCTCTGCAACGACTACCTGGTTCGGCCGATCGAGTTTGACCGCAACGTGAACCTCCTCGACAGCGCTGCGGTCGCGGACGCGCTGAAGACCAACCCGACCTGCCTGAACTGCCACTCCTCGCTCGATCCCCTCGCCAGCTACTTTTTTGGCTTCTGGTGGTACGACTACACCAATCCGGGCGAGGCCAGCTACTACTTTCCGGACCGCGAGGAGCTGTACCGCGACTATACCGGCGTCGACCGCGGCTATTACGGGCAGCCCGGCTACAGCCTCTCGGACCTCGGCGAGCAGATCGCCGCTGACAGTCGGTTTCCGATGTGCGCGACAAAGCAGGCGGCCGAACTGCTCTATCGTCGCCCGCTCACCGTCGACGACGAGGCGCGCCTGGTCACGCACCGCGACGATTTTGTCAGCGGTGGGCTGACTGTCCGCTCGTTGCTCAAGAGCGTGCTGAAGGACCCGGCGTACCTCTCCGGATCCACGGACGCGACCGGCTACGTCCCGAAGAAGATGCTGACGGCCGACCAGCTCGCCTCGTCCGTCGAGGATTTGACCGGGTTCACCTGGACGTATTCCAACTACGACATGCTGCGGACGGACACCTACGGGTTCCGCACCCTCGCTGGCGGGGCCGATGGCTACAACGTGACCGCGACGGCGACGTCGCCCAACGCGACGCTGGTGCTCGTCCAGGAGCGGCTCGCAGAAGCAGCGTCCGCCTACGTGATCGCGAGCGACCCGTCCAGGCTGTTCACCATCGACTTCACCGAGACGCCGGACACGAACAAGGCCGCCATGGTCGCGCAGATTCAACTGCTCCATCGCCGCGTCCTCTCGCACGAGGTCACCGCGGATGGCGACGAGGTCAACGGCGCGCTGGCCCTCTGGTCCTCGGTCTACGCCGTCGAAGGCACGACCCAGGGCGCCTGGACGGCAGTGCTCTCCGCCCTTCTCCGCGACCCCGACTTCCTCTACTACTAAGCCCGAATCGGAGCCTCGATGCACACCTACCAACCGAATCGGATCGCGCAGATGCTCACCCGCCGGCGCCTGCTGCAAGGCGCGCTGACCGGCGTTGGCGTCGGCCTCACGCTCGGCGCCGGCCTGTTTCCCCGCCTCGCGCGCGCGGACACCGGTTCCAACGGCGGTTCCAAGCGCAAGTTCATCTTTGTCTTCGCGCAGGGCGGCTGGGACCCGACGCGGGTCTTCGCGACGGAATTCTCCAACGCCAACGTGGCGATGGAGGCCGATGCCGACCTGGCGACGGCCGGGAACATCACGTACGTGAGCCACGGCGACCGGCCTGCCGTCGACGTGTTCATGAACGCCTGGCACAGCCAGACCACCATCTACAACGGCGTGATGGTGCGCTCGATCGCGCACGAGATCTGCACGATGATCGCGATGACCGGCACGACCAGCGGCCTCACCCCGGACTGGCCCGCGATCCTCGCCAACGCCGACCGCGACAGCTTCACCCTGCCGCACCTTGTGCTCGGCGGACCAAGCTTTCCCGGAGACCTCGGCGTCGCGGTCGCGCGCACGGGCGCCTCCGGTCAGTTGGAGGCGTTGCTGAACGGCAACGCGCTGTCCATGACGGACCTGCCGATCAGCGCGCTGCGGAGCCCCTCGCAGGCCCTCGTCGACCGCTTCGTCGCCGAACGGGCCGCGGCCCGCGCAGCCGTCGCCCGATCAACGGTCGAGGACCTGCTCAACAGCGATTTCAAGACCGCGACGAAGCATGCGGGCGACCTGAAGGACCTGCAGTACCTGATGGACTTCACGGGCGGGACGAGCCTCGCCGATCAAGCCGTCGTCGCGGTCGACGCGTTGCAGAAGGGCATCAGCCGCTGCCTCACGCTCGCGGCGAGCGCGGCGTTCTCGTGGGACACACACCAGGCCAACGACACCGGGCAGTCCCCGTTGTGGGAAGACCTCTTCTCTGGCCTCGGCCAGCTCGTGCAGATGCTCGCGGCCGCGCCCGGCGAGACGGAGGGGACGTTGCTGGACGAGACCACGATTTGCGTCCTCTCGGAGATGGGTCGCACGCCGGCCCTGAACACGTTCACCGGCAAGGACCACTGGCCCTACACCAGCGTGATGATGATCGGCGGCGGGCTCATCGGTGACCGCGTGATCGGCGGCTTTGATGAGAACTATTACGGCGAGAACGTCGACCCGGCGACGGGCGACGTCTCGGACACCGGTCAGGTCCTCTCCGCCGAGGCCATCGGCGCCACGCTCCTCGCGATCGCGGACATCGACCCCACAGACTACGTGATGGGCGTGGAGCCGATCCAGGGGGTCATCGCGTGAGGTGGTGGGGAGTCGCCGGGTTCATCGCCGTCCTTTCGCTGTCCGGGTGTACCGGCACGCCGGCCGAGGACTCCAACTTCTGCGCCGGCGCACCGCCCGCAGACTGGCAGACGTTCGGCCACGGCTTTGTGACCCAGAACTGCGAGACGTGCCACTCCTCGACGTCCGAGAATCGCGAAAGCGCGCCGTCGTACGTCTTTTTCGACACGGCGGAGGAGGTCTGGACCTACAAGGACGCCGTCCTCACCAAGGCCACCGGCGACTCGCCGACGATGCCGCCGCTTGGCGGAACCACGGCGGATGACCGGTATCTGCTGCAGGTGTGGCTGACGTGCGGGGTCGAGGGGCAGTAAGCGCCACCGGACCCGAGGCTACTGGCCCAGATCCTCGATAGATCCGCTCCCGTCGCCCGCGTTGGACTCGGGCAGCGTCGGGTCGCAGAACACGATGTACCAGGCGTCCTGGGTGAACTTGGAGTCTTGGTTCACCCACTCGGCCCACTTCGGAAGGTCGCTGCTGTCGGTCTTTTTGTCGAAGGGCTTCAGCCGCGGCGTTGCCTGCCCGCTGGAGAGGCAGCGCTTGAACTTCGTGCCGCGGTCCGAGGACATCGCGGTCGTCACCTCGTCGCGGCACTTCGCAAGCTTGTTGCGGTTGCCCTTCTCGCAGATCTGCACCATCGCGTCGGACTTGAAGCCCTCCCACTTCGCGTCGATCGTCTGGCCCTTCGCCACCGTCGTCTCGCCGCGCGCCGTCGACGTCTCCTGCCTGGAGACGTCGAGATCAGCCTGCAACTTGGCCTTCTCCTCCAGCGCGGTGTCAAGCTGGGTCTGCAGGGCTGCCAGCTCGGCGGTCTTGTCCGCCAGCTCCTTGTTCAGCGCCGCGCTCTTGCCGTTGGCTTTCTTGACCTTGGCCTGGAGCACGGTGATGTCGTCCGACTTCTTGTCCACCTGCCCCTGCAGGTCGGTGACCTTGTCGTTGGCAGCCTGCACCTCGGTCTTTGCTGCCTCCTCGCGCTTGGCTTTTTCGGCCAGCAGGTCGGCGTAGGCCTTCTCGGAGGCGTCCAGCCGGGCGACGAGCTCGGAGCGGGACATGCTGCCCTCCGGCCGGTTCGCGAGCTCCGGGTTCTGGTAGTAGTCGAGGACGTTCATCCCGACGATGCCGACGACCGCGCCGAGCGCCAGCGCCACTGCGTGGGTGACGAGCTGGATCAGGCAGCCGCCAACGCGGCTGGGGGGAGGGTCGGGGATGGGATTTTCGTAGTCGGCCACGGGAGCTTCCTGTTGTCTCCGGCGGAGGAATCCCGGGGACCGGCGGCGTTTATCACGAAACCGTCCGGAGTGCTTTACGCCGCATCGCGTTCAGAGGGGGGCGTTACCCTGTTTTCTGAGGGGGGCGGCTGCGCGGCTACCCCCTGGGCCGGGCCCTAACTCGATTCGCTTGGGCGAATCGAGCGACTTTGCGCGACCGGGAGCGGCGGGGTACCGGCGGCCGGTCGCGCAAAGGTCCGGGCCGGCCGCAGGTTTTGAACCCTGCGTCCAGCGACGGAGCGGCCGGAACGAGACACCTGGCGGCATGGGCGCTACGGCCCGTCCCCATCCCCATCGTCCGCGCTGTCCTCGGCGTCGTCGGCTGCGTCGTCCGCGCTGTCTTCGTCGCCGTCGTCGTCCTCGCTGTCTTCGTCGTCGCCGTCGTCGTCGCTGTCCTCGTCGCCTTCGGCCTCGTCATCCTCGCCGCCGCCCGGCCCCTCGGCCTCGCGCCGCGCCTCCTCGTCAAACGAAATGGGTTCGCCGGGGTCAGAAACACCGGTTTCATCCTCAATCTCCTCCTCCTGCACCTCGCCGCCGCCCTCCTCGCCGCCCCGCTCACCCCGACGGCGCCGCGACCAACGACCGCCCGCCTCCTCCGCGACGGGCACCGGAAAAGGCCCTTGCTCCGCCTCGTCCCAGGCCATCCGCAGCTCGTAGAGCGCCCGATCCCAGCGCGCGAGCATGGGCGGGATGGTGAACGGCACCGCAAAGCTGTCGGCGTTCGCGGCGACATCGATCAGCGCGTCCGTCACCTCCAGGGCCTCCAACGAGTAGACGACAAAGGCGGGGCCGTGCTTGTCGAGGTGGAAGACGACGAGCGCGCGCGCGTGCTCAAGGACCGCCGGGATCCCCATCGCGTTGTAGAAGAGCGCCGGTCGACCGTCCGGATCCGAGAACCCGACCAGCTTGAAGAGCGCGTCCTCAAGCTCCGGGCCCACCTTCGCGTCGATGAGCAGGCCGTCGGCCTTTGGCGTGGCCAGGCCGGCTTTCTCGCCGAGCATGTAGGCGTCAGCTTCTTCCTTGGTGATCGGCGCCAGCCAGCGCACCGCGGGCGTCCGACGGGCGCCGCCGCCGGGGGTGTACGTCCAATCCTCCTCGACGAGCATCGTCGCCGGAAGTGCGCGAGGATCGCCGACTTCCCGGAACGCGTGGACGTGCCGCCGGGGAAACACCGCCTTGAGCAGCGCCTCGACCGTCACGCCCGCCTCCAGGATGCCGCGGATCGCGTCCCGGGCACTGTCGTCGGAGAAGTTGGCCCCGCTCACGACCATGCGGTGGACGCGCTCCGGGTAGGGGTCGGCGGGGTCGATGATCGGCTCGATCCAGCGCTCCCGGCCGCGACAGAGGCGATCAGGGTTCTGGGGGTCGAGGGTGTCGAAACAATAGCCGAAGGCGCGCATCGCGGGCGGGGTAACCTGCAGGGGAGGCCAGCGCGCCGATGCCGCCGTCGGTGACTACGTTGCCCTCGTGATCGACGTCCTCCCCGTCCGCACCCCCACGCTCCCGCCGGCGACCCACACGAACATCTACCGCGTTGGACGCTGTGTTTTCGACGTCGCATCGCCGTACCCGGACGAGCAGGCCCGCACCCTCGCGTGGGTGCTCGAGAGCCCGGTGCCCGTCGACACCATCGTCCTGACGCACCACCATGCCGATCACGTCGGTGGCGCCGAGGCCCTCCGCACCGAGCTCCGTCGCAGGGATGTGCCCGCCCGCATCCTCGCGCACGCCGACTCGCGCCTCCCCTTCACGCTCGACGGCACCCTCGCAGACGGCGAGGTCATCGCCACCGGCGACCCCGCCCACCCGCGCCTGACCCCCCTCCACACGCCCGGCCACGCCGACGGCCACCTGGTGTTCCTCGCGGACGACGGCGACGTGATCTGCGGCGATCTCGTCGCTGGGATCGGCACGATCCTCGTCGCCCCACCCGAGGGTCACCTCGAAACCTACCTGGACAGCCTGCGGCGCCTGCTTCCCGTGGCCCGGCGCCTGTACCCCGCGCACGGGCCCGACCTACCCGGCCCCGAAACCCTGGCGATGTACCTGGCGCATCGCGCGATGCGGACGGAGCAGGTGCGCGCTGCGCTGCTCGGGATGCGAGCGGAGGGGCTCACGGTGACGGCGCTCTCGGTGGCCGAGCGGGTGTATGCGGGCGTTCCCGGCGTGGAGTTCGGGATTGCGGCCATGCAGGTCGCCGGGATCCTGGTGTGGTTGGAAGAGGAAACTACCGGAAACCCGGCGAAGGAGGCGTAGATGCCAGAGGAACGCGACAAGCCCGGCGACGAGCTCACGGACGCCGTCGACCGGATCGGCCGCGGGGTCTGGGGCCTTGGGACAAGGCTTTTCGGGGCGAGGGTCGTGCCGCCACCGACCGGCGAGTCCACACCGATCTCACCCGAGGCGGAGGCCGCGATCGACGCCGCGGGCGCGACCGTCGGGCGATGGCTGCACGCCGCCGGAAAGGCGATGGCGGCGCATCCGATGGACCCCAAGGGGGCGGTCGACGAAGCGCGCGAGCGGCTTGTAGACGTGCCGGAGCCGGGCGAGGGAGAGACCGTGCTGACGGCCGGGATTCGTGACCTTGGCGGCGGGCTCTACAAGGTTGCAGAGGGGGTGCTGGACGTCGTGGCGCCCCGTGGGAAAGCAGCCTCGACGGGCGATGCCGGGGCGACGGCCGAACCGGCGACGGGCGAGGAGGGGCCGGCATGAGCGTGCGCTGGCCGATTTTCGTGACGGGGACGGACACGGAGGTCGGGAAGACCGTGGTGAGCGCGGCGTTGGCGGCTGCGTTGGCGCGCGGGGGCGGTGTCCGAGCGCTCAAGCCCGTCGCGTCGGGCGTCGAGCCCGGGACGGCGGGCGAGGATGCCGAACTCCTGGCCTTTGCCGCGGGACATGCGGTTCCCGAGGGGGGAGTTCGCCTGCGGACGCCGTGCTCGCCCCATCGCGCGGCGATCATCGAAGGCCGCACGGTGGAGCCCGCCATGATCCTCAACTGGATCGCCGAAAATCTCGGCGAGGTCACCGTCGTGGAGGGGGTCGGTGGCTGGGAGGCGCCGATCACGGTGGACTTTCACGTGAGCGATCTGGCGGCGGCGCTCAGGGGCCGGGTCCTGCTGATCGCGCGCGACCGGCTCGGCGTCCTCAACCACACGCTGCTGACCGTGGCGGCGATCCGGGCACGCGGGCTCACCCTCGTCGGCGTCGTGCTCGTCGATCCCGAGCTGGGCACGAGTCACAACCTCGCGGACCTGCGCCTGCTGCTGCCGGACGTGGTGGTCGCGCCGTTCCCGCGGCTCCCCAACCTGGAGCGAGAGACCCTCGCAAACGCAGGCGCCGCCTTGCTCGCCGCGCTCCCCCCGGGGTGACTACTCCGCGTAGACCTTCTGCCGCGTCCGCTTCTGCAGGTACCGCCCCTTCTTGAGCCGGCTCACGCGATCGAGGATCACGGTGCCCTCGAGGTGGTCCATCTCGTGCTGGACGACGACGGCGTCGTAGTCCTCGAACCATTTCTGCTGAGGCTTGCCGTACTCGTCGAGCCACCGGACGTGCACCCGTCGGGGGCGCGCGATGTCCTCAGAAAAGTCGGGCACCGAGAGGCAGCCCTCGTCCCAGATCACCTTCTCCTTGGAGGTTTCCAGCACGATGGGATTGCACATCGCCGCAAACCGCGGGTTCGTCGGCCGGCCGTTCTCGTCCTCCTCGCGCTTGGCGTTCCCCGGGTCGGTAACGATGATGCGGCGCAGATCCCCGCACTGCGGCGCAGCCAGGCCCACGCCCGGCGCGGCGTACATCGTCTCCGCCAGATCCGAGATGAACCGGCGGAGATCGTCGTTGAATTCCTGCGGCTCAACTGCGCGGCACTTCCGCGCAAGCAGGGGATTGGGGACGGTCAGGATGCCGAGGATCGCCATGATCGCCCGTATAGCCTTGCTCCGCGCACGCCGGCAGCGAGAATCAGCGCGAGGGTCACGAGAGTCACGGCGCCGCACGACGGTGGGCACGATCAGCTTTGAAACCTGCCGCCGGCCCGGACCTTTGCGCGACCGCCCGCCCGTACCCGGGCGCTCGCGGTCACGCAAAGTCGCGGCGATTTGGTACTCCAAAGCGACGTCAGGGCCCGGCCCGGGGGTAGCCGCGCCGCGCGCGGCGGAGGGGGCCGGCGAGCAGCCCGCCGTCGCAGCCGGATGGACGGCCAGCCTCACCCCGGCGAACCGGGCGGCCGGCCCGGACCTTTGCGCCACCGCCCGCCCGTACCCGGGCGCTCGCGGTCGCGCAAAGTCGCGGCGATTTGGTACTCCAAATCGACGTTAGGGCCCGGCCCGGGGGTAGCCGCGCCGCGCGCGGCGGAGGGGGGCGGCGAGCAGCCGCCCCCCTCAGAAAACAGGGTAGCGCTTTCATCTGAACGCGCTCCTCGGTTCACGATCACGCCGGTTTTCATGATAACCGCCGCCGCCCGGGAGCCCCGCATGTCCAACGCCACGTCCCCCTCGCCCGCCACCACCAACCCCACGCTCCTCGCGTGGGTCAAGGAGGTCGCCGCCCACACCCAGCCCGACCGCATCGTGTGGTGCGACGGCTCGCAGGAAGAGGCCGACCGCCTGACCGCGGAGATGCTGGCAGACGGCACGCTCATCGCCCTGAACCCGGCGAAGAACCCCGATAGCTACCTGCACCGCTCGCACAAGAGCGACGTGGCGCGGACCGAGCACCTCACCTTCATCTGCACGGAGACGGCGGCCCAGTGCGGACCGACCAACAACTGGAAGTCCCCGGCCGACGCCCGCGCGCAGGTCTGGCCCTGGTTTGCGGGCGCCATGAAAGGCCGCACGATGTACGTCGTCCCCTACATCATGGGCCCCGCGACCTCGCCCTACTCGCGGCCCGGCGTGGAGCTGACGGACAGCGCCTACGTCGTCGCCAACATGCGGATCATGACCCGCATGGGCACCATCGCGCTCAAGCGCATCGGCGACTCGCCGGACTTCGTGCGCGGCCTGCACAGCCTCGGCGACCTTTCGCCGGATCGCCGGGCGATCTGCCACTTCCCGCAGGACCGGCTCATCTGGTCGGTCGGGTCCGGCTACGGCGGCAACGCGCTGCTTGGCAAGAAGTGCCACGCGCTGCGCATCGCCTCCGCGCAGGGGCGGGACGAGGGCTGGATGGCCGAGCACATGCTCATCCTCGGCCTGCAATCGCCCGAAGGCGACATCACCTACATGGGCGCGGCGTTCCCGTCCGCCTGCGGCAAGACCAACCTCGCGATGCTCGTCGCGCCGATGACCCAGGCCGGCTGGAAGGTCTGGACGGTCGGCGACGACATCGCGTGGATGCACATCGGCGAGGACGGGCAACTGTGGGCGGTCAACCCCGAAGCCGGCTTCTTCGGCGTCGCGCCGGGGACGAGCCTGCGGACCAACCCGAACGCCATGGCGACCATCGCAAAGAACGCCATCTTCACGAACGTCGCGCTCGCCGACGACGGCAGCGTGTGGTGGGAGGGCATGGGCAACCCGCCCGCGCACGCGATCGACTGGAAGGGCGACGACTGGACACCCGCCAGCAAGACGGACGCCGCAAACCCGAACAGCCGGTTCACTGTCGCCGCGAGCCAGTGCCCGCAGGCCTCTCCGCTGATGGACGATCCGCGCGGGGTGCCGATCTCCGCGATCCTCTTCGGGGGGCGGCGCGCGCGCGTGGCCCCGCTGGTGTTCGAGGCGCGCTCCTGGCAGCACGGCGTCTACGTCGGCGCGACCGTCGCTTCTGAGACCACGGCAGCCGCTACCGGTGCGGTCGGCGTGGTCCGCCGCGACCCGATGGCGATGCGGCCTTTTTGCGGCTACAACATGGGCGAATACTTCGAGCATTGGCTGAAGATGGGCGCCAAGCTCAAGAATCCGCCGAAGGTGTTCCACGTGAACTGGTTCCGCAAGGGCGAGGACGGCAAGTTCCTCTGGCCCGGGTACGGCGACAACCTGCGCGTGCTCCGCTGGGTGCGCGGGCGCGTTCGGGGTGAGGCGAAGGCGCGGGAGACCGCGATCGGCCTCGTGCCGAACCACGGCGACCTCGACGTGACCGGTCTGGACGGCGTGGACGTGGACGGGCTCCTGAGCATCGACACGGCGGAGTGGCGTGCCGAGATCGAGGGACAGCGGGCGTTCTTCGCTGAGTTTGGCGGGACCGTGCCGGCAGCGCTGACCGCGGAGCTGGATGGAGTCGCGGCGCGGTTGGGGTGAGCCTGCGGTTGCGGTGAGTCAGCGTCCGGGCTTCAGCGCCGGTCGCGCCGCCGTCCGAGCAGCGCTGCAGCACAAACGAGCGCGGCGAACGCCCCCGCCGGGTCCGGCGCCGTAGCACAGCCACACCCGCCCGTCTTTCCCGTGCCCGTGTCGCCCGCAGCGCTGTCGCCGGGCGGCTGATCGGAGTCGTGGCCGCCGGAGTCCGTCGCCGTGTCGGTCCCGGAATCGTGGCCGCCGGAGTCAGACGCCGTGTCGGTCCCGGAGTCGTGGCCGCCGGAGTCAGACGCGCTGTCGCCCGTCCCGGAATCCGCGGCGCCCGTGTCGCCCGTCCCGCTGTCCGCGCCGGTGTCCGGGGAGCCTGTGTCCGAGGGCCCCGTGTCCGACGTGCACGCTTCGTCGGCGACGCCGTCGCAGTCGTTGTCGACGCCGTCGCAGAGCTCGGGCGCAGTCGGGTAGACGGCGGCGTTGGTGTCGTCGCAGTCGTCGTTGGAGGCGACGGTGCCGACGGGCGCGGTGCAGGAGGTCGCGGGGACGGCCGAGGCATCGCCCGACCCATCGCCGTCCGCGTCGGCGTACCAGGCGGTCTCGTCGACGGCGGAGACGTCGATGGTGCCGTCACAGTCGTCGTCGACACCGTTGCACACCTCGACCGCGCCGGGGTTCACGGCGGCGTTGGTGTCGTCGCAGTCCTCGCAGGCCGCGTATCCGTCCGCATCCCCGTCGGCATAGCCCGTCGAACCGTCGCAATTGTAGTCGTGCGGGTCGGTGCAGTCGAGCTCCGGGGCCGTGGGGTAGTAGGCCGGGTCGCTGTCGTTGCAGTCCGTGCCGTCCGAGACGTAGCCGACGGGCTGAGTGCACCCCGTGTAGGCCTCACTGGCCTCGCCATACCCGTCGCCATCGTTGTCCGCGTACCAGGTGTGCTCGTCGACTGCGCCATCGTCGACGAGCCCGTTGCAGTCGTTGTCGTAGCCGTCGCAGTACTCGGCGGCGCCCGGGTAGACGCCGTCGCGGGTGTCGTCGCAGTCGGTTGAGTCCGCGACGTCGCCGGGCGGCGGTGTGCAGGCCAGAACGCCGGTGGAGGCGTCGCCATAGCCGTCCCGATCGGCGTCCGCGTACCAGGTGGTCGGGTCGGTGGCGCCGTCGTCGACGAGCCCGTTGCAGTCGTCGTCCACGCCGTTGCAGACCTCCACGGCCTCGGGGTACACGGCGGGGTTGGTGTCGTCGCAGTCGTCCGACGAGGTCGCGTAGCCGTCCAGAATCGTGCAACCACTGGCGCTGGCGGTGCCCTGGCCGTAGCCGTCCCCGTCCGCGTCCAGGTAGTACGCGCGCGCATCGGCAGCGCCGATGTCAACGGTGCCATCGCAGTCGTCGTCCACACCGTTGCAAAGCTCCGTGGCCTCGGGGTACACGCTGGGGTCGGTGTCGTCGCAATCGCCGCCGGAGGTCGTGAGCCCGGGCAGGCCGGTGCAGCGGACGTAGGAGACGGTCGGGTCGCCGTAGCCGTCGTTGTCGACGTCCGCGTACCAGGTACCGGCGTCTGCGGCGCCGATGTCCACGGTGCCATCGCAGTCGTCGTCCACGCCGTTGCAGAGCTCGGTCACGCCGGGGTGGACGTTCGGGTCGGTGTCGTCGCAGTCGGTGCCGTCGGTCACGAGGCCGGGGAGGCCGGAGCAGCGCGCATAGGAGATCGTCGGGTCGCCGTAGCCGTCAGCGTCGCTGTCCGCGTACCAGGTCGTGGCGTCGGTGGCGTTGTCGTCGACGGTGCCGTTGCAGTCGTCGTCGACGTCGTTGCACACCTCGGTCGCGCCGGGGTTCACGGCGGCGTTGGTGTCGTCGCAGTCGGTGCCGCCGTCGGCCACGCTCGTGTACCCGTCGCCGTCGGCATCGGCGTTCACCGCGTAGACCCGGGCGCGCCCGGTCGAGGTGCTGTACTGGTTGTCGCCGATCGCGATGTCCTCGAACCCGTCGCCGTCCACGTCGCCCAGGCCCGCGACCGAGTACGCCTGACCGTCGACCGTGAAGAACGGCGTGGTCTCCAAGCCGGACGCCGTGCCAGCGTAGACTTCAGCGTCCGTGGACGTGCCGACGACGAGGTCGGCGTACCCGTCCCCGTCCACGTCCGCATGGCTGATCGCCGCGCCAAAGACCTGATCGTAGGCCGATCCTGCGAGCGACTGGTCGGCTGACAAGGACGGCCCCGAGGCCGACCCAAGGTAGACGTTGACCTCGCCGAAGTAGTCGGTGGCATCGTCGTACACGCCGAGGTCCGCGTAGCCGTCGTGGTTGATGTCGCCGAGCGCGCCGACCGTCTCGCCAAAATCGTCGCCCGAGGCGCTGCCCTCCCACGTCAGGTCCGGCGTCGTCGCCGGTCCATCCGGCCCGCCGTAGTACAGGTTCGCCCCGCCAAGGTTCCCGGCCTGGAATTCGGCGCCGACCACGACGTCGTCGTAGCCATCGCCGTTCACGTCGCCCACCCCTGCCACGCTGCATCCAAAAAAGTCGCCTTCGCCGAGCGCATCCAGCTTCACCAGCGGCGTGGTCGAGATGCCCGAGGCCGACCCGGCGTAGATGTACGCGCGCCCGCCCGCCCCGTACGTCCACGCGCCAACAACGATGTCGTCGTACCCATCGCCGTTCACGTCGCCCGCGCGATCGACCGCGATCGCGAATTGCCCGCCGCCGCCCTCACCCTTGAGCGTGGCGCTGGCCGCGGCCGGCAACCCGCTCGCCGACCCGTCGTACACAAACGCGCGTCCACCGTTCGTCGCGGTGTACGGCGCGCCGATGATGACGTCGTCGTAGCCATCGCCGTTCACGTCGCCCACACCCGCGGCCGTGGTCCCGAACCAGCCGTCCGCCGCCGTGCCGACCCAGGTGTGCGCCGAGGTGGTGCTCAGGCCCCCCGCGGCGCCCGCGTACAGGTCCGCCGCGCCGTGAAAGCTGGAGTAGCCCTCCGAACCGACGAGCAGGTCGTCATAGCCATCGCCGTTCACATCGCCGGCGTGCGCCACGGGCAGGCCGTAGTGGTCGTTCTCGGCCGTGCCGTTGCCGGTCCACGCGGCGGTGGAAGAGGGGGCTGTGCGGGCGTGCGACGCGTGCGACGCGTGCGCTGTGATCGCGGAGTCCGCGGTACAAGCGGTCAAGGCGAGGAGCACGAGGCTGCGCACGGCGGGGGCGCGACGGAGGGGCGTCATGGTCGTTCCGGTTCGGTGGCGAAGGGTAGCACGTGCGGGGCGAGCGACCGGTTGCGGGAGGGGATGGGGTAGAGGGGGTGATGGACCCGGTCTTTCTCGTGTTGGCGTCGAGCGTGCTGTCGTGGCCGGTGGCGACAGCGGCGCACGAGCTGGGGCACGCGATCGCGGGTTGGGCGGTGGGCTGGAAGGTCCGGAGCGTGACCCTGGGACGGGGGCCGCACGTATGTGCGTTCAAGCTGGGGGCGACGCGGTTCGGCGTCGCAAGATGGTTCTTCGTTGGCGGGCAAACTGAGTATGCGTGGACGTCCCTCACGGCGTGGCGGTGGAAGCACCTCGTGGCGATCGCGGGGGGCCCGACCGCGAACTTCGGTCTGGTGCTTCTGTGCTGGCGCGAGTTCCACGCCTGGGGCCCCTACCCCGCAGCGCTCTGGTGGGGATTCGGTAGTACAAACCTGACGATGACCGCAGCCAACCTGCTGCTCCTCGGGCGCCGCGACCAGCCGAGCGACGGCGTGAGGATCTGGCGCGACCTCGCGACGCGCGACCACGTCGAGACGCTGATTCCACGGCTTGCGGCGCAGGTCAAGGCCGGCGCAGCGGAGGACGCCCTCCACACGGCCGCTCTCGTGGTGCGCCTCATCGAGCGCCACCCGCTCGCCAACCTGCTCCTCGGGCTTCGGCTTGGCGAGGACCAGGACTACACCCGGGTCGCCGCCCACCTCGGGTGGTGCACCCAGCGGGGCGCCTGGCCCCCGGACGTGCACGCGATGGCCCAAAACCTCTACGCCTGGGCCCGCCTTCGCTCCGAGCCGGGGCCTGCAGCCGTCGAGACCGTCACGGCGGCGAAGGCAGCGCTCGCACACATGCCCGACAGCGCGGCGTACCTGGACACGTGCGGGGAGGCGCTGGTCCGCGCGGCTGAGGTGGAGGCGGGGATGGCGTTGCTGGAGCGGGTGTGGGCGTCGGAGGAGGCGATTGCGCTGCTGCCCGAGTCACGCGCGTTCACGGCGTGCGGGCTGGCGCGCGGGTGGGCGGCGCGGGGCGACGCCGGGAGGGCGACGGAGTGGCTGGGAACGGCAGAGGCGGCGGATCCGGCGTGCCCGGCGCTCACGGACGCCCGAGTTGCGGTCTCGGCGGGGGTGGCGAACATCCCGCGAACGGCGCGGGGCTGACGCGGCGTTCCACGGCAGGATCGGGATCGGCGCGAGGGGGAGCGAGCCGCCCATGTACCAGAAATGCTCTCCGCAGTTGTGGGAGATGGGAGGTGCTTGGACCGCGAGGGGGTCAGCGGGAGAGGGTGACGGTGGCGAGGCGGATCTCGCCGGTCCAGTCGCCGGTCGAGCGGTAGTAGCTCAAAAACTCCGTGCCTCCAACCTCGTATTCGGGGTGGGCCATGCCGGCGTAGAGGAAGCCGGAGTAGGGCGCGACGCCGGTCAGCAGCGTGACGGGGTCGGACCAGGGGCCCTCGGGCGCGGGGGCGGTGCGCGCGACCATTTCCCCGGAGACGGAGTCCATGTACACGGCGAGGTAGACGCCGAGGGTGGCCGCGTAGTGGATGGAGAGCTGCGGGGCGCCGACGAAAATGCCGGTTGCCTGCGTGATGTCGGGGGACCAGGTCGAGCCGTCCCACCACGCCCAGGCCGAGAGGTCCAGCGCGTTGGCGAAGGGGGCGCGGGCGAGACGGCAGGTCTTGTCGGCCGAATCGGCGTTGCAGGAGTAGGCGTACACGTTGGCGCCGACGAGCAAGGCGGCGTCGCCGGGCGTGACGCCTTCGCCGAGCCACAGGAGGGTGGGGTCCGCGGGGTCGGGCGCGGGCGAGACGTCGGTGCGGATGGGCTCAGCGGTGAGCGAGTCCCAGGTGGCGATGCCCCGGCCGAGGCCGTAGAAGTTCCAGGCGCCAGGTTCGCCGTGGATCTTCGCGTAGAAGATGAGCGCGGTGCCGGAGGCCGGGTCGACGACCATGGCGCTCGGCCAGATCGCCTCGCGAGCGCCGCAGGGGTCGGTGCAGTCGGAGACGCCGTCGCCGTTGGTGTCGACGTCCGCGTGCGCTGTGTTGTACGCCTGCTCCTCGGCGGTCTGCGGGATGAACTCGTAGGGCGCGCCGTTGGCGTCCACGCTCTGCTGGTAGCCGGAGATGCCGTCGGCGACGGTGAGATCGCTGGTCCAGGACATCGTGTTGTTGCGCCACGAGGAGCCGTCCACGCCCGCCACGGAGAGGATGCTGTCGCCGTAGTCCCAGACGGAGACGCCGTCGAACAGCACCGAATAGCCGCCATCGCGGCCCTTGATCGAGGCACCCTGCGCCTGCGGCCCGAGGTCGGTCGCGGACTGGACGACGAGGCCCGCGGCGGGGTGGCAGGCGCCTGCGAGGATGAGGGCGAGGGGCAAAAGGAGGCGTTGCACGGCGGAAGTGTACCCGGAAGCCGGACTACTTCGCAGCAGAAGTCGGCACGTCAGCCGCGAGGCCGGTGACCGTGAACGTGCCATACTTGTCCGTCCCAATCTCAAACTTCGCGTGGTCGCCGCCGCAATCGACCTTGACGTCCACCGTCGCGGTCGCGGGGCCAAGCTGCGCCCACTCTTTCGGCAGCGCCTTCGGGACCTTCGGGAGCGCTGTGAACGTGACCGTGCCGGTGCCGGTGCAGCCGGTCGTGATGTTGCGCGCAGGCCCCAGGACGACGGGTTGGCTCGGGTCGTGCACCTGCACGAACGAGACGGTGACCGGCATCGGGGCGCCGATCGCGGGCCGGCCGGGCGCGCCGATCCACACCTGGTTGTCGCCGTACTCGGGCCCGGTGGACCCCGCCATCTGGCTCTGTTGCAGGTGCAGCTCCCAGCCCTCCGTCACGACGTCGAGCGCGTTGAAGATGAACACGCTCGGGATCTCTGCCATCGTCGCGTGTACGCGCGGATCAGGTGTGGCGGCGCGCGCGAGGGGTGCGAGGAGGAGCGCGAGGGCGAGGAACATGGAGACTCCGGGTGGCCGGCGGTGTAACAGCCCGCGGGGCCCGCCTCGCACGGATCAGCGATCTACGCTATCTTCCCCGCCTTCTTCCACCGGAGCTGCAGATGCCCCACCCCCCCGCCGACACCGAACGGGCCGTGGAGCGCCACGTGCAGGCCGCGTTTGAGGACGCGCCGGCCGTGATCGGCGTGCACCGCGGACCTGACCACCGGTTCGTCTACGTGAACCGCGAGTTCCGGAAGACCATCGGCGGGCGGGACGTGACCGGGCTGACCTTCGCGCAGGCGTTCCCGGAGCTCGAGGAGCAGGGCTACGTCGCGCACTTCGACCAGGTGTACCGGTCCGGCGAGCCCTTTGTGGCGCGCGGGCGGCGGGGCGACACCCCTCGCACCACGGGCGGGCCGCCCGAGGAGCGGTACTGGAACACCACCTTTCAGGCCACCCGCGACGAGACCGGGGCGATCGAGGGAGTCACTGCCTTTTCGTTCGAGGTGACCGAGCACGTGCTCATGCGCCGTGAGGCGGAGGCCGCGGGAAAACGGTACGGCGACCTCGTCCACGCGCTCAACGTCGTCGTCTGGCGCGTGGACCCGACGGGCTGGACACCCGAGTGGGTGCGGGGCGACGTGAGCCAGCTCCTCGGGATCCCCACGGAGCAAGCGCTGAATCCGGAGCGATGGTGGGCCGGCATCCACCCGGACGACCGGGCGACCGTGACCGCCGCGAGGCGCTCGGCCAGCAAGCCCGGCGACCAGTACCGGATTGAGTACCGCCACGGCAGCGAGGCGGCTGGATGGCGGTGGATCGCCGAGTCCGCGCAGATCGTCGTCGAACCCGGTGCGGACGGGCCCCGGGTGGTCGGGCTGATGCACGACGTGACCGAGCGCGTCGCCCACCAGAAGGAGGGCGAACGCCTGCAAGCGCAGCTCCTGCACGTGCAGAAGCTCGAGAGCCTCGGCGTGCTCGCAGGCGGCATCGCGCATGACTTCAACAACCTCCTCACCGCCATCCTCGGCAACGCATCGCTCGCGGAGATGCAGCTCGATCCGGCACATCCCGCCCTTCGCTCCGTTCAGGCCATGGTGGCGGCCGCACGCCGAGCGAGCGATCTCACGACCCAACTCCTGGCGTTCTCGGGCCGCGGTCACTTTCGGGTGCAGCCGGTCGACGTGAACGGCCAGATCCGGGAGCTGATCGTGCTGCTGGAGGCCAGCGTCTCCAAGAAGGTGAGCCTGCGGGTGGAGACGAAGGCGACGCTGCCGATGGTCGAAGCCGACCTATCGCAGCTCAACCAGGTGCTCATGAACCTGGTGATCAACGCGGCAGAAGCCATCGGCGACGAGGCCGGGACCGTGATGGTCCGAACGGGTGTCCAGGCCCTCGAAGCCCGGGATCTGTCCGTCGGCTCGTTCCCGGAGACGGTGCCGGGGACCTTCGTCTTCATCGAGGTCTCGGACACCGGACAGGGCATGGACGACCGCTCGTTGGCCCGGATCTTCGACCCGTTCTTCACGACGAAGGTGAGCGGACGGGGGCTCGGCCTGGCGGCGGTGCAGGGCATCATTCGCGGGCACAAGGGGCTGATCCGTGTGTACAGCGAGGTTGGCCGGGGAACGACGTTCAAGGTGTTCCTCCCGGCAGGCGGCGAGGCGATGCCGGAGATCGAGCCGGTCCACACCCCGACGTTGCTTCAGCAGGGGACGGTGCTGGTGGTCGACGACGAGCCGGCGGTCCGAGACTTTGCACGGGCGGCCCTGGAGTTTGGTGGGTATCGGGTGATCGAGGCAGGCGATGGGCGCGAGGGGGTTGAGGCCTTCCGGGCGCTCGCCGGCGAGATCGACATCGTCCTGCTCGACCTCACGATGCCCCGGATGAGCGGCGAGGAGGCGCTCACCGAGATGCGCAAGATCCGCGCGGCCACGCCGATCGTGCTCACGAGCGGCTACAACGAGGTGGAGGCGACGCGCCGACTTGTCGGCCGCGGATCTGTGGAATTCATCCAGAAGCCCTACCCGGTGAAGGAGCTTCTGGCGCTGTTCGGCCGGCTGGGAGGACAGGGCGGGGGCCAGCGCGGGGGCTCGGCACCCTGACCCTGCGAGGTAGGGGAGGCTCGCGGAGCACCGGGATCGGCGGCGAGGTAGACAGGGGGCATGTCGCAGCGCATGCCAGTCCTCTTCATCGCCCACGGCGCGCCGCCGCTGCTCGACGACGCCGCTTGGATGGCCGAGCTCGCCGCCTGGGGGAACGCGCTCCCAAAACCGAAGGCGATCCTGATGATCTCTGCGCATTGGGAGGCACGCCCGGTGACGCTCGGCGCGACGTCCACTCTGCCGCTGGTCTACGACTTCTACGGCTTTCCCGAGCGCTACTACCAGCTCAAGTACCCCTCGCCCGGGGCCCCTGCGCTCGCAGCGCGCGTGCAGGACTTGCTTGGCGCAAAGGGAGTTCCCGTCGCCAGCGACCCCGCCCGCGGCCTTGACCACGGCGCCTGGGTCCCGCTCATGGCGATGTACCCAGACGCCGACGTGCCAGTGCTGCAGCTCTCACTCCCCACGCTGGAGCGCGCTCCCCTGCTCGCGCTTGGTCGCCCGCTCGCCCCATTGCGTGACGAGGGCGTGCTCATCTGCGGCAGCGGCTTTCTGGTCCACAACCTCCGCCTGCTCGGCCAGCCTGTCCCTGCCTGGGCGCCGGCCTTCGATCAGTGGCTCGCCGACGCGATCCTCCGCGGCGACACCGACGCGCTCGTGCGCCTCGACCACCCCTCCGCCACCCTCGCCCACCCGCGCACCGAACACTACGTCCCCGTGCTGGTCGCGGCGGGCGCGGCCGATGGTGAACGCAAAGTGTCCTTCCCGATCACCGGCTTCTGGTGGGGGCCGTTCTCAAAACGGTCGGTGCAATGGGGGTAACTCGCGCGAGCCAGACCGCACTGATGGTGGCAGGGTTCCGGGCGAGGGCAACCGGGCAGGGGCTGTGCGCCGACCCCTGGGCAATCCTGCTCGCGGGCGACGAAGGACTGGCGTTGGCGGCCCGCTTTGAGGCGGGCGGCTGGGCCGACGGGGAGCTGTGGCTGGGCATGCGGACCGCGTACATCGACGACGTGGTCCAGCGCGCCCTGGACGACGGTGTACGGCAGGTGGTGGTGCTCGGGGCGGGCTTCGACACGCGCGCGGCGCGGATGGCGCGGGCAGGGGTCCGGTTCTGGGAGGTCGACCAGCCCGCGAGCCAGGCCGAAAAGCGCAGTCGCATCGCCCGTATCCCGGGCTACCCGGCGGACGCCGCGACGTTTGTGCAATGTGACTTCGAAGCGGAGGACTTCCTCGACCGGCTGACGGCGGCGGGCTTGGACGCGGCGGTGCCGGCGGTCATCGTGTGGGAAGGTGTCACGATGTACCTGCCAGAAGCGGTGGTCCGGGCCACGCTGCGTCGCCTCGCGCACGGGTGCCATCCACGGTCGACGGTGGTGTTCGACCACGTCGCTCGGGCGTTCGCGGAGCGGCGCGTCAAACAGGCCGAGGCGGTGGAGCTGCACGCCCATCTCGATCACGTTGGCGAGCCCCTGCGCTTTGGCAGCGACGACGTCTTGCCGCTGCTGTACGAGGAGGGTTTTCGCTACGTTCGAACAACGACGTTCGACGCGATCGCGCTGGAGCGCACCGGTACGTACGAGCGCTCCCGGGGCTTCCGGTTCCAGTACATCACCGTCGCCAGCAGGCAGGCGCCGTGAGCGTCCCGGCCCTCGTGCTCATCCCCGGCTGCGGGCGTGACCGGCACGCCTACGATCCGCTCGTTGCCTGCCTCGACGGCGTCGACGTCATCCCGCTGAGCCTTCCCGGGCGCGACGGGATCCCCGGGCCGGCGCCGGCCAGCGCGCGGGAGGCGGCCCTCTGGGTTCGAGCGAGGCTGCGGGAAACTGGCGTTTCCAGGGCCATCATCGGCGGGCACAGCTACGGCGGTGGGGTGGCCATCGAGCTTGCGCTCCTCTGCGGGGAGGACGGGACCGGGCTGGTCGCGGGGCTCGTGCTGATGGACACCGGCGCCCGCCTCCGCGCGCACCCGGACATCCTCGCCGGGGCCGAGGCTGCCTGCGCGGAAGAGCCGGCGAACGATCTCCTCGCCGCGAACCTTGCAGACTGGCGCGCCTGCGATGCTTTCGACCGGTTGCCGGAGGTCCACCGGATCGCCGTCCCCACCCTCGTCCTCGTCGGCGCGGACGACGTCCTCACCCCGCCAAAATACGCCCGCTACCTCGGGGATCGCGTCGCGGATTCCCAGGTCGTCGTCCTCCCGGACGCCGGCCACGACGCGCCGTCGACACATCCCCGGGAAGTTGCGGCGGCCATCCTCGAGTTCCTTCGTCGGCGCTGAAAGCGCAAGCGACCTGGGACCTACCACAATTGCGGAGAGCATTTCTGGTACATGCTGCGCATGTACCAGAAATGCTCTCTGCAATTGTGGTAGATCAAGCCCCCGCGCACGCCGTCACGACCACCGCCCCGATCCCGAGGACGAACAGCCCGACGAGCACCAACCGCACCTGCCTCGCCAGCTCGCTCAACGGCACCTCGGCGAAGAAGTGCCACCCCCGGCTCCCCTTGACGACGATGTGCGAGCTCGATGGGAACATCGGGAAGAACGCGACGACAAGGTAGTTGGTGAGGATGAACGTGCCATCCGGGTGGGCATCGTCGTAGCCGTAGGGGCGAAAACCAATGGTGTTGAACGTGAACATCGTGGGCGCGCCCCCAGACTGGGCCCAGAGCCGACGATCGAGCAGGTGCTGGCGACGCGCGGCGCGACGCGAAAGGTCCGATGAAAGGGCCTTCCGCAGCGCGGCGTGGGCATCGAGCCGGTTGCCCGCCTCAAAGAGCGCGACGACGTTGGGCGGGAACAGCGCCGGGTCGTTGGCGGCGGCCGCCATGCCCGTGAGCGTTCCGGGTCCGGGGATGACGGTCGCGAAGCCCTCGGGAAGCGCCTCGGCGCGGGCCACGGCGCTGACCATCGTGCCGCACCCCCCGCAGAGCACCGCCCCGGCCTCATTCGGGTGCTGGCAGCGCGAGCAGGGCACCGGGCCTGTCGGCGGGCGGGGCGCCGGGGCGACCGACCCGATCGTCGTTGCGGCGACGGGCGCGGACCCGGGCCGTGGCGTCAGGAGCATCCCGAAGCAGGCGCCGCACTGCGTCGCGCCGTCGCGGTTCACGTAGCCGCAAAGCGTACACTTCATCGCTGCGAACCCCAGGGCGTCGTCGGGCCGACGGTCGGCGCGGCCAGGATGTCGCCGGGCAACGCCTCGTCCTCCGCGAGCGCTCGCCAGCCTGCACGGGCATTTTCGTCGCCCGAGAGCCATGCCGCCGCCAGCGACGCCGCCGGCCACGCCCGGGGCGGCCACGCAACCCAGGCGTCCCACGCTGGCCCGGCCGCGGCACGCGCGCGAATGTCCGCGAGGGTTGGGCCGCGATCGCCATCTTCCTCCGCCTCGGCTGCCCACGCCGGTGCCGTCGGGAGGGCCAGGGCCTCTGCTGCTGCCGCCGCGACGCGACCCCAGCCCGGGTCTACCGACGCGACAGTGCCAAGCAGCACCCGCAGGCCCATCGGGTCGCCACCCCCACCAAGCTCCACGATCAACGCCAGCTTCGCGAAATAGTCGTCGTCGACCTTGCCCTTCATGTCGTTCAGGGCCATCCGCGCCTCGCCCGCCCGCCCGCGCGCCAACGCCAGGACATACCGGGCAAACGCAGGATCCTGGTACGTTGTCGTCGCAGCGACGACGGCGTCGGCCTGGTCGGGGTGCTCGGTGACGGTGGCGGTGTCCGTCAGCAGCCGGATTTCGTCCGCGGAGGCCTCCTTTGGCGGATCGCCGTCCGGAAGGTGACCGAGCCGCCTTGCACGCGCCTGCTCCCGACGCCCCATGCCCTCATCCGACCCCTGCAACGCCAGATAATCATCCCAGGCGCTTACGGCGTCCGACCAGCGGCCGAGCCGGGTGAGCGCGTCCGCGCGGGCCTCGGCCTGCGAATACCGGCGCTCCCGCACGTCGTCCGTCAGGATGGCGCCCGCTACCGCCGGGAGCGGCTTTGAGGGTGACAGGGCCAGCGACTCCGCAGGGTCGGGGGCATAGAGCGCCACGATCGCGACGGCGTTTTCGTCCCCTGCTTCGGCCGCTTTGCGCGCCGCGGCCAGGAACGCTGCCCGGTCCGCGACAACCTCGCCGTAGCGGCGCCAGATGGGGAACGCGTCGGGTGCCCGCTGCCGGAGATCGGCCCAAAACGCACGGCGACCCTGGCCAAGCGACCAGTCCTTGCACATCGCCAGGTAGATCTGGTCGGGCGCGACGGCGAGGGAGTCGTCGATCATCGCGATCGCTGCGGTGCGTCCATAGCGCCTGGCGACGAACGCGACCCGTTCGTTGGCGCTCCGGTAGTCCGCCAGCGAGAGCACGTTGAGGACATGCGCGCGGTGGGCGTTCTGGCCCTGATCGAGCTGGATCGACTGAGGCGGTTCGCGCAGGACGTAGTCGGCGTGGACCGATTGCACGACCTCCAGGGGGAGAAAGGTGGGATCGGCCGCCTTGCCCTCGCCGTAGACGACGTCCTCGACCGCGAGCGCCGCCTGCTTGCCGGGCGTGTAGACGAGGTCGTCGTTCCAGCGGAAGGTGACGTCGCGATCGTCGATGACAGCGGCGGTCTGGCCTGCGGTTGGGACCGCGGTGGCGTGCAGGTGCAGGCGCCAGCCGAGGATCGAGCGGGTGTCGACGCCGTCGGGGTGAACGGTCAGGGGGTCGCCGTTGACCTCCACGTGGATGGGGACGGGAAAACCGTTGTAGACGCTGACGGTGTGGGGGAAGAAGCCGACGACGAGGCTGGCGATCCCCGCGATCACGCCGAACGCCAGGCCCGCTTCCCGGCGCGCGCCGCGGGACCGCTGCACGGCGGTGAGGGGGATCTCGGCGACGATGACATCGCCCGGCGGCTCGTCCCTCCCGGCAGACGCGAGCGACGAGCGAACGAGGAAATTGCGCACCGGCTTGACCGGAATCCGGGCTACCGTCGACCACAGCGTCTTGACCGGAAACCCGGCGACCAATCCCAGGTTGTCGTCCCGCAGCGGGCCCGGCGGGCGCACGCCCGGCGGAGGATCGATCCACAGGAACGCGTCCGCGAGCATGCCGTCGACGAGGTCGGACTGCGCGCCCTTCGCCCGCTGCCTGTGGAGCATGAAGTGCGCGACAACCCGCCTTCCTGCGTAGTAGTTCCGCAGCGCCATCGGCCCGACCTTCGCCAGCGTGTCCGTGGCCATCGCCCGACGAAGCAGCGCCTCGTTGTCCGGGATGGCGGGTCCGTCCGTCGCGACCGCCATCGGCCCTCCTCGTAAGGCCAGCTAACCGGCCGGCAGACGAGTGATTACCCCTCGGCATGTCCCTGCTCGCCCGCCTGCGCGCCAGCTTCACCGAGACGCCGCGAACGCTCGCGCTGGTGTGGAAGTCCGCGCCCGGCCTCTCGATCCTGCTCATCGTGCTGACGGTCGTCTCGGCCGTCCTGCCGCTCGGCGTGGCGTGGGTCGGCAAGTCGATCGTCGATGCGGTCGTCGCGAAGGACGCGACACGGGCGACCTGGCAGGTCGCGGCCGAGCTTGGCCTCGTGGCCGCAACGTCGCTGGTGATGCGTGGGCTCGGCCTGGTGTGGCAGTTGGTCGGGAACGGGCTGGGCATCGACGTGAACGTCGCCATCCTCGAAAAGGCGCGCACGCTGGAGCTCTCCCAGTTCGAGGATCCCGAATTCTACGACCAGCTCACGCGCGCGCGCCGCGAGGCGTCCACCCGCCCCCTCGCCGTCGTCCGTGACAGCGCCCAGCTCGTCCAGAACGCCCTCACGCTCACCGGCTATGCCGGCCTCCTCACGGGCTTTTCCGGCCTCGCGGTCCTCGGGATGGTGGTCGCCGCGATCCCCGCCACGCTCGTGGAGATGCGGTATTCCAAAGCGGCCTTCAGCCTACGCAACTGGCGTTCGCCCGACACACGCCGCCTGAACTACCTCGAATACGTGCTCGCCAACGACGAGCACGCCAAGGAGGTGATGCTTTTTGGCCTCGGCCCGCTGCTTCTGGACCGCTACAAGACGCTCGCCTGGACCTTCTACGAGGACGACCGCCGTCTCGGCACGCGGCGCGCCGGTTGGGCCTGGCTGCTCTCGCTCCTTGGCACCGGCGCTTTCTACGGCTGCTACGCCGCGATGGTGCTGCAGACGGCCCAAGGCATCCTGACCCTCGGCCAGATGACCCTCTACGTCGTGGCGTTCCGGCAGGGCCAACAGGCCTTCCAGTCCATCCTCACCTCGATCGGCGGCATGTACGAAGACAACTTGTACATGTCGAACCTGTTCAAATACCTGGAGCTGCCGACGGGACGAGCGGCGGCGATCGTCGCGCCCGGCCCCTTGGCGTCGGCGGCGAAGGCCGAACAGGGAATCCGCTTCGACAACGTCGGTTTTCGCTACCCCGGCAAGGACGCCTGGGCGCTCCGGAACCTCGCGTTGTTCATCCCCGCCGGCCAATCTCTGGCGCTCGTCGGCCACAACGGCGCGGGAAAAACGACGTTCATCAAGCTTTTGACGAGGCTCTACGCGCCGACGGAGGGGCGCATCCTGCTCGACGGCGTGGACATCGCCGGGCTGGACCGGGCCGCGCTGCATCGGCGGATCGGCGTCATCTTCCAGGACTTCAACCAGTACCAGCTCCCGGTGCGCGAGAATGTCGGCTTCGGAAGTGTGGATGCGCGCGATGACGAGCCCCGGGTACGCCGCGCCATCGAGAATGGCGGCGCGACCGCAGACGTCGCCGCCCTGAAAGCCGGCCTCGAAACCTCGCTCGGGCGCTGGTTCTCGCGCGACGGGACCGAGCTTAGCGGCGGGCAGTGGCAGCGCATTGCGCTGTCCCGCGCGTTCATGCGGGAGGACGCCGACATTCTGATCCTCGACGAGCCGACGGCCGCGCTCGACGCCGAATCCGAGCACGCTGTCTTCGAGCGCTTCCGCACGCTGGCGAAGGGCCGCACGACCATCGTGATCAGCCACCGGTTCCCCACCGTGCGGATGGCAGACCGGATCCTCGTGCTTGAAGGCGGACAGATCGTGGAGCAGGGCACCCACGTGGAGCTGCTCGCGCGCGCGGGGCGGTACGCCCAGTTGTTCGCGTTGCAGGCGTCGGGGTATGCGTAGGGGTTATCCACCCCCATGCTCCTCTTCCTCGCGCTCGCATGTCACGCGCCCACGCCCGCTGGCGAGTCCGGCACGGCTGGTGATCCGTTGGCGTCGCCGTGGTCCGGCACCATCACGCTCGACAGTGACTACGTCGTGGCGGCGGGGGAAACGCTCGTGATCCGGCCGGGGACGTGGGTGAAGGCCGCGGCGGGGGTGACGATCACGGTGGACGGCGAGCTGGACGCCGCTGGCACGGACGACGAGGCCGGGCGGATCAGCTTTGAGTCGGCCGACCCGCCCTCGGATCCGAGCGACACCACGCCGGTCGCCGATCCCTGGGGAGGAATCGTCTTCAACGCGGACGCCGTCTCCGCGACCTTCGACCGCGTGGACACCTACGCCTCGGGCTCCATCGTCGAGCATGCGCGGATCGCCTACGCGACCCGCGGCATGCACATCCTCGGCAGCTCGCCGTACGTGCACAGCGTCGAGTTCTTCGACAACGTCATCGCCGCGACGACCGACACGATCGGAGGCGCCGGCCTGCTGATCAGCGCAGGGGCAACCCCGCGCATCCGCGACTGTGTGTTCCAGAACAACGTCGCCAACACCTTCGCGTACGGGGGCGGAGCCTACATCGATCAGGCCGATCCGATCCTGCAGGACGACGAATTCGCGAGCAACTCCGCAAGCTACGGCGGTGGCCTCTCCACGTTCCTCTCCGCATCCCCCATCGTGGGCGGAACGTTCAGCGCCAACACGAGCCAGTCCGACGGCGGCGGGATCAGCCTGGTCTCGAGCGTATCCGCGCTGCTCTACCTCGAGTTCTACGAGAACGGGGCAAAGGGCGACGGCGCCGGCGTCCACGTCTGCGTCGACTGCAACCCGCACGCCTCGCCCTACCTCTACGACGACGTCATCGAGGCAAATACCAGCGCGGCGACCTCCCCCGACGGCGGCGCTGCCGGCATCGGCGCGGCATTTCTCGGCGGCTTCGACCACAACGACGTCTACGGGAACCTCCGCGGAACCGCCCCCTCCGACTTCAGTTGGTTCAACCTGACGGCCGACGCCTTCCCGTCCTGGATCGCCAACCCCGTCCTGGACGGCGACTACTGGGGCACCACAGACGCCACCGCCATCGCCGACACCCTCTACGATGGCGCCGACAACGCGACGTATTCCACGGTCACCGTCACGAATCCCGCGGCCACGTCCATCGCCACGGCACCCGTCGCCCGCGCCGTCATCGCCTCCCGACAGCTCGAGTACACCAACGCCGGCGACGACGTCCCGGTGTTCCTGACCGTCTACAACCCCGGCCCTGAGCAGATCGTCACGCTGTCCATCACCGAGAACGGCGCGCCCGCCACCCTCGACCTCGCCTATCCGGGCGCGGCCAGATCCGGTGATGGCTGGACCCTCGACCTCCCCGAAAACTCCGTCTGGTTCGGCACCATCGCCGACTCCACCTACGACGGCACGACCACCGCCGACACCACGTGGACCGCCACCCTCACCGGCAGCGACGGCAGCGTCATCGGCGAGCCGCTCTCGGCGCGGTATCTCTACAGCCCCCACTGACCACTCGGCGGGCTGGCCGCGCAAGGAAGCCGGTTACTTCCGGGGGATGTCGACACCTGCAGCGCCAACGTCCGTCGACCGCGCTGGCCTCCCTTGAGCCCCATCACCCGCGCGCGTCTGCTCTGGGGGGCGTCCGTCGCGCTCGCCCTGATCACGCCGCTCTACGTGATCGGATGCGCGGTACTCGCGAACACCCCGAACGACACCGTGGACCGCGTCGGAGCCTCCCTTGGAGGGACGAGCGACGGCTTCTTCGGTGCCGGCTTCAGCCTGGCGATTGGCTTCCTGCTTTTTGGGGGCCTGGCGTCGGCCGCGGGCCTGGTCCTCGCCCCGGTGGCGGCCTTTCTCGCGGTCTGGCCGACCCGAACGCCGGAGCAGGGAGGAACGATCTTCCAGATCGGTGTCGCTGCGAGCATCGCCGTGCCGGCGCTCTTCCTCGTGGCCCTCATGCTGGAAACGGGCTTCCACGCCGGAGATAACGCCCTCATGGGGACCCTGGCGCTCGGCCTGCCGGCCATCTCCGTGGGGGCGATGATCGCGCTGTGGCGCCTCGGGAAGCGCCCGGCGCTCGCGCCATCGGACGGGCGACGGGGAGACGGTTCGTGATGGACGAAGCCACGGTCCGACGCGGTCGACGCCCGTGGACGGCGGCGCTGACCCTCTTCGTGCTGCCGCTGCCGGTGCTGATCCTCGGCTGTCTGGCCATCGCGATGCCAAACGCCTCCCTCGACGAGCTGGGTCGGGCCGACCGTCCGGCGCCCGCGTGTGGTCGGATTGGCGGTTGCGCCGGCACTCTGGCTCATCGGCGGGATCGTCAGCAAGCGCTCGATGTTCCACCGGCAACGCCGGGACCGGGCTGACGCGCCCCCCGGACGAGCCGGGAGGATACGGGCTGGCCCGCGGCGCAATCCCAGCATGGGCGCTCCGCCCGGAACCCACCGTGCCCCACCCCAAAGCGCACCTCCCGACCGACCTCGCCGCGGTCTGGCGCCGCTACGACGCAGACGAGCAGCGCCTGAGCGCCCCGCTCTCCGAGCGCATGCTCGACAGCGCAGGCGTGGGCACCGGCATGCGCGTCCTCGACCTCGCGACAGGTCGCGGTGAGCCGGCCATACGCGCGGCGCATCGGGTCGGCGTCTCTGGCCGGGTGGTCGGCGTGGACGTCGACGCGGAGATGCTGACGATGGCGCGGGCGCGGGCCGACCACGAGGGGCTGACGAACCTGGACCTGCACGCGGGTCGCGCCGAAAACCTCGCGGTCGATGGCGATTTTGACGTCGTCCTGGCGCGGTGGGGCCTGATGTACATGGCCGACCCGGTGGCGGCATTGCGGGCTGTGCGGCGGGTGACGCGGCCGGGCGGCGTGTTCGTCGGAGCGGTCTGGGTCGAACCGGCGAGAGTCCCGTACTACTCGCTTCCAAGGCGGGTACTCGCGCGGCACGTGCGCGTGGCCGATCCGGACATGAACACACCGGGGACGTTCTACTATGCAGACCCCGGGCGGCTCGAACGCCACCTTGGCGAGGCGGGGTGGAGGGTCGAGACGGTCGACGAGGTCGAGGTGCCGGTGATGGAGGCCCGCTCGGACGCCGAGCTCCTGGCGTGGGTGCGCGCGTTTGGGTTGGAGCGGCTCTTGTCGACCGTCCCCGCTGCGGTATCCGCCACGTGGGAAGCGGAGTTCCTGACGGAGTGCCGCCCGCTCTGGTCAGAGGGGCGGGCGCGGTTGGGCGGGGTCACGCGGATCGTGGTCGCGCGGAAGGCCTGACCCTACGCCCTCCGCCGACGTGGCCTCAACCCCCAGAGCCCCACGAACAGCACCGCGATGAACCCCGGATCCCGGCAGCCACCCCCGCGCAGCCGCTCCGCGTCACAGGCATCGCCCGTGCCGTCCCCATCGATGGTATCGGCCTGCTCGGGGTTTGAGACGCCGGGGCAGTTGTCGCAGGCATCGCCGACGCCGTCCGCGTCCTGGTCCTGCTGGTCCGGGTTGGGAGCGGTGGGGCAATTGTCGCAGGCATCGCCGACCCCGTCGCCGTCCGCGTCCTTGTCACCCGGATCGGGGAGGGTCGGACAGAGGTCGCAGGCATCGCCGATGCCGTCCCCGTCGGAGTCCACGTTGTTCGGGCTGGGATCGACGGGGCAGAGGTCGCAGGCGTCGCCGAACCCGTCGTGATCGCGGTCCGTCTGGTCGAGGTCGGGCACGCCCGGGCAATCGTCGCAGGCGTCGCCCACCCCGTCGTTGTCCGTGTCCGCGTCGGACCAGTTGGACACCTCCGGGCAGGAGTCACAGGGGTCCCCGAGCCCGTCGCCATCGCTGTCGAGCTGGTCCGGGTCGGGCACCCCGGGGCAGTCGTCGCAGGCGTCGCCGACACCGTCGCGGTCACTGTCGGTCTGGTCGTCGGGGACCCAGGGGCACACGTCGCAGGCGTCGCCCGCACCATCGCCGTCGTAGTCGGCCTGGTCCGGGTCGGCCACGGTGGGGCAATCGTCGCAGGCGTCACCGACGCCATCGCCATCCTGGTCGGCCTGGTCGGTGTTGATGACGTCCAGGCAGTTGTCGCAGACGTCGCCCACGTTGTCGCAGTCGAGATCGGCCTGATCAGGGTTGTAGACGTCCGGGCAGTTGTCGCAGAGCACGCCGACGAGCAGGTCCGGGAAGGCGTCGTTGGGGTCGATGTAGAACGTGCCGTAGGACATGCCGTCGCCGTCCGCGTCCAACGAGACGAGGAGCCACTGGCAGCCCTGCGTGGCGTAGTCGTAGTAGTAGTCCGCGTTGGGATACGGATTTCCGTCAGCGTCCAGGGTGCTCGCGCAGATGGGGTCGGTCAGGTCGACGAGCGCCTCGTGCTCGGCGTCGATGCCGTTGCAGTTCAGGTCCTGGACCAGCGTGTTGACGCAGCCGGCGCGTGCCGGGTGGGCGCTCAGCAGAAGGGCGAGGAGGGCGAGGGTCATGGGATCAGACTCGCGCCCGGGACGATCAAGGCCTCGCCGCCAACGCCGACATCCTTGCCGCCGACCAGCACTTCGTCCGACCCGTCACCGTCCCGGTCCGCCAGCCGCGCGACCGAACCCCCGGCGTCGCCAGCGCCGCTCGTGGTGACCTCGGCGAGGGCATCGCTCTGGCCGAGCGTGCCCGTGCCCGCCGCGGCGAAAACGAGCGCCGCGGGGTCCGTGCCCGTCCCGACGATCAGCTCCTCCAGGCCATCGCCGTCCACGTCGGCGCCCGCGAGCGCGGCGCACCCCGGTCCGAGGTCGAGTCGGACGATCAGCGGGGCATCCGCGAGCTGACCCAGACCCCGAGCCGGGTCCCGAAGCACCGACAGCCACGTCGACGCCGTGCTGCAGACGCCGACGTCGCCGAGCCCGTCTCCATCGGTGTCCCCGAGCACGACCACATGTTCGCCCGTGTTGTCGCCGTCACCAAGCAGGCGTACGTCCGCCGCCGAGGCGTCGACGGCGCCGCTCACGGGTCCGAGGAACACGAAGACGGCGCCAGTGCTGCGGACTCCAGACGCGCCAGCGATGAGGTCGTCCACGCCGTCACCGTCCACGTCAGCCGCCGCAACCCCGGCCCCGAGCAGATCCCCGCTCGACGCGGACACGGTGACCGTGGCGTCCGCGGTCGTCCGGTTCGTCCGCCCAACGTCCATCACCACGACCTCCCCCCTCGACCCGCGGAACGCAGTCGCGCCGAGAGCGACCTGGCTGACGACGAGGAGGTGCTCGCCGTCACGATCTCCGGACCCTCCGGACCCAGCGCGCGAGCGTGGCCACTCCGGTACATCGCCTCCCATCACATCGTCTCGGACCGGCTCGCGGAGCGCGAGATCCTCGTCACCTTCTGAGACGCCTGTCACAGCAGCGCGGTGTTCTACCCGCTGCTGACCCTGGCCGGCGGCCAGGTCACGCCCCTCACCTTCATCGTCTCCGGCCTCTACGAGGGTCTCTTTGTCATGGAAGACGACGCAACCCACTCCCAATGGCTCCACTACACCGGCGAGTGCATCTTTGGGCCCTCCGCCGGCGCACAGATCGAGATGCTCCCAAGTGAGATCACCCGGTTCGGAAACTTTCGCTCGGCGCACCCCGACGGCTCGATCACCGCACCCACCAACGCGCTCTGGCGTCGCGTACTTGGCTGGTTCGAAACGTACTTCTCACCGCCTACCCTACCCGGCATGTTTCGACGGACCATGACAGACGCGGACCGCCGACTGCCCGAGATGATGCTCGGTCTGGGCGTCGTGCAGGGCCAGCGAAACCTCATCCACGGCTTGACCCCCGCGGCGCGGTTCTTCCCGATGCAGGCAGTGCGTGATGCCGGCATGATCGTGGACAAGGTCGGCGACCACGACGTTCTCGTCGCCATGGACGCCGAACAGGGAGCGCCGGTTGCCTACCTCCTGCCCGGGCCGGGCGTGCGCCTGGAGGGCGACGATGCCGTAGACCCAACCAGCGGCGCTCGGTGGCAAGCCAATGGAAAGGACGTCGACGGCGTGCGTCTCCCGCTCGCCATGGGCATTTTCGGGCGCTGGTACGGCTTCTCACAGACGTACCCGGCGACCACGATTTGGGAGCGGTAAGGGCGATTGACTGCGAGGAACGGGGCGACAGAGGGGTGCGGGCGTGCCCCGCCGAAAGACCGGCGGGGTCGCGCTGCTGCGGGCTCGCTGCGCTCGGTCTGCAGCGAAGCCAGCTGACGCCCGCCCGACCCGACGGAGTGGCAGGTTCCCCGGCTCCTCGCCATCCCCCGTCGGCCCCGCACACCCGCCTCCAGAATCGGATACTCCCCTCCAGAACCCAAGGCGCTCGTGCAAAAACCGCAAAAACTCCAAGCCGTCGGCGTCCGACGGATCATCTCGGGGCTCGTTCAGTTCCCGACTATTTGCCTGTCCTCGTTCCTGATCTCGATGATGGCGGGCCTGATCGCCACGCTCACGCTCGGGCTTGGCACGCCGCTCATGATCTGCGGCTTCATCCCCTAACTGCTGATTCCGGTCGGCCTGTTCGAGATCGTGAGCGGCGTCCTCACGCTCACCGGGCGCTCCGGCACGCTGATCAAGGTGACGTGCGGGATTGAGCTGTTTGCTGGCCTGCTTGGCGGGTTGCCCGGCATGATCGTGGGCGGCGTCAACCTTTTCCTGATCTCGGACCCCGAGGTCAAGGCCTACCTGGAGAGCACGGACCTCCAGTAGGCGGTCGCTCAGGGCAGGGCGAAGAACCCCTGCGTGCGGAGCAGCCAAACGCCCGCGTAGAGCGGCCCGAGCCACACGATCGTAGCGCCAACGAGCAGCTGCCAGGGCACCGCGAGCCGTTTGGGGTCGCCGCTGACGAGCCTCGACAGCCCGATGATGCCGCAGAGCACCAGACCGCCCCAAAGCGTCGCGCCCGCAGGGTTGTAGGCGAACGCCCGGACCGGCTCGCCGCGGGTCGCCCAGGCCCAGCTTCGGGTCATCCCGCACATGGGGCAAGGCAGCCCGGACTCGACCCGAAAGGCGCAGGGACCGCCAAACGGCTCGCCGAGAACCTCGATCTTCTCGCCCGGCACCGGGGTCAGGAGCATAGGCGCTAACTTACTTGACACGTCAAGAGTTCCGGGTGAGTCTGCGGCATGCACTCCGCCCGCCGCCGCCACGCCTCGACCGCTACCTCGCACGCTGATCTCATCGACGGGGCCTGGGACGACGTTTTGGACCTTCT
>CAIMSU010000033.1 GCA_903844155.1 uncultured Pseudomonadota bacterium | reverse complement strand
TCGGCGCCTCCGGCGGCGCGGCGTCCACGACGGGCACGACGTCCTCCAGGGCCGCGCCTTCGTCCGCGAACACCTCCACCGGCACCAACCGGGCCGGCACTTCTACCGCGGTCGGCTTACACCACGTGAGAATGCTGTGCTGGGAGAGTTTCGTTTTGCGTAATCGAAGTGATCCCCGTTCAACGTAGACCGCGAGGTTTCAAGGCCAGAATCCACGACGGCGGCGAGAAGGAGTGAACGGCGCGGCCAAGGGATCTCGCCCTGTCATCGCGTGTACCGCGTGCCGCGCGACGGCCGTCGGGGCCTGCGGCGCCCCGCAAAGTCGGCACCGGCGAAGAGCCTGAAGGCTCGGCCCGCCGCCGGCGGATAGGTCACCCCCGTGGCCGCCCCCCTCTCTGCTCAATCCCGCAGCCGCCTCGGCCAAGGCCGCTACGACGTGCTCGGCCCGCTGGGCGAGGGCGGCTTCGCACAGGTCTGGAGGGTGCTGGACCGTCGGCTAAACGTGCAGCGAGCGGCGAAGGTCGTTGATGTCGCCGCAGACCCGCAGGCACGCGAGCGCGTGCTCCGCGAAGCGCGGGTTCTCGCTGAGTTGGGCCACAGCAACATCGTCACGGTGTTCGACGTGTTCGAGGAGGACGGCCTCGCCTGCGTTGTGATGGAGCTGTGCGCCGGGAGCCTTGCAGATCGCGTCGCGTCCGGTGGGCCCCTCTCCCCCTCGCTTGTCGCGCGATTGGGCGTCGATGTCCTCGCGGGCCTCGGCGCCGCCCACGCTCGGGGCGTCGTACATCGGGACGTCAAGCCGCAGAACATCTTGCTCACCGACGCGGGCGAGGTCCGTGTGGGCGACTTTGGAATTGCCCGCATTCGAGACGGATGTGCCGCGCTCACGCGGACCGGCGCGCTCCTCGGAAGCGTGCCGTTCATGGCACCCGAACAGCGCCGGGATCCGGCGAGCGTCACCGTCGCGGCCGACCTGTACGCGCTCGCGATGACGCTGGTATGGGCGATGACCGGTGCTCCTGGGGGTGACCTGTTCGTCGAGGCCGAGATCGGGCGCCTGAACCGGATCGCCGGACCGGCTCTCGCGGCCGTTCTCGCTCGTGCTGGGCGGTACGCGCCCGAAGATCGGTATTCAAGTGCCGAGGAAATGGCGCAGGAACTCCGGGCGGTGGTCAACGCGCTCCCAGCGCCCGTCGACGACCTTCGAGTGCGCCAGACCGGGCATCCGCCCGTACTCACACGGGCACGAGGCCGACGCTGGGGGCAGGCTGCTGCGGCGCTGACGGTTGCTTCCGTCGCAGCGCTCGCGGTCGCCTCCGGCCGGAAGACCGACGGCCCAGCTCCGGCTACAGCAGCGCTCGCAGACCTGAAGCCGTGCTCCGACGCCGTGAGTTGGTTCGACGAGACCGTGCGTCCAGGCCCCCGCGAAACGATGGCGGCGACCTCCGCCGACCTGGACGGCGACGGGCATGTCGACGCCATCTTCACCAACCAGTTGGACGAGACGCTCAGCATCTACTGGGGTGACGGGCGCGCACTGCTGGAGAACGGCGTCGCGGTCCCAACGGCGCGCAGCGGCAGTCCGGTCGGCGTCGGCGACGTCGACGGCGACGGCCACTCTGACATTGTCGTCGCGGATCACGACGGCGCTCGGCTCCAGATCCTCCGCGGCGATGGCGCGAGGCGCTTCGCCACGCCGCAGCAGCTTTTTCAATCCGGTGTCGCTGGCTGGCCCCTCGTCCTGGACTGGGATGGTGATGGTCATGCCGATCTGGCGCTCACCCTCGCCGCTTGTGTCGCCTGGCGGCGTGGAGACGGCACCGGGCAGTTTGCCCCTCACCAATGCCTCGCGCCGGGGCCGGAGGTTGTGGGCGTGGCCGTCGTGCGCGAGCAGGGCAGCCACGAGGGACTGCTCCTTGCGGGCAGCGCGGGCTGGTCAGTCGCGCGTGCGGACGCGCGCGGCCTGATGGGCGAGCAAGAGCCCGTTTTCCCCGCCGGCCTGGCCGCGACCCTCGATCCCCTCAGCGCCTCCGCCTGGGACGAGGACCGTGATGGCGACGATGAGATCTACGCATGGGCCGACGAACCGCAGGCGCAGGTGGCCGTACGGGCGACCCGGTCTGGCACGTCATGGGGCGCTTGCGCCCTGGGCCGCATCGCCGAACGCCGGAGCGGCCCGCTCCCCCGTGCCGGCGCTGACTACGACGGCGACGGCAAGGTCGACTTCCTGCGCGTTCGGACGTGCGCGGGATGCACGAGCAACCATGTGATTTTGCGGGGGAGGTAGGGCGGGGGCCCGCGGAGTTGCCGTCTTGCAATGATCCCCCGCGGAGTCCGACTCACGGGCAACCGCAGGGGGTGATGGCGGCGAGTCTCTGAGAAAGTCGGGCGGGGGTTGCGAGCCCGAAGCCGCGCAGCCCCCAGCGCTCGGCCAGATGAACGATATTTTCGCCTTGGAACGCGAAAGTCCGCGCGTTCGCGGTATCCGGCGGCACCGCAGCCGCCCACCAACGAATGCTGAACTCCCAGTTCCCGGCGGCGTGCTGTCCAGGGGCGTGCGCGAGGAGGCATGGGCCTAACGGCGGCGGTATGGGCGGTGCCCCAGCAAGCGCGGTGACCTGCGCGTGCAGGCAACACCAGGCCCGGCCAGTACCGGCCGCCCGAGCCACCGCCGCCGGGGCGGTCTGGTCCCAGCAGAAGCGGTGAGCCGATGTGTTGCCACGCTGCGTGAACCAGCGGTCGTGGAGGCTCGTGTCGGAGCTGGTGAAAAAGACCGCCTTCCACGGCTGATCCGGGGCCGAACGGCCCAGCAGGACGGAGGTGCCGGCTTGATGGGGCACCCCGCCGTTCTGTTCGGCGGCATCCCATCCGGCCAGCGTGGGGATGAGCGGGCAAGTGCCCGCATTGGTGAGCGTGGTCGCGTAGGCTGGGGGAACGGTGCACATCTGGATTCTCCGCGTTGGTTGGTATGAAATCTGGGGATCGTCGCTCGCTCACCGCGCCCAGCATCGGCCGTTCGACTCCGTCGCGTAGTCCCAAGCGTCCGCAAAGGTCCACGGCCCGCCGCAACAGCCAGTCGTATGCCAGACGCTGTAGACCTCGGTTCCTGTGTCGCACGTCCACAACGCCTCGGCCCCGCTCGTGTCCAGCACGCCGGCGGTCCCGTCGACCGCGCAAACTGCGAGGTGCGAGTAGCTCGCCCCGAGCGCGTCGGCGGTGAGCGCCGACCAGGCGGTGTCCACGGTCAACTGGTACACGACGCGCGTGTTCACGGCGTTCGATGAGTCGAGCCAGTCGCAAGCCAGCTCGGACGACGACGACTCCAGCAGGCTCTGCGAACCGCAGACTCTGTCGCTGGACCCGACGCTGATGCTCGCCAGCCCGGAAGTCGAGTATCCGCTCGTCTCCGAGCTGGAGCATGCGTGCGGCGTGTCCGACGACGCGGTCCCGCGCTTGTACACCAGCGTCCAGCCGCCACCGTCCGTGCTCATGTCGCAGTACACCTGCGCGGCGGCCCCGCTTCCCGACGGGTCCAGCCAGTAGAGTCCATCGCCGGTTGAGTAGCCCTGATCGAGGACATCGAGGCAGTTCGTCGCCGGACATGCTTCAGTCGCTCCCGCACCGGAGGCGCAGGTAACGACGACGGCGTCGCTTGCAGCGGCTCTCAGGGAATCCCCGTCGTCGGCGACCACGCTGCACGTCCACGTCTCTCCGACCGAAGTGTCTCCGGCCGGAACCGTCTCGGAGCTTATGCCCGCGGCGCTGCCGTCCACCTCCCAAGAGTAGGTGTAGGTCAACGCATCCCCGTCCGCGTCCGTGCTCGGGGTGACGACGTCGCAGACGAGGTCGTCGCCATCGACTGGCTCCGTCGGCGAGATCGCCACAACGGGCGAGGAGGGCGGACTGTTCAGGATCGTGACCGTCGCTGACGACGTGCCGGTGCCCGCCGTCTCGCCATCGCCGGGGGTCGCGACCACGTAGACCTCGTCGCCCTTGTCAAAGTGCACGCTGCCGTCGAGAGTCGAGCCGGTCGCGCTGCTGGGGACGCCGTTGACGTACCAGGTGTAGGTGACGGAGACCGCGTCGCCGTCGGCATCGCTGGTGGAGTTGGACGCGGTCAGGACGTCGTTGGTGTACGCGGTCGTCGGGGTCAGAGTCGGGACGGCCACTGCGGGCGCGGTGTTGACGGCGACGGCCGTGTCGGACCAGACCGGCGCGCCGTACTCGCTCCCGTCCCATGGCAGGACCTCGACCTGGATCGAGTCGCCCTTCGCGAAATGCGCCCCGTCGATGGTCGAGGTGGTCGCCGCGAGAGTGCCGTCGACGTACCAGTTGTAGGCGTAGCCGATGCTGTCCCCGTCGTCATCGGAGGCTCCCGTCAGCGTGACCGCGACGGTGTCGGCTTCGGCGGGCGTCCGATTCGTGAGCGTGGCCACCCCCAGGGTCGGGGCCGTGTTGAGGACGGTGACGGCGCTGCTGGCGACCGTCGCGCCATCGGCTTCGCCGTCGTTGGGCGTGACCGAGCAGGCGATGGACGCGCCCTTGTTGAACAGCGATCCGTTGATGGTCGCGGTGCTGGCGACGACGCTGCCGTCCACGCTCCAGGAGTAGGCGTAAGTGCCGAGGTCTCCGTCGATGTCGACGTAGCCGCTGGGCAAGCAAGTGAGCGTGCTCGCCTCGTACGCGACGGCGGGGTTGATCGTCACGGCGTCGATCGACGGGCGCGTGTTTTGGATGACCACCGCGGCGGACGTGACGGCGTCACCATCGGTGAGGCCGTCGTTCGGCGTCGCCGTGACCTCGACGGACTGGCTCTTGGAGAACCACTCGGGGCCGAGGGAGTCGCTGGCGCCGTCCTGCACCACCGCGCCGTCAACGGACCAGGTGTAGGTGAAGGTCACGGCATCGCCGTCTGCGTCTTCGACACCGTCGACGGTCGCGACGAGCGTGTCAGCCTTCGTCGGATCGGCCGGCGTGATCGTCACCGACGACGCTGACGGCGCCGTGTTTCCGAAGGTCACGGAGGCTTCGGCGGGGGCTCCAGCTTCCTCGCCGTCGGAGGGGGTCGCGGTCACGGTCCAGGTCTCGCCACGAACGGCAGTACCAGCGGGAAGGACGGCGTCGGTGTCGGAGCCGGCGGTGCCGTCGACGGACCATGCGTAGGTGAAGGTGACGGCGTCACCATCGGCATCCGTGGCCTCCGCCGTCGCGGTGACGTCGTCAGTCACACCAGGGGAAGCCGGATCGAGCGACACCATCGCGGCGGGCGGCGTGTTGACGATCGTGGCGTTCGCGGTCGCGGGCGTGCCGTCGGCGGTGCCATCCGACGGGGTCACCGTCACCGTCCACGACTCGCCCTTCGTCGTCTCCGACGCCGGCACGGTGTCGGTCGTCAGGTCGGCGCGAACGGTGCCGTCGACGCTCCAGAGGTAGCGGTAGCTGACGGCGTCGCCCTCAGCGTCCGAGGATTGGGCCGTGAAGACGACGGTCAGGTCTTGGTCGGTCGTCGCGAAAGCCGGGGAGACGATGATCGACGGGCTTGAGGGCGCGGTGTTCGTCGGGGTTGGCGTCGAGTCCTTGCCGCCGCTTGGGGCACAGCCGGCGAGGAGGAGCAGGAGGACGGGGGATCGGGTGGGCATGGGGATTCCCGGGAAATGAAGGGGAGCGAGTGAATGGCCAAGATCGGTTCACCGCCTGGGAGGACGTGCTCTCACCGGTCTCGACGCGGGCGGCTTCGATGCCGCCGCCTTCGTTGTCGTGGACGCCGCAGCACTGCCCGACGAGGCCGGGGTGGAAGGCGTGCTGGACTCGGCGGGTGCCGACACGGGCGGGGATGTCGCGGTGGCTGTTGTGGCACCGGGTACCGCTACTGCCGCGGGCGCGACTGCAGTGGAGGGAGGAGAGCCACCGAGCACTTCGTCGATGACGGTGTAGGCGGGCACGAAGCCGTCGTAGGTGCCGTGCCCAGTTTGCAGGCGTACACCTTTGACGGTTCCAAGCACACGGAACTCGGTGTCGCGCATCGACCCGAATGGGGTCTGCACCGTCCGACAGACGATCGATAGCGAGTCCGCCGAGAAGAGCACCTCGCCCCTGTCGTCGTCGTTCGTTGCACTTTCTGGTTGGTATGTGACCGTGCGCGTGATCTCAAAGGGGCCATCGGTCCATGAGCCGGGGTCGGATGTGCAATTCCCCACCTTGTGGAGTCCGAGCCGACACCCTTGATCAAACGGCTCGCAGTTCGTGCCGCCAGCGTCGCAGCACTCCGGGTCACAAACGGCACCACCGGCGGCGAATTTGGACCCGCCGAAGACCACATCACCGTTTCCCGTGAATTTGACCTTCCTGGGCCCAGCCACCCACCCCAGCGAGTCGTGCGCCGGGGTACCCGCCTCAGCATTGAAGAAAGCCTGTTCAAAGTAGACCTTGCCTGAGCTCGCCCTCACGGCGCTGATGGCGGCCTGTTCCGTTGCGGTACAGCCCGCGTTCTTGCTCACAGGCACTTCCTTTTCGCAGCCGGAAGTCCAAGCTTGAGCCATCGCCCGAATGGCATCGTAGGCCGTGGGCGCGGGCGGGTAGACAGGCACAACAAAAGGGGGCACCGGAGATACCGACGCCGGTGCAGGGGCGGCATCGGGCGGAGAACCACCGCACTCGCACGCCAGTAGGAACATCGTGGAGACGGCGAGTTCAAGGCGGGAGATAGTCACAGAGGTTCTCGGGCTGCAACAGCCTACCACGCTCGATCAACCTTACCTTGCCCGACCCTGCCTCACTGCCCGGATGGGCCCAGCCCATCGACCGTGATCTGGACCGGCGCGAGCGAGAGGCGAATCAACGTGGTCGGCCCATCGCGCCGGGTCTGGAAGAGATCGCCGACCCCGCCGACATCGCTCAGTACCAGCCGCGAACGCACCTTTCCTCGCTCCCAGCCCAATCGATCCACGGAGCTGTCGACGCGACCGCCTGCGGCCACCCACTCAGCGTGGGCATCGACCGGCGCGAGCCAGCCGTCCCCGAATTCGAGGCGCGCGCTCGCGTACACGCGCAGAACGCGAGCGCCTTCGCCTCGGATCGTCCGGGTGCCCGCCCCGGCCGTGAACGTGGCCTCGGCGTCGACGATGTCGAGACGGCACGCTGGATCCCGGAGGTCGAGGTTCGGAGCGGCGGTGCGTCCCGGCACGTCGGCGAGCAGGATGCGAACCACCCGACCGCGGACCACAACCACCTGCCCATCCTGCAACGGCGGGCTCTCCGGTGCGTCAAGGAGTCGGAAGCCGTCGTCGCAGGCTTCGACGTATTCCTCGTTGTCCTCGGCCTCCAGCCGCTCCCCGGACGTGAGGTCGTGAAGCAGCATCGCGGGGGCCCCCGAGTCCACAAGCTCGATCCAGCCGAGGCCATCGAGACGGACCCGAGGTCGCCCAGCGGCCGGCCCGAAAGCACGCCAGCCCTCGGCATCGGCGGCCCCGGTCCCGACGGTTCGGTCGATCGCGCCAAGGGCGCGCCAGTTCCAGTTGCGACCGAGCCAGCGCAATTCCAGCCAGTGGAGCGGCATTCCAGGGTGATCGACGACCGCGTCGTTGGACCAGTGGCGACCGATGCGCGTGGAAGCGCCGAGGGGGATGCGCCGGGGACCGGCACCGAAGTCGAGAAGGAGGCGGCCCATGCACGACAACGTCACACGTTCAGATGCCGCGAGCCCCGGCTCTCCGCCGTCGAAGGGGATAAAGGCCCTTGTGCCCTCCCCCCTCGCGCTCCTCGATCATCGCGTCGTCGTCGGCTTCCACGGCTGCGAACAAGCAACGGCCGACCGGGTGCTCGTCACCGGCGAGCCGATGAAGCCCAGCAGCAACCGCTGGGATTGGCTCGGCGAGGGCATCTACTTCTGGGAGCAAGACCCGGAACGCGCTTGGCAGTTCGCCGAAGAGCAGCGCGAACGGGGCAAGATTGCGAATCCCTCGGTCATCGGGGCGTTCATCCATCTCGGGCGGTGCTTCGACCTGACGACCAGCACCGCGACCTCGGCGCTCGCCGCTGCCCACGCCGCCCTGCTCGTCCGGCTCGCTGGCGTCGGAGCGCCTGTCCCGGTAAACCGGGCGGGGGGCGGGGGAGGCGGCGATCTGCTTCTGCGCGATCTCGACTGCGCGGTCCTGAACTTCCACCTTCGCGACCTCGACGACGCGCGGGGGCTCGGTGGCCCGTACTACCAGACGGTTCGCGGGGTCTTCATCGAGGGAGTGCCGGCGTTCCCCGGCGGGTCTATCTTTACGAAGACGCACACGCAGGTCGCGGTTCGCGACCCGGCAGTGATCGTCGGCTACTTCCGCCCTTCGCAGTATACTGGATCTGGAGCCTGACCATGGACCGCCCCGAGAACCCCTACAGCCACAACCCCTACGCGGAGGACGAGGCGTTTGCCCGCGCGCGCTGGGCGGCGATGTCGGCTGACGAGCAGACCTCGTTTCTGGTCAAGATCGGGATCCTCACGCCCGACCTGAAGCTCCACCCGAACTACGACCACCGCCCAGAAGTCGGATTGCAGGCCGACTCGAAGTAGAACGGTGGGCTGGCTCGCCGGAATCGCCACCAAGGCCGGGTCCGACGGCGGGAGTGGCGAAGCGCCGCCTGCGGGTCTTTTACGTCGTACCGGGCGTGAGCGCGCTCCGCCCAACCCCCCGCTCCCCCACAGCCAGCCCCGCCCTGAGGACGTACTCCCACGCCCCAGCCGTCGTTCGCAGCCCGAGCCGCTCTTTCATCGCCTGCAACCTTCGGTACAGCGCAGGCTCGACGCGCACGCACACGTCCTTTCGGTTCCCGGCAGCCGCATCATAGGTCAGCGGGTTCCCGATGGCCTCGACCAGCCATGCTGGCACGCCGGCCGTCGCTCCGGGGGCCATCTCCAAGCGCGCCAGGATCGCGGCGAGCAGCGCCGTGGGCACCTCCTCCGTGGCTCGGCGCGGCTCGGTTCGCGGAAGCGCCGCTGCGCGCGACTGGACCCGCGCAGCCCCACCTCCCGCGTCCTCGACCACCGCCACGACCTCCGGCTGGGAGACGGTGCCTGCGGACACCGTGTCCCACGCCACCGGCCCCGCAGCCCACAGCGTCCCTGCCCCACGCCTCGCCGCAGCGTCGGCCTCGGCGCGGGCGCGGACCGGATCAAGCACCGTCCCAGCCCGGGATGTGGACGGCGGACGCCGCGTTCGCGGCCAGCGGCGGCAGCGTGGTGTCGGGGCGGACACGAGCCCACGCCGCGCCCGCCAGCGACTC
>CAIMSU010000032.1 GCA_903844155.1 uncultured Pseudomonadota bacterium | reverse complement strand
GCAATTCGGTACTCCGAATTGCCGTTAGGGCCCGGCCCGGGGGGTAGCCGCGCCCCGCGCGGCGGAGGGGGGCAGGCGCTTGCGCATGCCCCCCTCAGAAAACTGCCCCTCGAAACCACCGCCATATCAAAGCGGCGTTCCATGCAGGATCTTGACCGGCGCAGGGCCGAGCGAGCCGCCCAAAGGATGCGGCCGCTACGGAAATGCTACCAGAGAACCGGGTTTGTCGTCGCGCCCCACCACGAGCCGGAGAGGCTCTGGGGATCGCTGGTGCGGCCGGTGCCGGAGTCGATGGTCATCTCCTTGCCGCCGGACGTGAAGCCAAGCATCTTGCCGTCCGCATAGCCGAGGCCGTAGATCGAGCTGACGCCGATGCTGCCCATCTTGGCGGTGGCGCCGGTGTTCGGGTCGACCTGCACGAGATCGTCGCCGCCCTGCACGGTCCAGTAGAGCATGCCGTCGGGCAGGCCGATGATGTCGCCGGAGGTCGTGTAGCGGCCGGAGGGGACGAGGGTGGTGAGGTTGCCGTTGGTGGTGTCGACGAAGGAGACCTTGGTGCCGGCGCCGACCAGGCGACCGTCCGAGACGAACGTGAGGCCGGTCATCTGGTCGGAGATGTTGGCGACGAAGGTGCAGTTCGCGTTGGTGGGGTCGATGTTGTAGAGCTTCGAGAAGCTCACGCCGAACATGTGGCCGCCAAGATCGATCGCGATGTCCGTGATGCCGGAGAGGGCGGAGCCGCCGGACTTGAAGCCGCCGATGCGCGTGGCGGTGTTGGAGGACGGGTCGTAGCTGTAGAGCGTGTCCGAGGTGTTGAGGTAGACGGACTCGGTGGCGACGACGCCGGTGTCGTTCGGGACGGAGTCGTGGCTGCTGTCGCCGCTGTCCGAGACGATGACGGTGCCGGTGTCCGTGTCCGCGGGGGCAGAGTCACCGGTTGAGGTGTCTGCGGTGGTGATCGTGCCGGTGTCGCCCGCGCCCGCCACATTGGAGTCCTGGGTCTTCAGGTTGTAATCCTGACAACCGGCGAATGTCGCGCCGCCGAGGACGCAGCCGAGGAGGAGGGCCGAGCGGGGACCGACAGGGGTAGTAGCGCGCATGCGCGGGTGCTAACAACAATCGGCGAACGTGCAGGATGAAGTTGGTGGCACGAAGTGTCATCTCCGGTCGGCTTAGCTTTCCGCATGTCCACGCTGCGCCGGGAGCTCGGGCTCGCTGACACGACCGCGGTGGTGATCGGCGCGATCATCGGCGTCGGGATCTTCTACACGCCGACGAGCGTGGCGAAGCTCGCGGGGTCCGAGGATCGGGCGCTGCTGGCCTGGGCGCTCGGTGGGCTGGCCGCGGGGTTGGGAGCCGTGACCTTCGCAGCGTTGGGACGGCGATATCCGCGTGCCGGCGGGCAGTACGACATCGTGCGCGACGCGTGGGGTCCGATGCTCGGGTTCCTTTACGTGTTCTGCAACCTGACCGCGATCCAGACCGGCACCATCGCGATCATCTCGCTGATCGCCGTCGAGAACCTTGGCGTGGCGCTGAACGGGGTGGCGCCGGCGAGCGCGGTTCCGGGGGCGCTGGTGCTGATGGTTGGCGTCGGGATCGCCAACGCCGCGGGCGTGCGCTGGGGGGCGCGACTCCAGAACGTCACCGTGGTTGCAAAACTTGTCACGTTGGGCGCCGTCATCGCGCTTGGCGTGGCGAGCCCGGCGGCGGTGAGGGAGGGGTCGACGGTGCCGACGACGAGTGCATCGCTGTGGACGGCGTTGCTGCCGACGTTGTTCGCATATGGTGGATGGCAGCAGGCGCTTTGGGTTGGCGGCGAGGTGAAGGATGGGGAGCGCACGCTGCCCCGCGCGATCCTGCTTGGCGTCACGGTCGTCGTGATCGTGTACCTCGGGGCGGCGTGGGCGGATTTTCGGCTGCTGGGGTTCGACGGCGTCGCCAATTCCAGCGCGCTCGCGGCCGACGCGGTCGGGGCGGCCTTCCCGGGGTCCGGGGCTCGGATCGCCGGCGGGGCGGTTGCACTCTCGGCGTTCGGCGTGCTCAACGCGGATCTGTTGACGGGTCCACGGCTCGTCTTGGCGCTGGCCGCGGACGGTCGTTTCTTTGCCCCGTTCGCCCGCATCGACCCGCGCACAGGCACGCCGGTGCTCGCGATCCTGCTGCTGACAGCGCTCTCCGCGCTGCTCCTCGTCATCGCCGGGCCAGACGGCGTCGATCCGCTCACCGCCTGGGTTGTCGTGGTCGACGCGGCGTTCTTTGCGTTGACGGGGCTGGCGCTCGTCAAGCTCGGCGGCTCGGGCGTGCCTGCGGTCGTTCCCGTCGCTTTCGCGGCGTTGGAGCTTGGGGCGATCTACGGCGCGGTGGCCGACCCGGCGGTGCGCGGAGCGGCGGGGGTCGGGTTGGCGTGGATTTTCGGGGCGGCGGTGGTGTATCTGGCATTCTTTCGACAGCGGCTGCCTCTCCGTCCGCGTGATTAGAAGGCTCGCTCGCCAGGGCTCTCATGTCGCTCTCCATCGGTGTCGTCGGGTCAGGAACGGTCGGTCAGGTGCTTGCAGCCGGCTACGCCCGAAAGGGGCACGCCGTCACGCTCGGCACGCGCTCGCCGGACAAGCTGCGCGAGTGGGCGGCGGCCAACCCCGGCGTGGCGCTCGCGGACGTGGCGACGGCGGCGGCCTCGGACGTCGTCATCATCGCCGTGGCAGGCGCAGCGGCGACGGAAGCGGCGTTGCTCGCGGGTAGTGCGCTGAACGGCAAGGTCGTCATCGACGCGTGCAACCCGATCGGCGGCGCGCCGGTGAACGGGTACATCCCCTACTTCACCGGCCCGAATGACTCGCTGCTCGAACGCCTGCAGACGGCCGTCCCTGCGGCGCGGTTCGTCAAGGCGTTCAACTCGGTCGGCAACGCGCTGATGATCGACCCTGCGCTCTCCGCTGGTCGACCGACCATGTTCATCTGCGGCCGGGACGCCGCGGCGAAGGCCACGGTCACCGGACTGCTCGACGAGGTGGGCTGGGACGCGCAGGACGTGGGCGGGGTGGAGATGGCACGTGCGATCGAGCCGCTCTGCCAGCTCTGGTGCGCGGTCGGCTTCGCGGGCGGTGGCTGGAGCCACGCCTTCAAGCTCGTCCGCGCCTGAACGCCTTCAAGCCAGGGGCACGGGCCGCCGATCCCGGCGCTCGGCACACCTCGCGCCCGTCTCGGCGCTGAATTCTCGCCGTTCCAAGGCCACGAACCCCGCCAGCCGGCGAGTACGCCGCCTGTCACGGTTCGTGCGCGGAACGGCGGGCTGG
>CAIMSU010000031.1 GCA_903844155.1 uncultured Pseudomonadota bacterium | reverse complement strand
GTGTGCTCTTCGGATCTGGAGAGCATTTCTGGTACATCGGAGATGTACCAGAAATGCTCTCCGCAATTGTGGTAGCTGGGTTTGGCTTCTGCGCGGCCATCTCGAGCGCTACGGCGTGCTGTCGCTCGCTCCACGGGAGTCCGAGCCCGAGTCCGCCGGACAGAAGAGCCCGCCCAACCTCGCCTCGTTGTTGTCCTCGTGGCATTCCGCGACTTCCTGCACCCCATCGGCATCGTCGACGACGATCCAGACAACGCCCTCGGGCACGTCCTCCGGATGCAGGTGGAATTCCAGGGTCGCGCTGTTCCAGCCCGGCGCAGTGATGGGCCCCGTGTACAGCGTCTGCAGGAAGACCCGTTGTCCGCCGACTTCCGCGTACGCCGAGACCGGCACCCGACCGCGCATCACCGCCATCCCGCCGTTGCCGACGCGCACGAGCACCTCCAGGCGCCCGTCCGCGCAGGGGTTCGCGCACGAGGTGACGTACGGGATGGCGTCCGGCGTCGCGCCCCCGGACATCGGGGACAGGGAGCCCGAGCGGAAGGTGTTGTAGGTCGGCCAGTTTGAAACTGCCGGTGTTGGGAGCGACAGATCGTCGTTGATGTTGGTGATGCTGTAGGCGTGCTGGTTCCAGACCTGCCGGTCGCCCAGCCAGCTCCCGGACGCGCTGCCGAGCACGTAGATCCCGTGGTACTGCTGATCGTAGTGACCGCCGCCCTGGCCGACGACGATCTCTTCCTGCCCGTCGCCGTCCACGTCCGCGACGACCGGGTACTCGTGCAGCGTTCGCGACGAGTGCGTGGTGTCCTGCAAGCGCACTGCGCCTGTTGACCCGTCGAACACCCACAACGTCGTCTCGTCGCCGTACACGACCTCGGCCCGCCCGTCGCCATCGAAGTCGTAGACGGAGGAGCCGGTGGCGTGGGAAGACGCGTCGGTCGTCGGCATGCTCCAGAGCACCGCCCCGTCTGCCCGGTAGACGCTGTAGGTCGTGGCCTCGGCGATGCCGATCTCGGGCTTGCCGTCGCCGTCGAAGTCCGCGATGGTCGGCGGCCCGCCGTTCCCCATGCCAACGAGGGGCCATTCGGCTTCGAGGCGGCAATTCGCGTCGTGGACGTGCGCGTAGCCGTTGCCGACCAGGACGAATTCGCCGATGCCATCGCCATCGAAATCCGCGGCGGCCGGGAAGCCGTCGTCCAGCGTGCTGTCGATGCTGCAGCGCACCGAGCCGTCCCAGTTGTAGACGGTGCTCCCAGCCAGCACCTCTTGAAGCCCGTCGCCATCGAGGTCGATCGCGAACGACTGGTCGCCGACCATCGGGTAGTCGGCGTAGCGCCCGTCGCCCCCGGCGCTGCCCGACCAGTCCAGGTTTCCCGTCGTCCCGTCAAAAACGCGGCTTCCGACGATGATCTCGGCCTTCCCGTCGCCCTCCAGATCGGCCAGCGCGGGCGAATGGCCGCCGCAGTCCATCTGCTCCGTCGAATTGACCCACAGGATCCCGCCCTGGGGTGTCCACGCCGCGAGATAACAGATGTCGTCCGCCGGGTTTGGCGCGAACACGGGCGGGTCGCTCCACGCGGTGTCCAGCCCGGTGTCGCCGGGGTCGGGCGGCCCGCTTCCGCTGTCGGGTGGCCCCAGGTTCACGATCTCGACGATGCCGACGATGTCGGGCATGCCGTCTCCGTCCACGTCGCCAAGCGCCACGCTCGCGTAGCGGTAGGGGAAGATCTGCATCTCCCCATAATCGGCGTGCTGAATGGTCAATTGCCGCGAGCCGTCCCCTGCGACGATCCGGAGGACGCCGCGGGTGAGCGGGTCCGTGCCGTCGTCGTCCGTCACCACGACGATGTCGGGGGTGTCGGTGCTGTCGATGCGCCCGTCGCCGTTGTCGTCCGTGAGCTGGCCGACGACGGGGACGGTGAGCGCGTCGCCCGACTCGGCGTAGTCGCCCCACTGGGTGATCGACCACTCCACGACGGCGTCCAGCGGCCCGTAGTTGGGCTCGGTCATGCAGGACTCGTCGATCGCCGAGCCCCAGGGCAGGCGGTGGTCCATCTTGCAGGTCTTCAGGTCTGAAGCGCTTTCTCCCCAGTTGGAGGTGTCGTGCTGGTCGCTCCCGCCCGGCACTTCCATCTGCTTGTGGTACCCGTAGTCGAAGCAGCCCGGCACAACGATCCCACCCGCCGCGAGGCCCATCCGGATGAGTGTGCGCACGCGGGGTTGCATTGCCTTCAGCATAGCAGACGGGCACGCGCTCAGAGCCCGATCCGGCGCATCCGGTGAACGATTCTGGCGGCAAGGCCAGGGGCGTGAACGCCCATCCGGACCGGGAGAGGTCCGGCGAGCAGGCCGGAGACGAAGGCGGGGAGATCCGCGGGGTTGCCGAGCCATCCGTCCGCACCCCAGGTGTCGATGGCGAGGGAGGGGCCGACGGCGCTGCCGACGGGGACGACAAAGCCCAACCGGGGGACGGCCGAGCTGCGGGAGGGGGTGTCCGTGCGGATCGCGCGGCAGAGGCGACCGATGTCGCCGGGTGGGAGGGCGAGGAGGACGACGTCGGGGGCGAGGCGGCGGATCGCCTTGAGGACGTCGGCGGCATCGCTGACGGCGTGCACATCGTGGGCGGGTGAGAGCGCCGCGATCGCCAGGAGGCGACTGCCGAGGACGGGGTCGAACAGGACGATGCGAGGCACGAAGCCCCCGTAGCGCGTGCGGGGTTGCGGCCGCGCGCGCGATTCATGATACGAGGCGCGACGGAGCAGATCGCGATGTCAAACGCCACGGCCGAACGCTTGAACCAGATCTCGGAGGAGCTCAAGAGCATCCTGGAGGCGCGCTTGCAGGAGCTCGCCCAGGCAATGCGGGGCACCGAGCAGATCACCCGGCAGATCGTCTCCACCGAGATGGAGATCGCCCGGTACTCGCAGATCACCTCGGACTCGGCGGGCGAGTTGACTGCCCTGCGGAAGGACGCGGAGGACATTCGTGCCCGAGCGGAGGATGCTGGCGCCCATCGGAACGCAGTCGTCGCCGAGCGCGATGCGCTGCGTGACAGCGTCTCCCGTGTCGAGCGGGAGGCGCGTGAGGTTGCCACGCAGGTGAGTGATCTTCGGGCGCGTCACCGCAGCATGGAGTTGGAATCCGAGTCGCTGCGCCGCGAAGCCGAGGAGGTCGCGGGACGAGTCAAGCTGGCCGAGGAGAACGTGGCGCGTCTGCGTCGCCTCCGCGAAGAGCTGTTTGACCAGGTCTCCGCGCTGAGCAACACGCGTGGCAAGGACTAGTCGCGCGCCGTGCGCCCTCCGGGGCGCGAAGGGGAGACGATGACCGACTACGAGACCCTCCTTGCCGCTCGCCGGCTCCTCGCAACCGTGGAAGCGGGACGGGCGGCGTCGCTGTCGCTCGCAGCGGCCTACCTGCCGCTCCGCAGCGCCGCTTTGTTGCGCGAGACGTTTGCAGACCAGGGCATGGAGGCCGCAATGTGGCCCGAGGCGGCGGTCGAGCGCCGGCTCGCGATCGAGCGTCTGCGCCGCGCCAGCCCCGTGATGAGCGCCGATGCGCGAGACGTCGATCCGATTTCGTCCCTCGTTGCGGAGCACTTCTCCGGTGTCTCGCGGGAGGCGCCCATTCCCGGCCCCGTTGGCCGCGTCGCGATGCTGCGCGGTGGGGCACGCTCGCTCCCGCCCCCGATCGCTCCTGCCGGTCGGAGCCTGCCGCCGTCAGGCCCGGTCGTGGTGCCCCCAGCGCCCGCCCCGATCCCGTCGGCGGCCGGTCCCGCGGAGGAGGAGGACCTTGGGGACGCGCTTGAGCCCACCGGCTCGGCACCCTTCCGCTCGCTGCCGCCGCCCTCCGCCGGGCGACTCTCCCTGCCGCCCCCGCTCGCGCCGTCCCTGCGGTCGCTCGCTCCGAGCGCGGTTGACGTGGTTTCGCCCCCCGCGCCGGTGGCTTCGGGCCGGGCGTCCATCGCGCCGCGCCCCCTCGTCGCCATGAGCGGACCGCCGTCGCTGCGCCCGCCCGCCGAGCCGACTGCAGCGCCCACGGCGTCGCTTGCGCCGCGGGTAGCGATCGGGGCCCCGAGGCCTGCGCCTGCGTCGCTCCCGCCCTCCCCGTTGGCCTGGAACCCGCAAGCACGGGTTGCCGCCGAGCCGGTCGCGGCCCGTGCCGAGGACGCCGCGCCACCCGCGCCTGCCGCGGTAGAGCCCGTCGCCGCGGAGGCCCTGGCCGTCGAGCCGCCCGTCGCTGAGCCCGTCGCCGTCGAGGCCCTGCCCGTCGAAGCGCTTGAAGCAGAGCCCGTCGCCGTCGAGGCCCTGGCCGTCGAATCGCCCGTCGCTGAGCCCGTCGCCGCCGAGGCGCCAGCCGTCGAAGCGATCGAGGCTGAGCCCGTCGCCGCCGAGGCGCCAGCCGTCGAAGCGATCGAGGCCGAGCCCGTCGCCGCACCGGCGGTTGAGCCGGCAGGTGCCGACGCGGTCGCTGCCGAGGCGATCGAGGCTGCTGGGCCGGACGCCGGCGAGTTTGACCTTTCGGGTGGGGCTGAGGCCGAGCCCGTGCGTGCGCGGGCCAGCGAGTCGAGCGTTGAGGGGGTCCGCATCGGCCGACCTGCTCGCCGGCTCGTCTCGGCCGACATGTTGGCCGGGCTTCCGCGATCCGAGCCGAAGCCGGGCGGGGTCTCTGGCCTTGCCGCGCGCCTCGGCGCCCTCGCCCGCCAACCCGACGCCAGCGCTGACCCGAAGCCGAACACCCAGGTGACGGATCGGCGGCGGGACGAGCGCATCGCCCGTCGCATCGCGGTCGGACAGGGCAGGGACGCCGAGGCGGACGGGAGCGCGCCCGAGCCCGAGGACGCCCGTCCCGCGATCGCCCGTCGCCTGTCTGCGCGTGGCGCGCATGCCCCGGCTTCGCTGTTTGAGCCTTCGGCCGCGCACGAACAGGCCGAGGACGCCCACGACGAGGTGACGCCCATCAGCCCCGACCTCCCGTTGATCGGCGAGGATGCGCTGCTGGCCGCCGAGCCGGAGCCGGACGCCCTGCCCGATGCAGGTGAGATGCGCCTGGTGCCGCCGTGGTCGGACGCCGAGCCTGCCGTCCCACCCCCACCGGGTGCGGCGCTTCGATCGTTGGCCGCGTCGCTCGGGAATTCCGGTCGCCGCGCGGTGGACGCACTGGATCGGGTCCGTCGGAGTGAGCCCAGCCCATCGCTCTCGCCCCTGTCCCCGCCGCTCTCCCCGCCGCAAACGCTCGTGGTCGTCCCGGATGCGGCGCCGCTGGAAGGGCCGTACGTCACGCTTGAAACGCCCGTGGTCAAGGAGGTCGCGCCGCGCCCCAGCACCGCCGCGATCGACGTGCGTGCGGCCGGAAAGCCTGCGAATCCTGACGACACCATCGCCCTGCCGCCGAGGGACGGCCCCCAGGAGGATGCCTCCGACGACGATTCGGCCGAGGGCATGCGCGTCCACTTTGAGGTTGCCGCGCCCGCGCGCGATGTGCCGATCGCCGCACCCGGGAGCCAGCGTTTGTCGTTTGACGATGACGACCTGACCGTCGTCCAGCGTGTTGACGAGGATGCGGGCAAGACCGGCGCAGTCGTCGTCGACCACAACGCCCGTCGCCAGGCCGACAACAACAAGCTGCACTTCTTCCTGGAGACCGCGCGCCAGCATGTGGACCGCGGCGAGTACCAGAAGGCGATCCAGGCGTTCACCGACGCGCTCGACATCAACCTGTCGCACTCCGAGGCCTACATCGGGCGCGGGCGCTGCCACATGGAGCTCGGCGACTACACGAGCGCGATGTCGGACTTCCGACGCGCGGAGGACCTTCAGCCGAAGCACCCGGATCCCCAGGTTGCGATGGGCGATCTGTACTTTGCGCGCAAGGAGTACAAGCGGGCGATCGAGTTCTACGACCAGGCGGTGGAGCTCGATGGCGCCCACGCCATGGCGCGATGTCGGCGCGGCATCTCGCACTACTACCGGAAGAACTACCGGCAGGCCTTCCAGGATCTGCAGCGGGCGAACGCCCTGGATCCAGAGATCCCGAACATCAAGAAGTACGTGCAGATGGCGCTCAAGAAGATGGAAAAGGCCGAATAGCCGTGCGCGGCTTGCTCGCCCTTGTGTTGGTCGCGGCTGGGTGTCAGGACTACGGCTACCACAACAAGGTCGACCAGCCCGGTGCAGATACGGCCAGGGACTGCTCGGTCGATGACACGGTCACGGCGGTCGCTGTCGACTCCACCTGCGTCGTCGCGCCTTCGGTAGGGACGTTCAGTCCGACCGTCGAGTGGCAATGGAACACAAACGACGCCTACCCGGGCTACGACGACATCATGTCAACGCCGGCCATCGGCAACCTGACAGACGACAACGGCGATGGGGTGATCGATGAAAACGACGTTCCGGAGGTCGTGTTCACGAGCTTTTCGGGCGGCGCGTATTCGTCTGCGGGCACGCTGACGGCCATCTCGGGCGACGGCAGCGGGCAGGAGTGGAGCATCACGGACGCCGGTGGTTACCACCCATCCTCGTCTGGCGGGGTCGCCGTCGGTGATATCGACGGGGACGGCATCCCCGAGGTGTGCGTTGCGGCGATGGAGGTGAGCGTGCTGTGTGTCACCAACACAGGCGCGTTCAAGTGGGCGGGCGCTGGGCCCGCGTATGTGTACGGTGCGCCCGCGTTCGCGGACCTCGACGGCGACGGGCAGAGCGAGGTGATCTTTGGGTACACCGTGCTCAATTCGGACGGCACACTCAAATGGCAGGGCGCGGCCGGCGCGGGGTACTGGCTGTCGATCCCGGTGGACGTTGACATGGATGGCCGTCAGGAGGTCTACGCCGGCAACACACTCTACGCGTACGACGGGACGCCGCTGTGGAACGATGGCACCTGCGATGGCATGGGTGCGGTCGGCGACCTCGACAACGACGGCATCCCCGAGCTGATCCACACGTGCGGCGGCCAGGTCACGGCGACCAATCGCGACGGTTCCGTGCGTTGGCAAGCGACGGTCCCCGGAGGCGGCGGCGGTCCCCCGACCGTGGCAGACTTCGACGGCGACGGCATGGCTGAGATCGGCGTCGCCGGGGCCTACGACTACAGCGTTTTTGACAGTGACGGCACTGTGTTGTGGTCCATGCCTGTGCAGGACTACTCATCGAGCGTGACCGGGTCCAGTGTGTTCGATTTTGAGGGCGACGGAAAGGCCGACGTGGTCTACGCCGACGAGGTGACGCTCTGGGTGTTCGACGGTGCGACCGGCGCTGTCAAGTTCCAGGAGGACCAGCACGCCTCCGGCACGCTCTACGAGTACCCGCTCATCGCGGACGTCGACAACGACGGGCAGACCGAGATCATCCTCCCATCGAACAACTACGCGTACGAGGGTTGGAACGGCATCACCGTCATCGGCGACGCGAACAATTCCTGGCGTCCATCGCGGCCGATCTGGAACCAGTACGCTTACTCCATCACGAACGTGAACGACGACGGATCCATCCCTGCCCACCCCGACCCGAACTGGCTGACGTACAACAACTTCCGCACGGGCGGGACCACGCTCGGCCTCGGCAGCGATCTCGCGGATCTATCGCCCTCCAACCCCGTCTACTGCTGCAACGACGATGACACTGTGGACCTCGACGTGCAGGTCTCCAACACCGGGCTCGCCGGCACGACGGCGTTCACCAGCGACGTCTACAACCCCGGTGATAGCGAAGTTGCCAGCGGCGCCGCGCTGACACTCGCCTCGGGCACCGCTCAGTCGCTCGCCTTCCACATCGCCCACTCCGACTGGCGCGGCAGCCTCACGGTCAAGGTGGACGACACCAACCGCGTGGAAGAGTGCAACGAGGACGACAATTCGCTCGCCCTTGGCGCCTGGCCCTGCAAGTAGGTGCCGTTCGTCCACGCAGCGCCGCTCACGCAGCCCCTGGGGCTGCCCTGGTACGGCCAGGTGCTCGTCATCGCGATGTTCGGGGGTGTGGTGCTCGGTGTGCTGAAGCGTGCGTTCCTGCGACGCGCGGGCGGCGGCAGTGAAACCCCTGAGCCGCTCTCCGGCCGCTCGATGGGGCGCCTTCCAGGGGACCTCGGTGCGGCTTTCGGCGTTGGCAGCTACACGGCCCCGCAGCCCGAGGACGGCATCGAGGACGAGGACCACACGTATCGTCTCCCGGTCAGTCCGCCGGAAAGGCCGCGATCCTGACCCGGGAGCTGGCTTTTTCGGATTTTCCGGGGCTCATCCGCGCCCTCTCGCCGCCTCCGCGGTCGCTCCCGCTTCGTTGAGCCTCGCCCCGCGTCCCGGGCGGTGGGCTGTCACGGGGTGATCGAGGCGGCGTCCAGCGGCGCGATCGTCTCGCCCCGCCCCGACCACAGCCGGCCCGTCCACATCACCCCGCACATCCGAAAATCCCCGGCCAACGACCACAACGGGTAGGTGAAGGTCGCGGGGCGGTTCCCCTCGATCAGAAAGTGCCCGACCCAGGCCCACGCGTACGCGAATACGACGGCGCCGAGCACCGCTGGGTTCGCGACAGCGGCGAGCACGATGCCGAAGAGGAGGATCGGCGCGGTGTTTCGGTGAGCCTCCAGCCGAAACGCCGCCGTGAAGATCAGGGCGTCCGCGAAGACGGCCGGCACCATCCACGTCGGCCGCGCCCAGATGCACGCGAGCGCGAGGGCGACGAAGCCGTTCGTGCCGATGAAGTGGACGATGCGGCAGCGCACGTCGCGGTGCTGGCTGATGTAGTAGGGCCAGAACGCTGCGAAGGAGGAGATTCGGGACATTTCGCCCGGTACCCCGCGGACCGCCCGAAGGCACGGCCACTGCGCCAGCCGCAGCGGATGTCCCGTGGACGTTGGCGTCCTGCCCGGCCGGACCGTTGGCGTGAGAGATGAACGCCGCCGGTTCGCCGCGGTTCACGAGTCCCGGCGGCTCACGACCACACGTTGTCGGATCCAGCCGTTTCGGGTCTGGCCGCGAACGGTGGACCGTGCACCGCGATCGCCTCCGGGTGGACCGGGTCGGGGTAGCGGATCGGCGTCTCGATCAGCGAGCCGCAGACCACGCGGTCTGCGATGAGCGCCAGCGCGGTGCGGGCCAGGCCCGAGAGCCACGGGCTCGCGACCACCAGGCGCCGTGCCCCGGCCGCGCGCAGGCTGGCGGCGAGGCTGACGATGTCCCCGGTTGGCATCAGGCCATCGTCGACGAATACGACGACGCGGGCCTCCTCGACGCGCTCGTCGGGGAACGGCGGCGCCGCGGCGACCCAGTACAGGAACTCCATCGTGCCGGGTCTGGGCATGACGACATCCGGAAAGCGCTCGTCCTTCGTCATCGGGAGGAGCGCGTGGGCGTTACCGAGGGCGGCGTGGGCGGCGACCTCGGTGCCGCCGGGCGTGGCGGTGACGTAGACGGCACGGTGGGCGTCGGCGCCAAGCGCGAGGGCGAGGCGCTCGCCAGCTTCGGTGCGGCGCGCGTAGCGGTTGGACTTGCGAGAGGGGGACATGGGGACCTCGGTTGGATGGCCGCGAGAGGCGGCGCCGGCGACGTTCGCAAGCGGCGTGCCGGGCCGGATCGTAGCGATGTGACGCGCGAAGCGTGGCGCGGGTCACGGAGAAACGCCGGAAAGCTCGATGTTCCGGGCGCGCTGGGGGTGACGGAGGTCCGTCAGGGGTGACGGACGTCCGTCGGTTTTCCGTCGGCAAGGGGTGGGGGGAAATTTTCTTCGGGAGCCCCGCGGCAGCCCGCGCGGGTGCTGCGCGGCGTTCCACAGCGGATGCCGAGGCCCGCTCCGGGCTTGCGGAGCCGCCCCGATCCCCCCAAAAGACCCGCGGGAAATGCGTAAGGAACCTCCGCTGCCCGCCGTTGTCCGACCGTACACCCCCGAGCCCCTCATGTCCCTCACCGACTCCCTGCGCTTTGCCTACGTCTGCCCACTCGCCTGGGACAAGCTCACGAAGTCCGGGGCCTCCGCCCGGCATTGCGACGCCTGCCAGAAGACGGTCACTGACCTGTCCGCGTTGAGCCGACGGGACGCCGATGCGTTCCTCGCGAGCGCTGTGTCAGCCCGCGACTCCGTCTGCGTGCGGATCGCCCGCGATACGGAGGGTCGGAGCCTGCACGCACCGCTCGTCGCCATCGCCGGTTTCGTCGCCGTCGCAGCGATCGCGGGGTGTCAGGCGACGCCGGATGACAGCGCGCTCGACACATCAAACGACACCGCTGACACGGCGGACACCGGCGACACGGCGATCCCCGAGGTTGGTTCTGCCGGAAGTTCGGGCGGGCACGCGCACGCGGCGCGTCACGGTCGTCGCCCGGTCGGGTCCGGTCTGGGGACTGACGACGAGATCTCTGGGGACGATGACGGCGGCGAGGCGGCGGGCACGGAGGCCTCCGACGACGACGGGCTGGACGCCCTGTTGTCTGCGCTAACGTCGAAGGTGGCGAAGGACCGGCCGAAGCCCGAGGAGGCGCACCAGTACATCACGATGGGCGTCATGGCGATGCCGTCGATGCCCCCGGCCAACCCGCCGCCCGTCGGGAAGTAGCCGCCCCGCGCTCGACATATCAAAAGCGACGACGTCACTTTTGATACGTCGTCAAACGGGTGGCGGATCGGGAGCGGGTCGGGGTAGGGTGGCGTCGGAGGTGTGTGGATGCCAGTGCTGCTTGCGACATCGATACTACCTGCGTTGTTCGCGGGGTGCTTGTACATTCCGCCGCTGTCGATGAGCGATTCCGGGGCCGTGGTCGACACGGCGGGGGACAGCGGGAAGACGGGAGACTCCGATTCAGACACGGACACAGACACGGACACCGACACAGACACGGACACGGACTCTGACACAGACACGGATACCGGCAGTTCGCCCACGGTCAGGCCCGGCGAGTACGGCCAGACCGGGGAATTCGAGCTGACAGTCAACGTAAACGGCAGTACGTTCCTGCAGGGAGACTGCTCGTACGCCACCATTGCCGCGACCCCTATGAGGGCCGGGGCCGTGGATTGGACGCTCGATTGGTACAGTGGGGTCGGTCCGAGCGGTGGCGCGGCGCGGACTGTCAAGCTCGATGGCTCCGACACCGCCGACACGATCAACGCAGTGCTTACGTTCGACGACGGCTCAACGTGGAGCGTGATCCTCGCGTACGGGCTGCCGGCGAACCTCGTGCTGTGCGAGTAGTCCTCACTCCACCTTCCGCGGCGACCGCCCGGTCAGCCGGGTGAAGAGCTGGTAGCCTACCCAACGGAAGGGCTCCGGCGGGATGTACGCCATGTTGCGCTGGTAGAAGGGGAGCTTTGCCCAGGGTTCGTGATTGTCGGAGTACAGGTCGGTGAGGACCTTGCCGGCGAGGTTGGCGAGGGTGACGCCGTGTCCAGAATAGCCGAGGGCGTAATAGATGTTTCGGTTTGCTCCGCGTACCCCCATGCTGCACACACGCGCCATGGTGATGCCGAGCGTGCCCGTCCAGCGATGGGAGATCTTGAGGTTCATCGTGTCGGGCAGGTACGCGGCGAGGCGCTGGCGGACGGCTTTGAAGGCTGCCATCGCCGTATCCGGTGAGCCCGGGTAGGCGGTCTTGTTGCCGTAGAGGTAGTCATACGCCGCGTTTGACCCGCCGCCGAAGACCAGGGAGCCCGACGCTGTGAGACTGCCGTAGGCGATGCGGTCGAGGTCGTCGGAGAAGCCCGCGGCGTTTGTCCAGCCGATCTTCGCCCATGCCTCGGGCGAGAGGGGCTCGGTCGCGATCATGTGCGAGTGAAGCGGGAAGACCTGGTTGCCAAAGTAGCCAAGCTTGGGCGTGTACCCGTTTGTTCCCAATACAATGGCGCCCGCGCGCACAGTGCCAGTGCGCGTTTGGAGTTCCACGGTCGCACCCTCTTTCACCGCGATCACCGGGCTGTTTTCGTAGACCTGGACGCCCGCCGCCTCGATGACCCCGCGCATCCCCCGGATGAGATCAACGCCGTTGAGTTGGCCCGCCGAGGGATCCAACACACCGCCGACCACGCCCGTCAGCCCGAGGTGGGTCTTGAGCGCGTTGCCATCGAGGTACTTCACCGGGATGCCCCAGGAGTGGAGCTTCTCGGCGCGCGCGTGGGCTGCCTCCGCGCGCTCGTTCGTTGTGCACATCTCAAAGCAGCCTTGGCGGTTGTAGCGCACGTTCAAGCTGTGGTTCTTGATGATCGACTCGATGCGGTCGATGCCGCCGCAGGTGGCCTTGTAGACACGCTGCGTGCCCTCCGGGTCGCGGCTGTCCACGCCGTTGATCCAGTTGAGCATCATCCCGCCGTTCCGCCCGCTCGCGCCGTTCGCCAACGTGCGCGCTTCAAGCAGGACGATCCGCTTGTCCGGGAACCGCTTGGACAAGTGGTACGCAGTGGAGACCCCGGTGAACCCGCCGCCGATGACCGCGACGTCCGCGTTGTGCACGCCCCCGGGAAGGGAGCGCGGGGCCGGGGCCTCCGGGGCGCCATCGAGCCAGGGCGCGCGGTTGGCGTCGATGTCGCGTTCGGAGTCTGGCAGGTGCAACGGCACGAGCGGCTGTAACCCCGCGCCGCCGTCAGCCGGATACAAGCCCGCCCATGAACTTCGTCCCCTCGAGCCGCGTCCGCTTGTGCATGAAGGACCTGTTCCACCAGGACGTCGTGGAGATGATCGAGCGCGAAACTCGGAAGTACGAGCTCTGGGACATCGTTCATCCCGACGACCCGGATTTTGAGCGGGCCTACAGCATGCTGTGGGAAGCGTTCGGGCCCCAGGGCGAGATGGAGCGGGTCGAGGCGATCCGCGGGTTCCTCAAGGATAATTCGCTGGAGGCGACGGAGACAGGGACGTTCTGCCGGTACTTCCTGCTGGTCGCGCGCGACACGAACGGGAACCTGCGCGGGGTGCGCGATGGCTCCGTGCTCATCAACCAGAAGTACGACCCGGACCTGGTCGTCGTGTACCTCTCGCACATCTACATGCTGCCCGAGGCGCGCGGGAGCGTGCTGTCGTACTGGCTGCGGATCGCGCCCGTTGAGATTGCGCTGAAATATCTTCAGGAATTGCACGCGCTCGGTCGGATCCAGCTCCCCCTGCCCAACGCCCCGGCGCGCCACTTTGGGATGCGGATCGACCTCACGGCAGAGATGGAGTATTTCACCCCAGACGAGCCGATCTCCTGCCAGCGGGTGTTGTTCTATGGGCGCGGCGGTTTTGACGTCATCAATCCAGCGCACTTCCCTTATCGGCAGCCGGATTTTCGCGATCCGGAGGTCATCCGAGCTACGGGCAATCAGCCCATGCCGTTCATGGTCCTGGTTCGTCGGATGGGCCGGGAGCGTCAGGCCACCCTGCCCCTTGAGGAGGCGCGGGCGCTGATGCGCCTGCTGTATGACGACTTCATCTGCCATTGTGCCCCGGAGTTCCTGGAGAATAGCCTGCAGGTGGTGCTCGATCGGCTCGAGGAGCGGTCCAAGCGGAAGAACTACGTCGAGCTGTTGCCCCTGCCCACGTGCTCCAAGGATCTGCACCGATTCAAGCCGATCTTCCGGTATACGGTCTACAAGCGGCACTACAAGTCTGCGCCAGAGACCCTGGAATACCTGCACGGTGGCATCGAGGAGAAGATCCGGGCCAACCCGAAGTATCTGGAGGACGAGCTCGGGAAGATCGGGGCCCAGTTGGACCGTCGACCCGCCTATGTCTATGGTAGCCGGGACAAGCAATTTACGTGGGATGGGACGCCAATTCCGGCTGATGGGGCGGAGCGGAGCGACGGCGAGCGCGAGGCGAGCGATCGCAGCGACCGGCTGGAGGAGGGGGAAACGCAGGAGGTGCCGATGCCGTCGGCATTGTCGGGGCGGCGGACTGGGGACTGGGGACGGGTGAAGCCGTGATGTTGCTCCTGCTGGCGTGCGATTCAGCGGTCTGCGAGACGGGCACGCACGCGTGCGACACGGTGACTCGCGGGGACTCCGGGGCGGACAGCGGCGACACCGGCGGCGATTCGGGCGTAGACTCTGGCACGGCGCGCTCCGGTGCAGAGAGCCGGTACGGGAGCGGTCTCGTCGGCGAGGGGTATGACGGAGTTGAAGAGTGGGCGTTGGTCGCTGACAATGGGACCGGCGCGGACGTCTGCAGGTTGGATTTCAGCCTTGGGTCCAGTACGGCTCGGACGGATTGCGCTGATTGTTCCTGGGCCTACGACCTTGTGGTGAGCGGGACGACGGTGGTGGACGAGGATGCCACGGGATGTGCGGCGACGCTGGCGGACCCCGCGACGTTCGATGGTACCGTGGTTTCCTACGGGTACGCCCCCAACTATTTCGGGCACGCACAGGTGCTGATGGTGTACGAGTCCGGCGCCTGGAACGCGGTCTCCTTTGGTGGGATGGACGATACGACGGGGGAGTTTTCGTATCAGTGGGACGTGGGGTATCGTGCGTACTGAGATTGCTTTGGGGCTGCTCTTCAGCGGTTGCTCTGGGACCGGCGCGGGTGCGGACTCCGTGCCAACGGGGCCGATCACGCTCGCCGACGCGAACAACTACCACTTCTCGGGGTCGCTCAACGTGCCGGTGGTCACGACGGCCTCGGCGCGGGACGTCGCCATCGACTGGGGGCAAGTCACCCAGGACATTCAATGTCACACGGTGGACCCGGCAGCCGACATCGACACCGTGGGCCTCGTGCGCTTCGGCGCGCTGACGCAGGCGCAGGTGCAGGCGGGCCTCTCATCCAACGACCTGCAGCAAGCCGACATGAGCGGGTATGTGCAGTACCAGAACGATGCGGCGGGGACGTCGACGACGCTCTCGGCGATGTCGTTTTTTGGGACGCCGGTGGACGTCACTTCGGAGTACGTTCAGGGCGGTGGAACCTATCTTTTGCTCCTGGCGACGGGAACGACGCCCGGGGTTGGAGCGCGGACCCTCGCCTTCCTCGACCCGGAGGACGCGTCGACGAACACGGCGGTGACGGTGGCCAGCGGATGCGGCGTCCTGCAATTCACGGCGGATCTCCACTCGCTTTCGTCGGCGCCGGTCGGCGCGGACCTCTCCGTCGACTGGAGCGGGGTGACGGCCGACGGACAGGGCAATCCCATCGACGATGCGAAGATCGATGGGTTGCTCCTTGGCTACTACGAGGGGCAGACGGTCGCGGACATCGAGGGCGACTTCCTGAACCTGGAGAGCCGGGCGACGACCCTCTACTCCTTGCCCCTGACGGGTGGGACGAGCGCGGATTTGACGCTCGCGACGGCGGGGACGCAGGTGTTTACTGGTTTTTCGGGTGATGGGCTCTGGATGCTCGCGCTGACCTGCAGCCGCTGCTACAACCCGGCGCCGCCCTTCCTGACGCTGCTCACACCGCCGACGGGGGCGTAGCATGTATCAAAATCGACGACGTCGCTTTTCGTATGCCGGGGTGGTGGCGGTCGCGGCGGTGGCGGGCTGTGATGGCGAGGGCTTGCGCCCCAACGGGATCAGCGAGCTGCAGGCGACCGTCTCCGAGGTGATCCCCACGGTGGTCACCGTGAGTTGGAAGACGGACACCGCGTTGACCGGGCACGTTGTGTTTGGGGCGAGCGGGGAGCTGTCCACGCCGGAGGAGACGGTCGCGTCCACGGAACATTCCGCGATTCTCCTCGGTCTTCCTGCATCGACGGACGCGGAGTGGACGGTCGTGATGTCCGACGGCCACAGCGAGACCGGGGTCGTCAACACCGGCACCCTCCCAAACACCTTGCCGTCCGTCACCGCGACCGGCACCCACGACGAGTACACCGTCACCAGCGTCCTGGGTGGTGTCACCGGTCCCGCCATCCTCGACCCCCAGGGCCGATTCGTGTGGTTCTACCCAGATAGCCACGGGCTGGACGTGTACCGCGCGCGCCTGGCACGCGATGGGAAGAGCGTGCTCTACAATGCGGCAAATGTTTCAGGGACGCCCTCGGACAGCTCGGTGATCGTGCGGGTTTCTTTGGATGGAACCGAGGAATCGGAGATCCCCGTTCCGTTGCTCGCCCACGATTTTGTGGAGATGGAGGACGGCTCGATCGTCGCGATGGCCGTCGAGTTCCGCGACGCGGGCTCCGACACCGGCGACACCGGTGCGGCCTCGCAGATCCGGGGTGACAAGCTCGTGCAGATCGCTCCGGACGGGACCCAAACCGATCTCTGGTCCTCCTGGGATTGTTTTGACCCGGCGACCGACATCGGGACAGACCAGGACGCCGGCTGGACCTTCGCGAATTCACTGGAGTACGATGCGACGAGCGACGGTGGCAGCGGGGCGTTTGAGCTGTCCCTCCGCAACTTTTCGAGCATCACCCACATCCCGCGCGTCCCGCCTACGAGCGGCTCCCGCTGCGACTGGACGTTCGGGACCACGGCTGCCACGGTGACCCCCGACGTCCCGTTTCTCCACTCCCACCAATTCCAGCTCCTCCACGCGAACACCACCAACGACGTCGGCAGCATGCTGATCTTCGACAACGCGGGCATGGGCAACGCATCACGCGCGATTGAATACAGCTTCGATCCCGCCCAGCCTGTCGCCCACAAGATCTGGGAGTATGACCCAAGTCCGTCGATCTTCACGTTCGTGCTCGGCGACGTGGCCCGACTGGACGGCGGCGACACGGTCGTCGACTTTGCCGTGAGCGGTGAGATCGACCGCGTCACGCCCGCGGGGGCGGTGGCTTGGAGGGTGAACACGGCGTTGGGCTACGGGTTTGGGTTCATGACCCAGACGCCGTCCCTCTACTCGTCCCCCTGAGGATTGCCGATCAGCGGGCTCAAGTCGTCGATCTCGGTCATGTGGCCCGTGAGCTTTCGGTGCCAGTTCAGCTCGGCGAGCACGGTGCCGTTCGCGTCGATGTGTTGGATCTCCCCGGCGACGCCGTAGCCGATCAGCGTGTCGCCGTTGTCGTAGCGCGTGACGTCGCCCTCCTCCTGCCCGTAGTACCCGCCCGTGTTCTGGTAGGACCACACCTGCGTGGCGGTCTGGGCGGTTGCGTCGAGCGAAAACTCTCGAATTACCTGGGCAGTGTCGTCGTTGGGATCGTGCGTGGTCAGGAGGATGTTGCCGGTGGGGGTCCAGACGGGCGAGTGCTGAAGCTTGAGGCGCACGTCCGAGGGCGCGATCGCATACCCCCCGGGGGTCTCGCCGAAGTAACGGAGGAGCGCGCCCGTGCCGGCGTCCAGCTCAGCGACGGTGCTGGTCTCGTAGTCGGACCAGAGCACGCTGTGGTGGGCCTCATCGTACTGGACGTCGTTCGTTCCGCAGCCGTACGGGTCCGTGTTCCATGCCGCAACCCACGCGTAGCAGTCCCAGAGGCGCGTCAGGGTTCCGTCGGGGCTCAGGCGGTCCAGGTAGTACTGGGTGTCGGTGACGTCCTCGTCGAAATAAATGCTTCCATCCTCGGCTTCGGAGTAGGAGAAGCCGATGGGGGCGGCGTTGGACTCCTCGTCTTTTGCCTCGTTCAGCGTCACGCGCGACAGGCCCGGGTCGCCGACGACAAAGTTGGTTGACGCATCGATGAGCAGCTCCGAGCCATTTCGCGCGACGCGGGGAAACAGCGTGACCCGCAGTCCGGAGGTCTGCCGATACCACACCACGCGACCGAGATTGTCGAGGATGACCGTGTAGAATGGACCGTGGAAGTCTTGCGGCCCGACGTCGACGCTGGTGAGGAGCCAGCTCCACGGGGCGGTGCCGTCGGGCCCGGCGATGCTGAGGCTCGGGGTGACGAGGTCGGCGGGGAGCGAGCCGGTGGTGATGGTGCCGAGGTTCCAGCCGCGGCACGAGCCTTCGTCGCCCGCTGAGACCACGCACTCCTCCAGCGCGACGGGAATGGCGGTGTCCGCCGGTACCCCCACGAGGGCTGCGCGGTGGGCGCCCGCCGCCGTCGCCACGTTTGGCCCACGGTGGCTGACCCCATCGACGTCGTACTGAAGCCACGCCTCGTCGCTCGGCAGATCCTGAGACCAGGTGACCCAAAGCATCGTGGACACGTTCGGATCGACGGACAGGGCGACGTCAGAGATCGTTGGAGCGGTCGTCGGATTGGGGGTCGGTGTCGCCGTGCACGCCAGAGCGTAGAGCAGGATCACCCAAACACCGCGTGCGACGCCCGGAACGTGTTGACGTGCACTTGTACCACCTTGGACGTGTCCTTCGTATAGCCGCCGGCGAGCACCCACATCACCGGAATCCCGGCGGCTTTTGCGATTTCAAATACCCGGCGGTCGCGGGCCATGAGATCCTCGTGGCCCAGGTCCAGCGGCGAGTAGGGGTCCTCGCGGTAGGGGTCAGCGCCGGCCTGGTAGAGCAGGATGTCGGGCGTCGACCTTTCGATGGCCGCTGGCAGCGAGCTCTCCAGGATCGCGAGGTATTGTTCGCCGTTCGCGCCCGCTGGCACCGCAACGGAAACCGCGTTCTCCGTGTCCACCGCGCGCTCGGCCGTCACGTCCCGATAGGCCAGGTTCTTCTTGTACCAATTGCCGTAGATCGAGAGCTGGTGCGCCCAGGGCCGACTCTCCAGGAGCGACGCGGTGCCGTTCCCGTAGTGGAGGTCCATGTCGAGGACGAGGCCACGCTGGATCTTCCCCTGTTCACGCAGCTTTTGGAGCGCGACGATCAGCCCGTTGAAGGTGCAGAAGCCCTCGCCGTAGGCCGCGTGAGAATGATGAAACCCGCTCGCAAGGTTTCCGGCTACACCGTCCGCCATCGCGGCGAAGGCGGCCTCGACCGTGCCGCCGTTCGTCCACCGCACCGCGTCGGCCAGCTCGGGGGACCACGGAAACTTCTGGGACTGCGCGAGCGCCAGCGGCTCACCGGTGGCGATGGCGTCGAGGTACTCGCGGGTGTGCACCCGGAGCAGATCCTCATCCGAGATCGGCGCGGGGACGACGTGGCGCGCGGGGAGGCCGGTGTCGACGATGCCCTGATGAACCAGCGCAAACTTGTGGATCGGCATGATGTGGTCGCCGATGCTCGCGATGTACCGGGGCGAGTAGTAGACCCGCTGACCGTCTGGGATCCGGCTCATGCGAGGCGCCTGGCGACGTGCTCAAATCGCTCGATCGCTTCGTGGACGTGCCGATCCTCGAACACCAACGCGGGTCGGAAGCGGATCGAGCGATCGCCCGATCCCCCGGCTTCAACCCCAAGCGTCTGCAGGCCGCGCACCACGGCGTCGCGAGTTGCCGGATCCCGGGCGTCGATCGCCGCGTAGGTCCCCGCGCCCCGTGCCTGCGAGAATACGCCTGGAAAACGGGACTGCAAGCCGCGAAGCTCCGTTACCAGCGTCTCGCCCGTGCGCCCCACGTTGCCGATCAGGTCGTCGCGCTCCATCACCTCGATGATGACCTCAAGCTGCGCCCCGCGGATCGGGTCGCCGAGGAACGTGTTGAAGATGCGCCAGGGCTCGGCGGGGAACAGCTCGGGACGAAGATAGTAGCCGCCAAGCTGCATCTTCTTGGAGAACGTGACGATGTCCGGCGGCTCGGGAAGGTCCCAGCCTTCGTGCGCCCAGAATCGCCCAGTGCCTCCGGCACCGGTCTGGACTTCATCGACGATGAACGTCAGCTCCCGCTCGGTCGTCAGCGTGCGCAGCGAACGGAAGAAGGCGGGACTTGCGTGGCGGTCGCCACCCTCACCCTGGATGGGCTCGATGATCACCGCCGCGATCTGGGGGTCGGATGCAAGCAGCGCGCGGACGGCGTCCAGGGATCGTGCTTCGATCTCCGCGTTGTAGGCGGTGTTCTCATCGAGCGGAAAGCGGTTCGCGGGGAACGGGACCACCGGCCAGTCAAACGCGGGAAAGTCGAGCTTGTGGATCGCCTTGGACCGGGTGGCCGACAACGCGCCGAGGCTTCGGCCGTGAAAAGCCCCTTCGAACGAGATCACCTTCATGTCGTTGGTATGAGGTTGCCTGTTGAGCATCGTAAGCGCCAGATCCTCGGCGCTTGGGGGCGCCCCACCGCGCCGCTTGCGTGCATGGCGAACGAACGCGGTCTTGATGGCGTTTTCCACCGCTTCGGCGCCCGTGGTCACCGTCACGAGCTGCGAGAGCCCCCTGGGCGCGACCCGGGAAAGCGCGCCTTCGACGATGGAGACCCACTCCGCCGGCGGCGCGATGCCAAGCGCAGGCCGATAGCCGGCCGCCCAGTCAAACCGCCCACCGCGCCAGGCTTCCAGGAGCGCCGGATGGTTGTACCCCAACGGCACGCACGCGATGTGCCCGTACAGGTCCAGGATCGTGTTCCCGTCGACGTCCACCATGTAGTTGCCGCGGCTGCGCGTAGCGTCCTGGTAGAAGTGCACCGTGCGGGCATCCTGGACGCGCGCGTGACGGGCGCGGAGCGCCTCGGACTTCGGACCCGGGATGGCGGTCTGGACGTGGATGCCGGCGGGCTCGTTGGGGAAGGGAGGGGCCATGCTGTGGGCTAACCCGAGGCCCGCGGGCGGGGCCGGGCGCGCGACTGACTGCACGGGCGGCGACGCGCCCGCAACGCTACGGGGTTCGGCAGAGGCCCCATGTCCCAAAGCGCCCTGTTCGCCCTGGTCGTGACTGCGATCTCCCTCCTGTTCTCGGCGTGTGTCGGTCTGCTGGCGTTCGGCGCATCTCTCGCGGTCCCGGCGCTCATCATGTGGTTCGTCTACCGGTTGCTGCGGGACGGGAAGCGCACGGTGATCATCGCAGAGTCGGCTGGACAAAGGCAGGTTCCGGCGGTGTCGCCGCCCACGCCGCCAGCCCCCCAATTCGTCAAGCGCACGCGCTGCCGGTCGTGCGGCGCGCCCAAGGTTCAGCGCTCGCTGTACGCCTACGTGTACTGTGACTTCTGCGGTCTGCTCGTCGACTGGGACTTTCAGGCCTGCCTCGCGGACAAACGCTCGCGCCTCCCGGGCCCGACCTACGAAGCGTTGTTGCGGAGCCTCGGGCCGAAACTATCGGCTGCCAAGGCGGTGAATGATCGTGATGCCTACCGTGCTGCCCAGCTCACCCTTTGGGACGCCTACGCCACCGCCTGTCCCGCCGCGTTGCCCCCGCGCGTCGGCGACCCGGCGTTTCGGAAGCGCCTCGTGGCGTGGCAGGCTGCGTCGCAGACGGATCTGGATTTTGATCCGGGGGTCGCGGCGGCGTTCGAACGCCAGAATGCAGCCGTTGCCACCCTCGCCTGGGACCGCCGCAACCCGTTCAAGCCGGTCATCCAGCCCGGGTCGTTCGACGTCCTCCTCGACGCGGTCCTCGGGTTGCAGCAGACGTCAACTGACCAGCTTGAAGCAGGTGGATGGCTGGAACGGCACCCGGACCACCCGACCGCCGAGCTGTTCCGCCACATCGGCATCTCCGCGTTGGTCCAGGGATGGATCCCGTTCTTTCAGGACGGCGAAACCGACCGAATCCTCCAGAAGACCGGGTTGAAGGGGGAGTATGACCAGGTCACTGCGCAGAAGCTGGTGAGCGGGCCCTGCCCGAGCTGCGGTGCCGCGCTCGAGGTCGTGGAGGGCGCAAAGCGGGTGCTGTGCGTTGCGTGCGGCCATCTCGCCGGGGTCGGGTCCGGGTCCCTGGCGTGCCACGGGTGCGGGGCGATGGTCCAACTCCCGGAGCAAGGCAGTTTGTTCGCTTGTCCGCACTGCGAGGCCGAGCTGAGGATGATGCGGCACGGGTAGTTCGATCTCCTTGCCGTACCGCCGTTCAACCAGCGGCGGACCACTCGCGAATCAGCGCCGCAAGCTCATCGTCGGGCTGGGCGAGCGGTTCGTCGCCGCGCCAGGTCGGGGGGTAGAGAGGGAAGGTGACGGCGCGCAGGAGGGGGGCGAGCATGCCGACTTCCAAGGGTCCGGTGGGGAGGTCGATGAGCGCGATTGGGCCGGTGCCGTGCGCGTTTTCGTGGACCGCGACAGCGCCGAGGGCATGGTCGCGGATGGCGTCGAGGTGGTCGCCACGGGCGTGGCAGCGGTGGACGGCGAGGGCGTGGTCGACCACGTCTCGGACGCGAGAGGAATCCAGGTAGGCGGCGTTGTTTCCGACGTCCCGCACGACGCAGAGGAAGGGGAGTGGGCAGGGGGGCACGTCCCCGTGTTGGACCTCGTCCCGGAAGTCCGGCTGGGCGAACGGGAGAATGGTAGGGGGAATGACCCGAAAGCCAGCGCGACCGTACGCAAGTAGGCGGATGACCGTGATGCGATCAGCGGCGACAACCTGATCCATCTCGGCGAAGAGGAGGATCTGCGGCCTCAAATCGGGCGAGTGGCGATGAACGAGGTGCTGTCGGGCGAGGGCGATGGGGACATGCCGGAGCAGCGCGCCAACGCCCGTGCGACGGTGGGCCGGGAGGACGAGGCTGTGCGACAGCAGGACGTGGGCCCGGCCGCCTTCAGGGGCTTGTTGGCTTTCGTCCACGGTAACAAAGCAATCGCGAACGCCGGCGATTTCGCCATTTCGCTCGGTGTCGCGGGCGAGGACCATGTGGTAGTGCGCGCGGATGGGGGCGCTGCGGGCGCTGAGCGAGCCGCTCCCAAACCAGCGTCCGAGCATCTCGGCCGTCTCGATCTCACCGGTGGGTCCAAAAGTCGCGTCGAGGAGCGCGAAGCCTTCCTCGAACTCCGCGCGGGAGGTTGGCTCGGTGAGGGTGTACCGGGCCACGGCTGAACGAACCTTGTCGAGGCCTTCGCCGGCGTGAACCTCGTCTTCCCGCCAGTGTGCGCTCCGTGCGAGGTTCAACCGTGCATCTCCGCCGCGACGGCCTCAAACACGCTCAGCGCCTCCTCCACCTCGGGGACGCCGGTGATGAGGTGCGGCCGGATTCGCACCGACTTCGTGCCGGTGTAGCTGGCGAACACGCCACGCCTCATCGCCCGGGCGAGGAAGTCGTCCCGGGCGGCGGGCGTTGGCAGGTCAAACGCGATGAGGAAACCGCGGCCACGCGGTTCGGTGATGAGCGTGGGATGCCGTTCGGCGATCGCTTCGAGGCCGGCGAGGAAAAAGCGGCCGGTCTCGCGGACGTTCTTCAAAAGATCCTCGGCGTCTATGGTCTGGAGCGTTGCGTGTGCCAGCATCGCCCGCGCGCGGTCCCCGTTGCGCGTCTGGTACATCCGTCCAAAGCGCCGGATGTCGTAGTCGGACGTGGCAAAAAATCCGCCGAGCTGCATCTTCTTGCCGAACGTCACCAGGTCCGGCGGAACGGGGAGATCGAACTGCTCGTGGCACCACATCGTGCCCGAGATTGCGACCCCTGTTTGCACTTCGTCGAGGATCAAGGCTGCACCCGCCGACTTCGCGAGGCGCTGCACGCCCCGGAAGAAGGCTGCACTGGCGTGGCGATCGCCGCCCTCGCTCTGGATGGGCTCGACCATGATCCCGGCGACGCGCCCGGCGTGCTGATCGAGGAGGCGCTCGAGCGCGACCAGGGCGTCGGCCTCCGCAGTGGCGTTCTCGTCGGCAAAGCGGTCCAGCGGGAAGCGGTTGGCGGGGAAAATAGCGGTTGGCCACGGAAAAGCCGGCAGGTCCGCCTTGTGCATCAGCTTCGAGTGGGTCGCTGACATTGGCCCCAGACCGCGCCCGTGGAAGGCGCCGGCGAAGGAGACGAGGACGGCGTCAGTGCCAGCGTTCTCCATCACCCGCGCCTTGGCGGCGTCGTCCATCGCGAGCGGGTCGGCCGAGGCGCCCGCTGCCAGGCGTCGCTTCTCGCCGTGCACGATGAACGCCGCTTTCAAGGCGGCCTCCACGCCCTCGCCCCCCGCATCGACGCAGAACATTCGCGCCATCCCGCGCGGCGCGTAGCGCTCCTCCATCGCCCGCATGAAGTCGAACCAGGTCGACGTCGTCAAGAACGGCGTTGACGTTGGGTTTATGGCAGCGCGCACGAAGGCGTCGCTCCGGGCCACTGCGACGAGCGCCGGATGGTTGTACCCGAGGGCGCCCAGCGCGAAGCTGGCGAACATGTCGAGGAACACGTTGCCGTCGACGTCCACGAGCGAGCAGCCCCGACTGGCGTCGTCGTCAACGACAGCGGCTCGGTAGAAGGACTGCATGTCGAACGTCCCGGTCGCCATGAGCTCCCGGGCTTTGGGGCCGGGAAGTTCGGTGCGGACGACACGAGCGGGGGCGGTGGTCACGGACGAGGCGGGGCGATCGGCGGGCATGGTCGACTCCGCGGCTGGCGTATCCCGGGGGCCCATACGGGCGCGCGCCACCCGGCGGGTGGTGGACGCATCAAGGTATCTGCGAACAACGCCATGTATTGACATTCGCTCCCTCGTCGGGGCTACACTGCCGTTTCACGGAGTCCCGATGCATCCTACTTTCTCCCCTCGCGCGGGCCTGATCGCCCCTTGCGGCCTCTGGCTCGGAACCGTCGCAGCCGGCCTCTGGGCTTCCCCGGCGTTTGCACTGGATACATTCGTGGGCGGTGCTGCCTCCGGCGGTGTCACGGTGGGTGGGGACGGCAGCGGTGGCATCGGTGTGGCTCCCACGATCGCGCAGGCCGAGATTGACGGTCGGCTCGCCACGCCCGATGTCTACGTCCGTGTCGATCTCGACGTGCACGTCGATCCGGCGAACCTCGGAGACGGACTCGCAGCTCCGGTGCCTCCGGAGTGGGCGATGGTGCAGTTCGGACGCCAGCAGTACCACGTTCGACTGGGGGTCACGAACCCCAACATCGGGCTGCAGCAGTGGGACGAATGGCAGAACTACCTCCCGTCGTACTCGATCATGTGGGGTGCTCAGCCGTCCCAGATTCTAGGCGTAGAACCTGGAATCGACTTCGACAGCGGGCTCTCGGTGTTTGCCTACGGAGGCTATGACCTTGGGTGGGGTGGGCTCTCCGTCGTGCCCGGGACCGGCCTCATGACCAACTCGCGCGGGTTGACGGCGGGCGCGGGCTTCTCGCTGTCGAGTGACGGGTACTACGCCGCTTTGTCCGCCGCCGCCTACCCGATCGCGGGGTTTGACTATTACGCTGCTTTCGGCACTTTTGAGCTTTACCCCATGGACCAGCTCACCCTCTCGCTGGACGGCGGCGCAGGGTTGATGGGCGGGGCGCCCTTCGCGGGCGCGCAACTGCAGGTGATCGGCCTCCCAGGCACTATTGTCAGTCCGGTCGCGCGGTTTGAGCTTGCGCACGGCGGCGGGCTGGAGGGAGAGCTTGGGGCACTGCCGACGGCGACCGCGAGCCTGGGTGCCAAGGTTGCGCCCTGTGAGTTCGCCACCCTGCAGGTTGAGGGAAAAGGTAGCTTCTATGCGACGGGTGGCCCGCAGCTCATGGCCGAGGTCCTGGTGAGCGTGTTTCGCCCGGAGCCCACGGTGTACTCCGCTGCGATCAACCCGCCGGACGAGGGGGACGATGCCAAATGAGCGGGTTCATTCGGTACATAGTAGCGTTGGTGTTAGCCCTGGGCGCCTTCGTCGCGGCGCCCGCGCGCGCAGGCACCCTTGAGGAGATGCAGAAGCGTGGGAGCCTGATGTGGGGTGCCGATCAACAGGGGGGCGGCCCCCATAGGCGCTAACATTCCGGCGTCCACCGCCCTTTCGGCATTCGTTGTCGTTTCCGAACTCGTGTAGCTTCTACCAAGCGTTTTCTCCACGGCCCGCTCGCCCATAGCGAGCGCAGGGTCACGTACCCCCCGATGGC
>CAIMSU010000030.1 GCA_903844155.1 uncultured Pseudomonadota bacterium | reverse complement strand
GGCTGGCGGGGTTCGTGGCCTTGGAACTGCGGGAATTCAGCGCCGAGGCCGGCGCGGTCGGGCGTCCGCGCCCGACGCGGAGCCACCGGCCGGAGCACTGCGACGGCGAACGCCGGCAAGGCGTTCAGGCGGCGCAGCCCGCCCCTGGAGGACGCCCGCAAAGGGCGGCCGTGAAGGGGGTCGCCGAGCGCCGGGATCGGCGGCCGACGAGCCGGACACCGAGCGGCACCGGCATCGACGACCATCTCGATTCCGCGGCGTTGTTCCTGCCTGTCCTCGCCGGCGTGCTCCACCGAAGCGCGCAGGGGTGGACGGCGTTCCTCACCCTCGACATCCGGATGATCCCGGTGCCGGACGTCGTCGCGAAGGTGGCGGCGGGCGCGGCGGGGCTCGCCGTGCTCGTCTGGGCCGGGCGGCAGGCGCAGCGGGCGATCACCGGTGATCTCGCGCTCCCCCACGCGCTTTTCGTCGTGACCCACGTCGCGGTCTTCGGCGTCGGTTACGCGCTCATCCCCGACCTCTCGCAAGGCTGGATCGCCCTGAACGTTTGGCACAACGCCCAGTATTTGCTGATCGTCTGGATGTACAACGTGAACCGGTTTCGGGAGGGCGAGACGGCGACCGCGCCGCTGCTGTCGGCGATGTCCCAGCCGAACGCCTGGCCGCGCTACGTGTTCGTCATCTACGCGACGGCCACCATCCTTTTTGCCGTCATCGCGGGCGTTCCGGGGGTGAAGGTGCTGACGGTGCCGGTGGTGCTGCTCTTCTCGCAGACGTTGAACTTCCATCACTACATCGTGGACGCGCTGATCTGGAAGGTGCGGCGGCCAGAGGTCGCCCGCTTGCTGACGAGCGGCCTCGGGGCGCCCCCGTGAACGGCCTCGTGCTCTCGGGCGGTGGCGCGCGCGGGGCGTATGAGGCCGGCGCGCTGCGCTATGTCTACGGGCCCCTGGCGAGGCGCCTGGGCCGCGATCTCGCGCCCGACGTGATCTGCGGCACCTCCGTGGGTGCCCTGACCGGCGCCTGGGTTGGCGCGATGGGGATGGCCGCGGCGCAGACGCTCTCGTACTTCTGGCGCGAGCTGGAGCCCCGGCACATCTACAAGATGCACATGCGCGATCTGGTGAGCGGGCGGGACGCGTTCTTGCAGCGGCGCACGGCGCTCGGGGGCGGAACGGCGCTGTTCGACCCCGCGCCCCTCTACGAGCACGTCCGGCAGGCCATCCCGTGGCGGTCGCTGCGCGAACGCATCGACTCCGGCGCCCTGCGCGCCTTCGCCTGCGCGGCGACGGACGTGGCCAGCGGCCGCTGCATCCAGTTCACCGACGGCCTCCAGGCCACCCGCCCCGAGCGCAGCAGCCCGGACACCCTGCGCGAGACCGCCACAACGACGATGCGGGCTGCCCACATCGGGCCCGAGCACGTCCTCGCCAGCGCCGCGATCCCCTTCGTCTTCCCGCCGGTCTCGGTGAACGGCCGCTGGATGGTCGACGGGGCGCTGCGCCAGAACACGCCGCTGGGCCCTGCACTTCAGTACCAGTGCGACCGGCTGCTGGTGATCGGGGTCAAGCGAAGCAAGACGGAGGCCGAGACCGCGCCCTTCTCGCCCGCGATCCCCGCCGAGCCGCCGTCTGCCGCCACCCTCGCCGGCCGGGCCCTCAACGCGCTCATGCTCGACCCGATCGAGGAGGACTTGCGACGGATCCAGCGCTGGAACGCGATGCTGACCTGGGCATCCGGCGCCTACCCCGATTTTCTCGACCGGCTCGCCACCGAGCACCGCGCCTACCGCGTCGTCCAGAGCGTGCACCTCCGCCCCAGCGAGGACATCGGCCGGTTGGCGGCGCATCTCTTTCCGGTCATCGCCCCGGGGCTCGACTGGTCCTCCCGGATCTTCTTCCAGGCCATCGCCGATGACCACGAGGCCGACCTCGTCAGCTACTTCCTGTTCCACAAGCGCTACACGCGGGAATTGGAGGAGCTTGGCTATGCCGACGCTGAGCGTGCGCAGACCGCCATCGGCGACCTGCTCGCCGGGTGACCGGCCGCGTTTTCGGATAGGCTCCAAAGGACCAAGGACTACCGCCGTTCTCGACCCTCGCCCCGTCTGCATCCCCGGGCTCGCGCTCCTCCTCGCCTGCCACGGCGGCGGCGCGGCGGCTGTCGGACACTGCGCGGTCTTCCCGCCCGACGACCCGTGGAACACCGACGTCTCCGGCCTGCCCGTCAACCCGCTCTCGGACGCATGGATCACGAGCATGGGAAAGCGGGCGTTGTTCGTCGGTGACACGATTGGTGTCTCGGTTGTCGGGAGCAGCCAGCCCGAAACGGCGGTGACGTTCGACTCGCCCGTCAACAGCGACGCCGGACCGTACAAGATCCCGGACGACGCCGCGATCTCCACGTCCGATCGCCGCGTGGTCGTCGTCGACGAGGACGCGTGCAAGCTGTACGAGCTCTACGGCGTCCACGCCAAGGCCCCCTGGAGCGCGGCCTACGGCAGCGTGTTCGACATGCACGGCGGCGAGACGCGCAGCACCGGCTGGAAGCGCAGCGGCGGACAGGGTCTGGACCCGCCCCACGACTGCTCCGGCCTGCCCGTCTACCCGGGCCTGATCCGCTACGACGAGCTCGTTGGCGACGGCGCCATCCACCACGCCCTGCGCGTGAACAGCGAATACTCCCAGCGCGGCTTCGTCCCGCCGGCCATCCACGCGGGCTCGGTGTTCGAGGACCCGAACATGCCGCCGATGGGCGGGCGCTTGCGACTGCGCGCGAACGTCTCGTGCGCGACGTTCTCGCCGGCCGGGCAGGCGCTCTGCACCACGCTCAAGACCTACGGCTTGCTCCTCTCGCACAACGGCGCGACGTGGTCGATGAGCGCCCAGGCGGACCCGCGGTGGGCGAAGGGCGCGTTCAGCGACCTGTCGAAATTGCACGGGTCTGACTTCGATTTTCTCGACACGGGCAAGGTGAGCACGTACGCGTGGGGGATGGGCCTGCCCGGCGTCCCACCAACGCCATGACGTGGCGGGCCGACAGGCGGTTGAGGCTGCTGCTGGTCGTCGCTGGGTTGGCCGGCGTGGTCGGCAGCGGGGTGGGCTTCCTGATGTCGGGCTCGACGCTGAGCCTGCACCTGATCACGCTCGGCGGGCTCGGGGGCGCGGGCCTGGTGCTCGCCGCCGTTTTCGGGCTCCTCGGGCCGAGGATGTCCGCGTTGATCGCGGTGGTGCTCGGGGCCGGCGCTGGCGCCTTCCTCGTCGGCGCACACCGCATCTCGGCGCTCCCGCTCGTCGACGGCGTCGTCCCGCTGGGCATCGGGCAGCCGCGCTGGCTCTACATCGTGGGCATCTACCTGCTCGCGTTTGCGGCATCGCCCACGCTGGCGATGGGCTCGGCGCTGCGAACGGGGCGCGGGTCGCGGGCGATACGGCGGGGCAAGGCCAGGCCGGGCCGCGGCCTGCTTGCGCTCCTGTGCATCGCCGGCAGTGGGCTGTACACGGCGTACTGGGTGAAGGATCAGACGTTCTACGACGAGGTCGTCGACTACCATCGGGCGGGGGACATGCCGGTGGCGGTGCATGGCGCGCTTGAGCACCACCCCTGGGACCGCGCGCTCACGTTCGGCCTGCCGGTGGCGCGATTGCCCGCGATCATCCAGAACGAGGGGGTGCGTTCGGACGTGGCGCAGGGGCTGGTGCTGGAGACGAGCGGGACCGGGCTGGTCGAGGGCGCGCTCTGGGGCGCCCAGAAGTGGCTGGTGACGGCGCTGATCGCGCTGGAGGGGGCGCTTTTGCTGCTCGCGCCCGCGCTCGGGTTGCTGGCGCTCGTTGGCGTGGACCCCGGGCCGCTCGCTCGGCGCGCGCTGGGGTGGCTGATCCTGGCGGTGACGACGCTCCCCCCCGCGATCAACCTCATCTTCATCGCCATCCTGACGCTGTCCGGCCAGGGTGGCGGGGAGCTGGGCGAGGCGGTCGCCGACAACGCCGGACTGCTGGCCGTCTTCCTGACGGCCCTGCTCGGCGGCCGCGTGCTCTCCGGGGAGGAGTCTTGAAGCATCCTTGGTTCGCCGCGATCCTGCTGCTCCCCGTCGTCGTGGGCTGCAGCCCCGTCGCGGCACCCGCGCCCGTCGCCGCGCCACCGCCCGCGAGCCCCGACCTCGTCGTCCTGCTCGTCCCCGGGCTGGCCGCGGATCTCGGTGGCACGCCAGGCGCCGAAGCTGCGCTCCTCAACGCGTTCGGCCCGCCTACTGTCCGCTTCTCAGCGGCGTATTCGCAGTCGCCCGCCCCCTTCGTCAGCCTCGGCTCGCTGCTCACCGGCATGTACGCCTCCGCCTTGCCGATGTGCGGGCTCTACGACGATGGGATGCACCCCGTCGACACCACCGACCGCGCCTGGTGCGCGACGATCCCGCAGAACCGCCACACGCTCCCGGACGTCCTCGGGATCTACGGCTATCGAACAGCGCTCTTCACGAGCGGGCTCCACGGCGCGGAGGTCTACACGCCGCAGTTCCAGACCCACGTCGAGCTCAACGGCCTCTGGCCCCACCGCGAAACGCCCTGGACCGACCTCAGCTCGACGTTCGACGACTGGTGGAACGCGGGCGACGCCCCGCACTTCGCCGTCCTCGCGCTGCCCGAGCTGATGCCTACGTGTCGGCCCGAGCTGCTCGCGGCGACGGGGCTGCAGGCCGGCGCCATGCCCGTGCCCGGGAGCCCGTCCAACGGCGGCGCGGCGATGGCGGCCGAGTCGGGCAAGGTCGGCGCGCAGGTCGCCGCGATCCTCAAGGCGCTCCCGTCAAGCCGGCCGCGCTGGGTGGTTTTGTCCTCAACGAACGCCGTTTCGATGACGGCGTCGACCGGGTTGGCGGGCGGGAACGTCGTTCCGTCCCTGTCGAACAATTTCCTCCTCGAACGCACCGTTCACGTCCCCCTCGCCATCTACGGTCCGACCCCGGTCACGGAGACGAGGCAGGTCGACCAGGTCGTCGAGCTCACCGACCTCTTCCCCACCCTCGCAAAGCTGGCCGGCGCGCTGCCCCCCGCAGGCTTGCCAGGCGAGGACCTTCTTGCCATCACCACGCCCGACCCGAACGCCTGGGCCTACGCCGAGTTCGGCGAATTCCTGGCGTTGCGGCAGGGCCCGCTCATGCTCTCGTTCCGCAGCTACCAGCACCACCCAACGGCCATGGATCCGCAGCTCACGCAGGCCCTCCTCGCCGCCCGCGACGTCCAGCACTCCTTCCGTCTCCACGACGTCACGACGGATCCCTGGCAGGCGACGGACCTTTCGGCGGCCCAGTCCGCGCGCTTCGAGGAGCTTCGCAAGCTGCTGATCACCATCCGCACGGGCGTAGCCGCACCGCCAGATGGGAGCCTTGATCCCCGGAAGTTGTGGGATCTGCGGATGTCGCCCTCGCAGGGGTACTGGTAGCGCCCGACCAGTCGGGGTCAGCCCCCGCCCAACAACAGCCGCACGGCCGTCACCGCGAAGATCACCCCGGCGATGTCCGTGAGCACGCCCGTCAGCACGGCATGGCGGTAGCGGTTGACGCCGACGGCGCCAAAGTACAGCGCAAGCACGTAAAACGTCGTCTCCGACGAGCCGTTCACGGTCCCGGCGACCTGCCCGATGAACGTGTCCGGGTGGTACACGCGGGTCAGATCGGCGGTGAGCGCGATGGCGCCGGAGCCCGAGAGCGGGCGCAGGAGCGCGAGCGGGAGCACCTCAGGCGGGAGACCGATGAGCGCGCAGACCGGCGAGACAAAGGAAACGAGGCGGCCCATCGCGCCTGAGGCCTGGAACATGCCGACGCCTGCGAGGATCACGACGACGAAGGGCAGGATCTTCACGGCGGTCATGAAGCCGTCCTTCGCGCCGTCGATGAAGACCTCGTAGACGCGAACGCCGTTCACGACGCCGATGGTGAGCATCCCGAGGATCAAGCCGGGAAGGATCCAGGACGTGACCACCGTGCCGTAGATGCCGGCGGCAGTGACGAAGGCGCCGAACGCGGCGAGGAGGGTGAGGACGGGGAGGAACTCCGCCGGGCGCAGCGTTGCGGGCGGGGCGGCCGGAACGTCGCGTTCGAGCGGGTAGAACCGCTGCAGGCCCTTGCAGATGAGGACGGCGGCGATCGTGTGACAGAAGGTGCCGAGGAGCGTGGGGAGCAGGATGGAAGCGGGGTCTTTGGAGCCGAGGCCCGCGCGGATCGCGATGACGCCGGTGGGGAGGACGGCGACGCCCGCCGTGTTGATCGCGAGGAACAAAGCCATCGCGTTCGTGGCGGTACCGGGCGAGGGGTTGAGCGTCTCGAGCTCCTGCATCGCCTTGATGCCGAAGGGCGTGGCGGCGTTGCCGAGGCCGAGGACGTTGGCGGCGAGGTTCAGGATCATCGCGCTCATCGCGGGATGATCGGCGGGGACATCCGGGAACAGCTTGACCATCACCGGCCGGATCCAGCGCGCCATCGCTGTCAGCCCGCCGGACGCATCGACGATCTTCATCAAACCCAGGAAAAAGGTCATCGTGCCGACGAGCGAGAGGACGAGATCAAAGCTGCTCTTCACGCCATCGAGCGCGCCGGCACCGACGACGGTCATCGCCTCCATCCCGAGCACGCGCACGGTGGCGGGTCCGTCCGGGGCGGCGGCGTGAACGGTGGCGGTGCTCTTGTCGACGGTCGCGATCGTTCCGTCAAAGCTCCGCGCGCCATCCCGACTCGACGCCGGCTCCGTGACGATCACCGCAGCGCCGGCCGACAATCCGGACGCCGGGACCGTCATCGCCTGCCCGTCGACGACGCCGGAGTAGGTGGGTACCCGGTTCACGCCCGCCACCATCACCGGGATGAGGACGAGCAGGTAGAAGACGACGTTCACGGAGCGGCGACTATCATGAACCGCGCGGAGAAGGTTGACGCCGGATCGCGTTCAGATCGAGGCGCTACCGTCTTTTCTGAGGGGGGCGCCTATCCGGCGCCCCCCTCAGCCGCGCGAGGCGCGGCTACCCCCGGGCCGGGCCCTAACGCCGATTCGGAGTACCGAATCGGCGCGACTTTGCTCCGCCGCAAGCGCCGGAGTACCGGCGGGCGGCGTCGCAAAGGTCCGGGCCGGCCGCCCGTTTCCAGTTGACGGTGACCATCACCAGGACGGGATAGCGCCCCTCCTCGTGACCACCCTCCTCTTCCTCGACGACGACGACGCCGCCCGCGCCCCGCTCGCGGCCGGTCTGGCGCGCATGGTCGCGGAGGACCTGGACCTCGATGTGGACGCTTACAGCGCCGGCATGCGCCCCTCGCACGTGCGCCCGGAGGTTCGCAAGCTGTTGCGCGAGGCCGGCGCCGCCGTCGACGGGATCCACGCAAAGCCGCTGCTCGCGGTGCCGCTCGACGAGGTCACCCTGGCGGTGAAGCTCGCGCCCGACCTCCGCTTTCCGCTGCCCGCCGGACTGCCCTGCATCGACTGGCACCTGCCGGACCCGACCTGCGCCCCCCTCGCCGACCGCGACGACGCCTGGCGCGCGACCCGGGATGAGCTGGTTCGCCGCCTGAAGTTGCACCTCACGCCCCGCGGGTCGTCCACGAGGAGCGGCTGATGGGCCGGATGATCCGCGACTGGGCGCTGGCGCTTGGCGTCGGCTTTCTGGTCTTCTGGCTGGCGGACGTGCTCTCCCGCCATCACGACGCGCACGGCGGCGGCGAAGCCTCGGCGTTCAACCTGACGACCATCGACGGCGGGACGCTCAGCCTCGCGGATCTGAAGGGCAGCGTTGCCGTGCTGAACTTCTTTGCGACGTGGTGCGGGCCGTGCAAGCAGGAGATGCCCGAATTCTCCGCCTACGCCAAGGCGCATCCGGCGATCAAGCTGTACGGCATCGTCGTCCCGTCCAACGAAGGCGCCCGCCTCGCCGAGATCGTCCACCGCTTGCCCATCGCCTACCCGGTCCTCATCTGCGACGACCCGACGCAGGAGGCCTACCGGATCGACGTCTTCCCCACGACCTACGTGCTGAAAGCGGACGGCACCATCTCTGACATCATCCAGGGCGCGATCGACAGGGACAGCCTTGCGCAGGCCGTGACCCAGGCCGGAGGGTAGGTTGTACCTTCATATCTCCAACCTCGCGCTTGGCGCCGAGGGGGCGGATCTCGCGGCTGCCGTCCGCGAGCGCATCGGGATCGAGGCGCTTGCGGTCACGCTGGTGAAGAAATCGCTGGACGCACGCGCCCGACCACCCCTCTGGCGGGCGACGGTGCGGGCGCAGATCGCCGGGGAGCGCGTGCCCGCAGCACCCGGCGTGCGGGCCTGGACGGAACGGGACGAGCAGCGGCGGTCGGGCGTAGCACCCGCTCCGAAACAAAGCTGGAAGAACCGCCCGATCATCGTCGGGGCAGGGCCAGCAGGGCTCTTCTGCGCGCTGCGGCTGGCGGAGGCGGGCGCGCCCGCGATCCTCATCGAGCGCGGCGGGCCGGTCGAGCACCGCATCCCCGTCGTCAACGCGTACTGGCGCGGACAGCCGCTCGATCCCGAGAGCAACATCGTTTTTGGCGAGGGCGGCGCGGGCACCTTCTCCGACGGGAAGATCTACACACGGCGGCGCGACGGCGAGCTGGGGTGGGTCTTCGCACGGCTCGTCGACGCTGGCGCGGATCCCGGGATCCTCCAGGAGAGCTGGGCACACCTCGGCACCGACAAGGTCCGCGCGATCCTGCCCGCGATCCGTGCAACGCTCCAGGCTGCGGGCGTTGAGATCCGCTTCCACACCCGGGTCGCCCGGTTCCTGGTCGAGGATGGCGCCTGCGTGGGGGTTGAGGTGCACGGGCCGGCGGGCGACGAGGTCATCGGTGGCGGGCCGGTAGTCGTGGCGACGGGGCACTCGGCCCGGGACACCATGGCGGCGCTCCTGGAGGCCGGTGCGGTCGCCGAGCAGCGCCCCATCGCGATCGGCGCCCGCATCGAACACCCGCAGGCGATCATCGACGCCGCCCGCTACCCCACGGGCCGCGGTGAGCTCCCGGCCGCGTCGTACCGCCTGGCGTGGACGCCCCCCGGCGCCGCCGAGTCGGCGGCCTACACGTTCTGCATGTGCCCTGGCGGGCTGGTGGTGCCCGCCGAGGAGTCCGACGGGCTCGTTGTCGTGAACGGGATGAGCTTCTCCACGCGGATGGCGCGATGGGCGAATTCCGCGCTGATCGTGCAGGTGCCGATCGAGGCCTACGCCCCGCACACGAGGTGGCCGGGCGATCCGCTCGCGGGCGTCGCGTTCCAGCGGTCGATCGAGCAGGCGGCCCACGCCGTCGCGGGGACGGGGTCGGCGCCAGCACAGCGCGTGACGGACTTCCTGGCCGGGCGCGCGAGCGTCGACCTGCCGCGCGTGAGCTACCCGAAAGGGGTCGTGGCGACGGATCTGGCGCGCGTCCTCCCCGCCGCCGTGGTCCACGGCATGCGCGAGGCGATCCGACGGTTCGATGCCGAGATTCCTGGATTCGCGGGCGAGGCGGGCGTGCTCATCGCGCCCGAGACCCGGACCACCGCGCCGCTGCGCTTCCTTCGCGGCGAAAACCTGCAGTCCACCTCGCTCCCCGGCCTCTACCCCTGCGGCGAGGGCGCCGGGTACGCGGGTGGCATCATCTCCGCGGCGCTCGACGGATTCCGTGTCGCCGAGGCGCTCTGTGCCGCTCACGTCGGCTGATCTCGACCGGCTGGTCGCCCGACTGCCGCACCGGGTCCGTCGGCACGCGGTCGCCGTCCTGCGCGCGCACGCCGAGCCCGTCATCCGCGGCATCCTCGACGACCGACGGCATGCAGCGGTCCTGATCCGCGCGGACCTCGCCGCCGCCCGACCGACGCTGCGGGCACTCGAGCACACCGTCGACGCCGTCGCCCCGGTTTTTGATCGTCGTCCCCTCGGGCCCGACCTCCCGATCCACGCAGCGCACGCACGCGACCCCCGCGTGCGCGAGGTCTTTGCCCGTCACGGCCTGCCAAACTGCCCCGCCTGCCCGGTCGGCGCCGACGAGACCCTCGCCGAGGCCGCCTTCTCCGAGGGCTTCGATGTCGACCAGCTCCTCGCCGAGCTCGTGGCGCTGGGGATTGGAGACCGCTCGCCGCAGCCATCACCGGCCCCTTCGGTCCGGTGATGGCTGTTTGTTGCCCGTCGCGCCTTGGCTTTCGAGCCGTCACGCGTGTTCGTGACCTCTCTTGACCCGTCCACACCTGCGCAGGTTCCGGCGAGCGCGACCGCTGCTGACCGCGTCGAAGGCACGCTTCGTGCGGGGCACGAAGTCGCGCCTTCTCCTTGGCCACCCACGCGAACGGCGCGGGGTCGACGCGGCGTTCCGAGCGAGCCTCCAACCGGCGTGAGGCCGACGTAGCCGCCCGAAAAGGCCCGAAGATCCCGCGTCCGGCGGATGATCTGACGCCGTTCCGCGCACAGCCCCAAAGCGCCGGGGATTCGCGCTATACTTGCCACAATCGAAGGACTCCCCTTGCCCAAGGTCACCGATCGGCATGGCCGCCCCGTCTCCGGACAACTCCCGGGACTCGTCGAAGGCATCGTCACCGACAACGTGGATCCCGAGAAGCTCGGCCGCGTAAAGGTGAAATTTCCGACCCTGCAGGATGGGCCGGAGAGCTACTGGGCGCGGCTGTCGATGCCGATGGCCGGGCAGCAACGCGGCTGGATGACCATTCCGGAGGTCAACGACGAGGTGCTCGTCAGCTTCGTGCATGGCGACATCAACCACGCGATCGTGGTCGGCTCGCTGTACAACGGCGTGGACCTGCCGCCGTACGCGAACGAGGACCAGAAGAACAACCTGCGCGTGTTCCAGAGTCGTTCGGGCCACCGCCTCACGTTCGACGACACGTCCGGCGATGAGCGCATCGAACTCATCAGCTTCAACGAGGAGCTTCGGTTCATCTGGGACGCGAAGGAGAAGACCTTCAGCCTGTACTCCGGGAAGGACATCATCGTGGAGGCGAAGGAGACGATCAGCCTGAAGTGCAAGGACTTCATCCTCGACGCCTCCAACAGCATCTCGATCAAAGCGGGCGCGACGATGAAGGTCGACGCGCCGACGTCCACCGTCAACGGGGGCCAGCAGCTCACGCTCTTTGCCTCGATGACGAACATCAACTAGCGGTCGCGGGCGCTGGCGGCGCCGAACGCTCTACCTCAAGCCTCGGGTGCCTCGATGATGAACGGCGTTGTAACTGGACTGGTCATCGACAACGTCGACCCGGACAAGATGGCGCGGGTCAAGGTCAAGTACCCGGTCGACCATGAGGACAACCCGGAGTCGTACTGGATCCGGATGATGGTGCCGATGGCGGGCACGTCGCGCGGGTTGGTGATGCTCCCCGAGATCGGCACGGAGGTGCTGATCGGCTTTGCGTACCGGACGAATTCGCCGTACTGCCTCGGCGCGCTGTACAACGGTGGGGATGACACGCCGGACCCCTACGCGAATGAGGATGGGAACGACGATCATCGGCGATTCTGGTCGCGAAACTCGCACTGGGTGGATTTTGACGACACGCCGGGCGCCGAGCGTATCGAGATCATCTCCACGACCGACAACAACGCGATCTACATGGAGATCCACGCGGCCAACAAGGTGCTGACGGTCACCGTGCAGAAGGACATCATCCACGAGGCCAAGGAGACGATGAGCTGGAAGTGCAAGGACTTCTCGCTCGATGCCTCCAACAGCATCGACATTGGCGCGACGATGACGGTGTGCATCGAGGCGACGCAGTCCTGCAACTGGACGGGTGACACGCAGACCTGGCATAGCGACACGCGAATTGACATCAACACCGCACCTCCCCCACCCGCAACGCCCGCAAAGGCAACGCCTACGCACAAGCACCCGCCGAGCGGAAAGGGCAGTCGCACGGCCACGGACTCGCAACAGGGCGCGACGACGAGCGGTGGTGGCGGTGGTGGGGGTTCCGGTGGCGGCGCGGCGGACGGCGGCGCAGGCGGGGACAGCGCTTCCGGTGGCGGCGCGGGGTCGGGCGCGGGCGGCGGGAGCGGGGGAATGGCGGGCTCCGGGGACTCGGGGTTTGAGGTCGGCCCGAACGGGATCACGGCTTCCGGCAGCCTCGGCGGGTTCAGCGGTGGCCTGAGCGTCGGGCCGAACGGGCTCTCGGCCACCGGCGGTCTCAACACGCCGTTCGGCGGCGGTTCGGTGAACCTGGAGAACGGCAACTTGAGCGGGCGCGGGAGCCTGTCGGTGGGTGGGTTCAACGAAAGCGGCGGGTTCGGCGGTGCAAGCAGCGGCGTTGGAACGCACTCGGGCGGCGGATCGTCAGGCGGTGGAACGCACTCGGGCGGCGGATCGTCAGGCGGTGGGACGCACTCGGGCGGCGGATCGTCAGGCGGTGGGACGCACTCGGGCGGCGGATCTTCCGGTGGAGGCTCGTCAGGTGGCGGCGGCGCGCACTCCGGCGGCGGATCGTCGGGCGGCGGGGGCCCCAGCGGATCGGGCGCGAGCCACGGCGGCAGCGAGTCGAGCAGCGGAAGCCACTCGGGCTCCGGACCCAGCCACGGCGGCAGTGAATCCACGGGCGGCGCTCATCACGGTACGGGGCCCAGCCACGGCGGCAGTGAATCCACCGGCGGCGCTCATCACGGGACCGGACCCAGCCACGGCGGCAGCGAATCCACCGGGGGCGCGCATCACGGTACGGGACCCAGCCACGAAGGCGCTGAATCTACCGGCGGCGCGCATCACGGGACCGGACCCAGCCACGGCGGCAGCGAATCCACCGGCGGCGCGCATCACGGGACCGGACCCAGCCACGAAGGCGCTGAATCTACCGGGGGCGCGCATCACCGTGAGGCGGATTCGGGTGGTAGCGCGCACGCAGCCGGCGCCGGAGCTGCCCCGACCCCCGACGCCACAGCGGCAGGCACGCCGATGGGCGGCGAACATCACGCCGCACCTCCGCCGGCGGACGGCGCAATGCCAGGCCCGAAGCCGAAGACCCGCGAAGCCGAATAGGCCGAGGACACAACGATGGCGACCGCCCTCCCCACGCCCACCCACAAACACCCGCCGAAGATCGTGACGGCAGCCGCGCCTGCCGCGGCTACTCCGCCGCCAACATCGAGCAGCGGCATGTCATCGGCAGCGGCGGCCGGCGCCGCGGGCGCAGCAGCAGAGGTAGCGGCGACTGCCGTGGCGGCAACGACTGCGGCGGCCGCGGCTGTGACTGCCGACCTCGGGAACGCGCTCAGCGCCGCTGAGGACGCCGTCGGGAGCGCGCTTTCCAGCGTTGCCGATGCGGTGAGCGGGGCGATCGGGGACGTCACCGGGGCGCTCTCCGACGCGCTTGGGGACGCTACCGGGGCGCTCTCGGATGCGCTCGGTGTCGACCTGAACGCCAGCCTCGGCGCCGGTGGGCTCACGGCCGACCTTGGGATCGGCGACGACTTCAGTGCGAGCATCTCCGCGGGCCTCGGCGGCGTCTCCGGGGACGTGGCGGCAGGCGGGCTCGACTTCGGGTTCGGATCCGGCACGGGGGGCGGATCCGGGGCGGGCAGCGATCGGACGAGCGGTCCGAGCGGCGGACCAGCCCACGGCGGGTCGGGCGCGGGACCGTCCAGCGGCTCGGGATCCGGGCCTTCGCACGGCGGATCGGGCGCCGGTCCGTCGAGCGGGTCGGGCAGCGGGCCGTCGCACGGCGGCTCTCCCACCCCAGGGCCCTCGAGCGGCTCGGGATCGGGGCCGTCGCACGGCGGGTCCTCGGCGGGGCCGTCGAGCGGGTCGGGCAGCGGGCCGTCGCACGGCGGCTCTCCCACCCCAGGGCCCTCGAGCGGCTCGGGATCGGGGCCGTCGCACGGCGGGTCGTCGGCGGGGCCGTCGAGCGGGTCGGGTTCGGGGCCGTCGCACGGTGGGTCGTCGGCAGGGCCCTCGAGCGGCTCGGGATCGGGGCCGTCCCACGGTGGCTCCTCGTCAGCACCGTCGAGCGGTTCGGGTTCGGGGCCGTCCCACGGTACGTCCAGTGGCACGACCAGCGGTGGGGGCACGGCGCCGTCGCCCGACGCAGCCCCGTCGACCCACGTGCATGGCGGCGGGACGATCACGCCCGATGGAGGCGGACACTCCTCGTCGAGCGGATCGGGGAGCGGCTCGAGTGGGACCTCCGGGAGCGGCTCGAGCGGGACCTCCGGGAGCGGCTCGAGCGGGACCTCCGGGAGCGGCTCGAGCGGGACATCGGGGAGCGGGTCCGGCGGCCCGTCTTCCTCGGGCGGGACCGGAGCGCCGTCGGCAGGCTCGGGACCGTCGCACAGCGGCACGTCGTCGGGGAGCGGCATGGGCGGCCCCTCGTCGTCGGGGTCGACGTCGTCAGGGTCGACGTCGTCGGGGTCGACGTCGTCGGGGTCGACGTCGTCGGGGTCCGGGACGACGTCCGAATCCGGTTCGGGCGCTCCGTCGGGAGGCGGCTCGAATCCGGGCCTGGGTGATCCCGGACGGGGGGGCGGCTTTGGGACCACGAACGCGCCCGCCACGAGCCCCGCGCCCGACCACCTCACCATGGAGAACCACCCGAGCTCGCACGGCGGCGCGACCAGCGCACCCTCGCACCCGGCGGGCGGGGTGGGAGCCGCGCGCCCAGACGCCGGCACGCTCGGGAAAGAGCACGCGTCCGCCACCGCGGATTCAGGCGAACCGGCCGCCGGGACCGGCCTTCCCGGCTCCGACGTGTCGCTCGACAAGGTCATCGAGTCCGCTCGCAAGGCGTGAGCGTTTGCCACGTTGCGCCCCAGCCCGGTCGCCGCCGATCCTGGCGCTCGCTACCGCTCGCGCCCGGCTCGGCGTTGATTTTTCGCCGTTCCAAGGCCACGAACCCCGCCAGCCGGCGAAGACGCCGTCCGTCACGGTTCGTGCGCGGAACAGCTCGGCGGGGGGCCATTGCTCTCCCCAATCGCGAACTTTCGGGCACTTACGAGTTGTTCGTTTGCCGAGCGCCAGCAATGGCCCCCCGGCCCGGAGGGGTTATCGCCCGGCCACATGTCCCGCCCCTCAGACCCCCTCCTCGGCTTCCTGCGTGACGAGGTTCGCCGCCGCGCCCTGACGACCCAGGCCCTCTCCGAGGCCACCGGCATCGACCGCTCCATCCTCAAACGCCGCCTCGCCGGCACCGAGGCCATGACCGTCGACGACCTCGTCCTCCTCTCGGACGCCCTGGGGTTCGGCAAGGACGGCATCGGCCTGGCCGGCACCGCCCCGTTTTCGGCACCCACCGAGCAGCGCCCGCCGCTCACCATCGACACACCCGACGACGACTCCGACGACGACGACGCCCCCGACCCCGAGGGGAACCTGCCGAAACAGGTGGTTGGCCTTGCCTTTGCGCTCGGCATCGACGTGATGCTCATGCTGGACTCGACGCAGCTCGGCGATTCGGGCGTGCCCGCTGCCGTCCTCGGCCGATTCAAGGAGCACCTCCCGATCCGCCTGGAGGCCCGACTTCATCGCCACTACAAGCCACGGTTCGGGGACGACGCCTTTGAGTGCGTCCTCTCGTTTGACCGCTTGTATACGTGCACATTCCCCTGGACCGCCTTCCGCCAGGTCCACTTCGTCCTGCCGGTCGAGGCTCCCGTCGTCGCGCCACCACCCGAGCCCCCAAAACCCGCAGGGAAGCCCTTTCTCCGGGTGATCAAGTGAGGGCTGCGGGTGCGCTGCTGATGCCCGCCCTCCTCGTTGGTTGCAGCAGTCTCTTCCCGTCCTGCCACACGCAAGCCGCCCCGGCCGGTCGCCCGCCACGCCCGGACGCGCGACCAGCGGAGGCGTCGCTCGCGCCTGCACCGCTGCCTGCGCCCCCGTTCGAGAGCCCGTTCGCGCTCGGCATCAACGAGGCTGTCTCGGTCCCGCAGCGGCTGGCGCTCACCATGCCCGCGAGCGACCAGGCCCTGCGCCTGACCGCCTCGGCGCAGCTCGCTGCCTCCGTCGGCGCGCGCCTCGTGCGCGGGCACACCGGCAACTACCCGGCGATCAGCGCGTGGGCGCTCCAGCAGAACCCCGGGGCGCTCGGAGCCGCGGACGCGTGGGTCACCGCCGTCGAGGCCGCCGGACTCGAGCCCGTGTTGATGGTCAGCCCCTGGCCGGGCAACGACACCGCCAAGTACGCGCAGGCCTACGTCCCCGCGGACATGGCCGCGTACGCCGCCTATGTGACCGCCGTCGTCGAGCGCTACGATGGCGACGGGGTCGGCGACATGCCCGGGCTGCTGCGCGGGGTGCGGTACTGGGAGGTGGACAACGAGCCCGACCTGAAAAACTCGCTCGTCGGGAAGGGCGCTTCGGCCGACTACGACCCGAAGACGTTCTGCACGCCGGCCGAGTACGCGCAGGTGTTCCTCGCGTCTGCGAAGGCGATCAAGGCTGCATCGCCAACCGCGAAGGTGCTGAACGGCGGGCTGTACCGACCCCACAGCACGCTAGGCGCGGCGTACTTTCGGGACTTCGTCACCGTCCACGGCGTGCTCGACGCGATCGACATCGTCTCGGTTCACACCTACCACGACGACCTCGACGGCGATCGGCTGGCAGCGGGGATCCGGAATGAGCGCTACTACGCGCCGCAAAAGCCGGTCTGGGTGACGGAGACGAGCGTCGGGACGACCGACGACATCGACGAGGCCGCGCAGGCGCGCATGGTTGTCACCGACGCGGCGCGAACGGCGCTGGAGGGCGCCGACAAGATGTTCTGGCACACGCTCAGCGACCCGCCACCGAGCGACTTCACGCGGCGGATGCCGATGTTCGGCCACTCGCTCTTCCAGCTCGACGCGGACGACAACCGCACGATCAAGCCCGTCGGGCAGGTCTACCAGCATCTGGCCGCCTTCCTCGCTGCCCACGACCTCAACGGGTGCGTGCCCGACGGCACCGGCGCGGTCAAGCTCCGCGACGGCAGCGTGTTGCTGTACGACGGGTCGCGAACCGTGACGAATGTGGGGGGCGATCTGCGGACAGGTGCGGCGCTGGTCGGTGGGCAGACGGCGACCGGCCCTGCGTGGTTGCAGTAGCGGTTATTTGCCGGTCGCTTCCTTGAGGATCTGCACGAAGAGATCGCCGTCGTTGAACGGGGCGATCTCGATGCGCATGCGCTGTCCGCCTGTACCGTGGACGTCGATGACATCGCCGGTGAGCTTGTCCTTCGTGTGGTCGACCGCCGTCACGTCCGCGAGCGCGATGTCGGTCGTGCGGCCGTCGATCACGTACACGACGCGCTGATCGGTGACCATCGCGGCCTCGTTGCCGTTCAGGGCGATGGTCGCATCGTAGTACGCCCGGATCTGCTCGCCCGGCTTAAGCAACTTGTCGGCGTGCGTGTGGTCGTTGGACGACATCTGGTTCGGCAGTTCGACCCCGCCGTTGTTGTCGCCGCCGCCGCACGCCAGGGAGAACCCGCCAAGCAAGCAGAGGACGGCGAGGGTCGGTCGGCGCATCCGGGCCACCTACCTCACCCAGACGCTCGCCGGGTAGTACCCCGAGGGGTAGATCCCCCAGTTCATCCAGATGCCGCCCGTCCCCCATCGCCGAATGCAGGCGTGCTCCGAGCCTTCCTTGCCGATGCACCAGTGGTCGTAGCTGCACGGCGGGTTCGTGGACGCGTCACCGTCGTAGCAGACGATCCCGGTCGAGTACGTCGACTCCGAGCCCAGCCGTCCCAGGAGATCGCGGTTGATGGCGCCGTTGTCGTACATCGCCCACGTCACGCCGCTCTCGATGAGGGTGTCGGAGGTGCCGGTCGCGTCGACGCGCACCTCGTCTGCGGCGGAGGATGTGGCGATGATCGCGTCCACAACGGCGTCGTCGAGCTTGGCGACGGTGTCGAGGCTGTCGTTGGAGAGCTCGTCCGGGCTGACGGCCGCGGTCGTGTAGTGAGTGGGGGCGGAGGCGTCGGTCTTGAGCACGAGGGTCCAGCCGCCGCCGTCGTCCTTCATGTCGCACCAGACCTCGAAAACGGGGATGTCGCCGGTGCCGTCAGGGTCGATCCAGTAGGCGCCGGTCAAGGCGCCAGCGCGATTGTAGAGGTCCTGGCAGGTCTCGGCGGGGTTTTCGACGGTGCCGAGGGCGACGCAGGGTCCGGTGCCGCAGGTGTCAAAGCCGTCGCAGTCCTGGTCGATGCCGTCGCCCTCGATCTCGGTCACGCCCGGGTGGATGTCGGGGTTGGCGTCGTCGCAGTCGCCGCCGATGAGGACGTACCCGGCGGGCTGGTCGCAGACGGTGACGGCGGTGGCGTCGCTGCCGAAGCCGTCGCCGTCGTTGTCGGCGTAGAACGTGCTGGTGGCGCAGGCGGAGTCGCTGGCCGAGTCGGGCGACGAGTCGGTGGGGCTGTCGGACGTGCTGTCGCCGGTGCTCGTGATCGTCGAGTCACCTGTAACCCCGGTGATGGGCGCGGTGTCGACGGGCTTCGTAGACGCGCACGCGGCGGTCACGAAGAACATCGGCGCGACAACGGTGGGGACGAGGAGGCGCATTGGAGCAGAATAGCAGGTTAGCCCCTCGGCCCGGAGCCCCCATGCCCATCACCAAGAACATCGGCCTCTCCCTCGGCGCGGACCTCTGCTGGCCCGCTTGCTACGAGGAGATCATTCGTCGGCTGGACCTCGATCTGCCGGTCCCGCCCGCACCGAAGGGCAAGGCAAAATCCAAGGAGACGATGCGTTTTGCCGTCGAGCGCGTGCGCCCCGAGCCCTTCGATCTCCGCTACAAGCCCAAGTACGACGTCGTGCTCGACCGAATCACGCACTGGTTCCCGACCACGCGCGAGTGGGTGAAGAAGATCGCGCTGATGGACGACGTCTACGTCCTCAACAACCCCTGGATGATCCAGTCGGCCGAGAAGCACACGACCTACTGCGCGATGATGCGGCTCGGCTTCCCCATCCCCGAGACGTGGCTCGTCCCGCCGAAGGAATACCTCGACGAAGGCGACGTTCTCACGACGGTCAAGCGGTACAACAAGCTCTTTGACCTGCAGGAGGTCGGCAAGGCCGTCGGCTACCCGCAGTTCATGAAGCCCTACGATGGCGGCGCCTGGCGCGGTGTCACCAAGATCAACGATGGGGCGGCGCTCGCAAAGTCCTACGACGAATCAGGCAAACAGCTCATGCACGTGCAGCAGGGCGTCGATCCCTTCGACCTCTTCGTCCGCGGCATCGGCATCGGCCCGCAGGTCAACTGCATCAAGTACGACCCGGCGGCCCCGCTCCACGCCCGGTACGTCGTCGACTTCAACTTCCTGACCGGGGAGGAGTGGCTCACCCTCACGCGCTACACGCGCGTCATCAACGCGTTCTTCTGCTGGGACTACAACTCCTGCGAGTCCCTGCGCAAGGGCGGCACGTTCTTCCCCATCGACTTTGCGAACGCCTGCCCGGACAGCCAGGTCACCAGCTTGCACTTCCACTTTCCGTGGATGGTGAAGTCGCTGGTGAAATGGTCGCTCTTCTGCGCGTACACGTCCCGCAAGCCAAAGCTCAACCCCAACTGGGCGCCCTACTTCGCGATCGCGGACAAGGACCTGTCGTTCGCCGAGAAGCTCGTGCAGTACGACGCGTTGGCGAAGGAGCACTTCGACGCTGACCGCTTCGAGGAGTTCTGCAGCACGCACCTGAAGCATCTCGACGAGGTCGCCGTGGAGTTCTTCTCGACGCCGGCCTGCAAGGAGATCTTCCGCGAAAAGGTCGCCGCGCTCTTCCCGAAGCACGAGGTGGACGAGTTCACCGACCACTTCCACGGGCTCGTGCAGTTCTGGGTTCGGACGGAGCGGGACCGTTTGAAGTAGCCGGGTAGACTGCGACAATGCTGCTCCTGCTCCTCGCCTGCCACCCCTGGCCTATCGATGACAGCGACGGAATCGGCGACTCCAAGGCCGATTCCGACACGGACACCGATGCCGACACGGACACCGATTCGGATTCCGACACCGACACGAACACCGACCCGACGTGGTCGGGCGACGTGTACCCGATCGAAGTGGGCTCCTGCGAGTCCTGCCATTCGCAATGGGGGACGACGTCCGGGGATCTGTACCGGACCTGGACGACGATGTCGAAGGACGGAACGCCGTTCATTACGCCCGGCGATCCATCGCAATCCTTCGTCTACCTGAAGCTCACCGCGCCACCGGAGGGGTCGACGATGCCGCTGCAGCTCGGCAACGTCAGCGACAGTGACCTCTCCGCCCTGCGCGCGTGGATCACGTCGGGCGCGGCCAACGACGCCGCGTTCATCAGCAGCATGGCGCACATCTACGACGTCTACGCCTGCGACGACTGCCATTCGGACTGGGCGAACCACGGTGACACGGCCGCGCTCTACGCGACCATCACCTCAAAAACCGGCGACGGGTACCCGTACATCGACCCGGGGAACCCCGACGACAGCTACATCTACCTGAAGGTCTCCTCCGACACCCCGCCGAAGGGCGCGCGGATGCCACGAAAAGTCACGCCGTTGACGACGACGCAGATCGACGCCGTCGGCGGGTGGATCACCGCGGGGGCACTGGACAATTGAGGCCGTCTCTGCGATGAATACGGGAGCGACTCGCGCGTTCCAAGCACGTGGTCGAGCTTCTCGCCCGGAGGTCTCCGTGAAACTGAACGACAACAACCTCTACAAACTGGCCTACTCTGGCGCCCTCATCCTCGCGGCGCTCCTTGGCGCCCCGCAGCGGGCGGAGGCGGCGACGGGCCCCCTGGTGATGGGCGCGAGCGCTCCGCACCGCAGCAAGCATGCCGCCAGCACCCACTCCAAGCCCGGCTCGTCGCGCCCCGCACCGGCGCAGAAGGGCCAGCCGACCCGGACGCAGCCGGCCCCTACACGGGGCTCGTCACCGTCGCACGACCCGTCTCAGTCGCACGATTCGTCGTCCGGCAGGGGCCCGGCCCCCGGCCGTGATGCATCACCCGGCTCCAACCGGCCCGATCCCCGCGGCGGCCAGCAGGGCCCACGCCCCGTCTCGTTCGGCCAGCCGGGCGCTCCGGGCGCCCCTGGCACACTCCCCGGCGCCTCGCGCGGGAACTTCGCCCCGTCGAACTTCCGCGGTCCCGGTCCCGCCGGCCAGAATGAGCGCCAGGGGAATCAGGGCGGCAACGCCCAGAACACCGCGCGCGACCACCGGAACGCGGGCCACCAGTACGCGCAAAACGACCCCCGCGGGGACGCGCACCGCGATCACGCTCACGACGAGGCCTGGGCCCGCACGCACCGCGCCGAGTCCTACCGCGACCGCTACGAGGATTCGCGGCGGCACTACGACTGGTACCAACCGCGCGGCTGGTTCCGGCCCTGGTACCCCGGCGCGCCGCACTACTGGTACACCGGCGTGTTCGTCTACGGTCCGCCACCGGGCGCACCGCCGCCCCCTGCTGGGCACCCGCGCGCCGAGCTCCCTCCGCGCAAGGCCCGCCACGCCGGTGAGCTCTCTCTCGGCGTTCGCGCCGGTGTTTTCGACAGCGGCTACGTGAACGCACCCGGCTACAGCGACACCGGCCTCGGCCTCGCCGCGCGCTACCGCTTCAACGATCCGCTCGGCGTCGAGGTGCAGTGGATGTACCACGACGACACGTGGCAGCAGGGCACGTCGCGCATCGAGTCGCCGCTCTCCGGCTCGCTGGAGCTGTTCGCGATGCCCTGGGCGCGCGTCAACCCCTACCTGCTCGGCGGATTGAGCACGACCAAGCGTGACTTCCACGACAAGACCGCCGGTGGCCTGGTCGAAGGGACCGGGTTCGCGTGGGGCCCGCACGTTGGCGTCGGTCTGGAGTTCAACCTCGGCAAGCAGACGTCGCTGTCGTTCGACGCGCGGTACCTCTCGTTCGTGAACTTGCCGCCGGACGACTCGTCGCGGCGCGGGGCATTGCAGGCGAACGCGGGGTTGAACTTCTACTTCTGAAAACGATTTCCCGCGCCCTCCCCGCCCTCGTCGCCGCGCTGAGCGTCCCGTCCACGCTCGCGTGCATGGCGCTGTGGGTCGGGATCGGCGTGCTGCGCGGGTTGCCAACGGCCGAGACCGTCGGCATGGCGGTCGCGTTGACTGCGCTCCCCATCATCGGCCTGTGGGACCTGTTCGGCCGGCGCCTGTGGGGCCTCCTCGCGGCAGCCCTGCTCTGGCCTGCGCTCCTCTTCGCCGCCTTTCCCGGCTATTTTCCGGGTGAGCTCGGCGACGCCCTGGCGACAGGCTTCTCAGTCTTCGCCTCGCCCGCCGGCCGCGACGCCGCCCGCTCCGCAGCCGCCAGCGGCAAGGCCCTCGCTGCGAGCACGCCCGGTCATTCCGGAACGCTCGCACCCCCACCCGCGCTCGCGCCCGCCCGCGAGTGTCCGCCCGCCATCACCCTTGGCGACGACCAGGTCGCACTCCCCTACGAAGGCCAGGGCCACAGCATGATCGTGCCCGTCCAGTTCGGCGATGCTGAGCTTCCCATGCTCTTCGACACGGGCGCGAGCTTCACGACGCTCAACGCCAAAGCCCTCGCCACGCTCGGCGTCCGCGTCGCTCCCGACGCCCCCGAAGTCACGCTCCACACGGCGAACGGCGCAAAAAAGGCGCGACTGACCGTCATTCCCAAGGCCTGGGTCGGCGGCTTGCCGGTCGAGGGCGTCACGGTCGCGCTCTGCGAGGAGTGCGCGGACGACCGCGTCAGCGGCCTGCTCGGCCTCAACGTCTCTGGCCAGTTCTTCGTGACCATCGACACTGCGGCGCAGCAGGTGCTCTTCCAGGCGCGCCCCGCGCCCGTCGACCGCGTGAACGACGTGCAGCCCTGGCTCACGACAGAGGCAGCCATCACCCTCTTTGCGGACGGTCGCGGCCAGGCCAATGTCACCGCGGAGAACCACGGTGCCCGGCGCGTCGACGGCGCTACTGTCGGCATCCACTGCGGCGATCACCACCTGACAGTCGACCTGCCCGCCATCGCCCCGGGGGAGACGAGCACGGCCGCCGCGACCCTGCCCGCCGACGCCGCCTGCCAGACCTACACGGTCACGCTGGACCACGCGCGGTGGTGACTACTCCTCGCCCTGGCAGTCGGCCTCGGTCGGCACCGGCCGGCCATCCGGAGGCGGCAGGTACTCCTGCGGCTCGGCGAAGCGCTGCCATTCCCCCCGTACAAAGCGCTCATGCGGGTAGTAGTTCGTCTTGTACCGTAGCGCCGTCGCATCGGCGGCCCAAAGACCAAGGTAGTACCAGTCCATCCCCTGCTCCTTGCACCACGCCACCTCGTGCAGGACCGAGTGCACGCCGAGCGACATCCGGGAGAGGCGCGGGTCAAAATAGCAGTAGGCGCTGTTTGCCGCCTTCGTCCCCCGGTCGAGGATGCTGACGGCTGCGAGACGATCGGCGAGGAAATAGCGGAATTCGATGGTGTCCGCGCACGTCTCGACCAGCCACTCCTGGTAGCCGACGGGGTCGCGCCGGGAGTGCTCGGTCAGCAGGCCCCGGGCCTGACGATGGCGATTCCAAAGGGCCACGCGCTTGCGGGACAGCTCCGGCGGCCCGGTCTCCACCCTGAGCAGCGCCGCGTTTCGGCGAAAGACACGTTGTTGGCTCCGAGATTGCACGAACGCGTTCACGTCGATGCGAACGGGCTCGCACGCCTGGCAGAACGGGCACACGGTGCGGAAGACGGTACCGCCAACCCGCTGGTCCCCCTCGTTGAGCAGGACGTCCAGTTGCTCATGATCCAGCTTGTCTTTCGGCACCCGGGCGGGACACCGCGCCACCTGCCCCGGCCGGTAGATGCACGGCTCGAACCGATCGTGCACGATGCGGGTCTCCGGGTAGGTGGCGTCGGACATCGCCCTAGTCTATGCGCGGGACGACGGGGATGTGGGAATTTCGGCGAGTCGCGCGCCTCAGAGGCAGCGGATGGTAAGCGCGTTCGCGGTCGAGGTCTCTGCGCCGTCGGCGTCGTCCCACTCCGCGCTGGCCTCGGGGGCGGTCTGGCGACCGGAGCAATCGCCCGTCCGGGTGAGCGCATACGTGATGTCGCGCTCGTCGTACGTCGTGTTTCCCTCGTTGGGAGCGACATTCCGTCCGTCGAGGGACAGCGCCCACGTGTAGGTCGTACTCCCGTCCGCCCCGGCTACAGCGCGATCGGGCTCGACCGAGAACCCGCTCGCGGCAAACCCGGCCGGGACGGTCTCGGACGCGGTCGTGTCTCCGGGCATGCTGCCGATGTTGAGGACGACGATGCCGGTGGCGACGCTCTCGCCAGCGCCAACTTCGACGTAATTGCTGGTCCTGCCGACCGCGATGACCGCCTGCGCGGTCTGTGCAGCCCAGCTGCCGTCCTGATCACCCGTGAGCACGTCGCCGAGCAGCGGTTCCGGTGCGTGAGCCCCCAGGAAAGTGTAGGGCGCCCCCTGGTTCGTGTACTGGTCGTACTCGATGCAATACCAAGCGTTGGCCGATGTGCCGTCGTAGGCGAAGTAATTGGTGCTGTTCGGCAGGAGGGTGAGGTCCCCCGGCACCATGCTGCCGGCGATGGCGTCCTGGCTGGTTGGCGCGACCAGCAGGAACCATTGATCCATGGCGATCGGCGTGAGCGGGTCCAGGTTCGTGATGCGGATGCCCGCTCGGAAGCTGCTCTCGATCGTGAGCAGGCCACGGTCCCAGGCCTCGCCCATCGAGTAGGACGTCGGCGCCGTCGAGCCGTACAGCGGAACGAGCGTGCTCGGGTCCGCGGCGTTCGTGGCCAACCAGAGCTCGCCGTCGGCGGCGTCGCTCGTCGCGGTCGGCGTGTAGGTGACGGAGACCGTCGCGCGGGCACCGGGCGTCAGGGTCAACGGCACAAAGGCGTCGTCGAGGGTGAATTCCGTGCCCGTCAGCACGTCCTGCGAGACGACGAGATCCGCAGCGCCGACGCTTGTGATCGTGAGGCTCTGCGTCGCCGACGACCCGAAGTCCGCCTCCAGCGTCGCGCTTGGCGGGTCGACCTGGATGCCGGGAAACTCGCCCTCGCCGACCAGCGCCACCTGGACCTCCGGCGTCGACGCATCCCCGTGGATCTGCAGGTAGGCCTGGTCGTTGTAGGACGCGGGCGTCCACGTGACCGCGACGTCCAGGCTCTGCCCGACCGGGAGCGTCGTCGCCCCCGGGCTCGTGACCGTGAACGCGGAGGCCCCGACCACGCGCAGATCGTCGATCTGCACGGGGCCGGACCCGACCGAGGTGAGGGTGACTAAGGCGGTCTGCACGTCGCCCGGCGCCGCCCACCCGAACTCCACCACCGAAGGGCTCACCGAGAGCGCCCCGGTCTGCGAGGGCGATGTGACCACGACCTTGTGTACGGCGGTGTCCTGGCAGGCGATGAGGGCCGTGAGGGGCAGGAGGAGCATGGAGCACCGCGGGTAGGGGGTTTGAGTTTGGGACGTGGAGGCAGCATACACCCGCAAAAGCCGGCCGCGGCATCGGCCGGCAACTTTCGGGATACGGGCGCCCGATGCGTCAAGTCTGGATCCCCCGCGCCGGCGGGCCTGAAGTCCTCGAAGTCCGCGAGTGCCCGGACCCCGTCCCCGGCGAGGGCGAGGTGCGGATCGCGGTCGAGGCGGCCGGGGTCAACTTCGCCGATCTGGTCGCGCGAACGGGGATGTACGCGGACGCCCCGCCGATCCCGTTCGTGGTCGGGTACGAGGTCGCCGGGACCATCGACGCCGTCGGCCCGGGCGTTCCCGAGTCCCGCATCGGCGAGCCCGTCCTCGCGATGTGCCGGTTTGGCGGGTACAGCTCCAAGCGGGTCGTGCCAGCGGGCCAGGCTGCGCGCCGGCCGGTGGGGCTCTCCGCGATCGAGGGGGCGTCCATCCCGGTCACGTACATGACCGCCTGGATGATGCTCCGCGTTTACACCCGCCCGCAGCCCGGGGACCGGGTGTTCGTCCATTCGGCCGGCGGTGGCGTCGGACTCGCGGCGTTGGACCTGCTGATGGACTCGGGCGCCGAGACCTGGGGGAGCGCGGGCAAGTCCAAGCACGAATTCCTGCTGAAGCGCGGCTACAACCACGTGGTCGACGGCCACGCCAACGAGTGGCCGGCCGAGAAGATGGACATCGTGCTGGACGCCATCGGCGGTGCAAGCTGGAAGCAGGGCCTCGACCACACCCGTGCGGGCGGGCGACTCATCTGCTTCGGGTTCTCGACGATGACCGAGGAGAAGCGCTCGATCTGGAGCGCGGTCAAGGGCCTCGCCGCGGTGCCGTGGATGCGGGTGAACCCGATCACGCTGATGAACGAGAACAAGGGGGTCATGGGCGTGAACATGGGGCACCTGTGGGACGAGGGCGAGCGCGTCGGGCAATGGTTGACGGCCATCCTCGCGATGTACGAGGCCGGCAAGATCCATCCGCACGTCCACGCCACGTTCCCGTTCGCGAAGGCGAGCGAGGCACACGCGGTGTTGCACCGTCGCGAGAACTTCGGGAAGGTCGTGCTGGTGCCGGAATGACCCCGGCCCTGCCCCGGCGGACGTAGCGTGCCCGCCGTCCACCTGCTGACCGACTGCCCAAGCTGCCTCGTTGAAGGCGGCATGCTGGAGCTGGCGGACCCCGCCGGGAAGCTCGCCGTCACCGTCGAGGGGCACTGCCGGCTGTGCGGGCATGCGACGGAGTTCGGCGAAGTACGAGCGAAGGGGAAGCATTTTTTGACGGTCGACGAGGTCGTCGCGGCGTTGGACGGCTGGGCACGGGGCGACGGCGAGCCGGACACGCTGCTGTTCACGCAGGTCAACATGAGCGGCCTGACGCCGGCCGAGGTCGCGCACCGGGTCCTGCGCGGCGAGCGCGTCGAGACGAGTTTTGATGTCATCGCCTTCCTTTTTCCGCAGGCGGCATCGGGCAGCGCCATCCACCCGGACGACCGCAAGCCGGAGATCCGCATGGCCAACGAGGTCCGCGGCGTGCCCGCCTACGCGGCCGAGCCCCTCTGGACCGCTCCGCCCTTCGGCCCCGTCGACATCGCGCGCGCGCTCGTCAGCGTTATGGTCGCGGACGGGGTCGTCCGGCCCTCCGAGAAGAAATTCCTCGCCCGGATGCTGGAGGAATTCAAGGCGCCGCCGCTGCCCGAGTCCGAGTACCGGGTCTGGCGCCCGCAGGAGATGGGCGTTCCGGCCGATCCCCAGCGCCTGCTCGACGTGATGCGGCTGATGTGCCTCGCCGACCGCGAGGCCGATGGCACCGAGGTCCGAATCCTTCAAGAATACGCGCGCGCGTGGGGGCTCACGTTGGACATGCGCGCGCTCGACCGGCCGGGGGCGGTGCGGGGGTTCGTGAATGCGGTTGTGCGGTTGTTTGTGGCGTAGATCGGGCGCCTCCGGTGGTGAGGGCGCCGCCGCTCAGGGGTCGAGGGTCATCGCGAGGCGGAAGCCCCCGCCGCGGTCGCGCGCATCCCGCGTCGCTGCGCCAGGCTGGCGGAAGCTGACCAGCGCAGCCTCCGCGCCAAGATAGTACGCGCCACCGCGCACGTCCCAAAAGCCGTCAACCGTGTCGCCAACCGGGTCGGTAACTGAGTCGGCTGTGAAGTCCGCGAATCCATCCTGGACGATCTCAGCGACGTTTCCGCTCATGTCATAGACCCCGCAGCCGTTCGGTGCGAGCAAACCCACCGGCTCCGCGTGAAGGTCACTCATCCGGTCGTTCACGTCGTCCCACGCCACGTCCTCGGCCACGTCCGAGCCAGAATAGAGCAGGTCGGTCCCGCACCGCGCCGCGCCTTCCCACTCCGCCTCCGTCGGCAGGCGGTAGCCGGAGCACGCATACGGATTCACTCCCACCTCACACACGAAGTCCGGCGCCGTCCCAGTACAGACGTAGCACTCTGGCAGCCCCGCGAGGTCCGACATCGCGTTCGCGTAGGCGGCCGCCTCGTACCAGGTGATCCACTGGATCGGACAGTCGCCGCCGCAGTCCACCGAATTGTCATGGTCGTACCAGGCGGGGTTGTAGCCCATCGCGATGAGGAAGTCGCCCTCGGTCACCTCCGTGACCCCGATCAGGTAGTCGTGGGTGAGGGTTACCGTGTGCGCAATGGCCGAGGGCTGGCAACCGTCTTCGGCCACAGCCTGACTCGCCGTACAGCCCATCTCGAAGGTGCTGGCCGGAATGACGACCATGGCGGGGCCGTGCTCTGCCGAGTCCCATCCAGCGGCGGAGTCGGGGTACAAGATGGTGTCTACTGTTGAGTCCTGGTTTCCTGAATCGGCGGGCGACGAATCTACACGGCGCGAAGAATCTGCGGCCGAGTCGCCCGCGGGGGTGCTGTCCGTGGAGGTGCTGAGGCCCGAATCACCCTGCCGGGATCTCTGAGAGCCGTGGGTGCAGGCGACCGCCGTGAGCAGCGCCCACAGAGCCAACGTGCACGCCACGTTCTTCGGAAGGGCGGGAGGACCACGCATCATGCGCGTACCAGTTCCCGGACCTGAATATACCTGCTTGTGTCTACGTTAACGTCATTGAACAGCAGGTACGCGCCGTGGTCGGCGGGCGACCAAACCGCGTCCGAGATGTCCAGAACCGTGGGCCCCGCCACCGCCTGATCCCCGAGATCGAGCTCGTACTCGTACTCAAAATTGGTGCCGTCGGTCGCGGTGCTGTACCAGATCCGGGTCCCCTGGCCGTGCTCGGGCGGGTGATAATAGAACAGCGTCACGCACGCCGGGTGGATGGGGTCGTTGCGCTTGAGCGCAAACGGCTGTCGGGCATTGCTCGTGATCGCGGACGACCCACCGGGGCCGATCAGGATGCCGCCCGTGGCGGCGGGGTCCAAGGCCCAGTTCTGGAGGTCGGTGGACGTCGCGGAGTAGACGACGGTGTCACCGTCCACCACACCCAACTCGTTCCCAAAATACCCTCGGTAGGTCGCCGGGCCAAAGCTCCGCGAGGTCTGGACCACGCTCAACCCGGTCAGGCCACCGTACCCCACCGTGGCCTGGTTCAACCCCGTCGCGCCCGTCGCCGTCTCGGTAGCGAAGTTCAAGCCGTCCATGCTTGTCTTTGCGTAGATGCCCTGGCCGTCGCTACCGTTGGCGTTGTAGTACATCCAAAGCTTGCCGCCCCGGGCGAGGTAGGATTCGGCCTGCCCCTCTGCCTCGCCAAGCCTCTGGACCGGCGGGTACTCCACGTCAAAGTCCCCCCCGGCGGGGGAGATCAGTGAATACTCCTCGCCCAGCCCCCCGTTCAGCTGGGCGCTCAGGTACAGGCGGATGCTCCCGACGGGATACGTTTCCCTTGAGGACAGGTGGCGATCACCATAGGCGACGGCGCGCGTGAACTGTACAGTGTTGTCGGCGATCTGCGAGTCCGCCTTGGTCTCCGGCCAGACGCCAAGGAATGTGGTGTAGTCGGCTGCGATGGACGCCGCGGTGGGGGCCGCGAATCGGTCCGAGGACGAGCACCGGTCGAACGTGCCGAACGACGCCAGTCCGTCGTCCCCCAGGTCAAACCCACCCCTCTGCCCCGCAAGCGTCGGACCACTCCAACCCGTCGCGCCGTTCAACCTGAATCCTCCGCCCAACGGAAGAGGCGCGTTGCCGGCCTGCCCCCGCGGCGTCGACAACCCGGTTCGCATCCCCAGGAGCTGCGCCCGCGTCGCGCCGGGCATGCCCGACCTGAACCGGCCGGCGTAGTCCATCACGCCCACCGCCTCGTTCGCCGCAGCGTTGCACGTCACGCTGGCGCACCCGGGTCCAGTCCGGGCGTACTTCCCCTGCGCGAATCCCTGGCCTCCCCCGCGCCCGACCCCGCGCAATTGCGCAGGCGTCGCGCCCACGATCCCAGGCGGGAACGTGCGCGTGTAGGCGAGCACGTCACGCGCCTGCTGCGCGCAGGTCTGGCAGGAGTCCGCGCTCATCCCCGGCTCCTCACGTCGCCTGCCGCACGCCAAGGAGCACAGTGATGTCGCACTGGCCAACGTTCGTGCCCGTGCTCTGGTTGAACCACAGCCCGAACTGGATCCACGCCTTGCCGGGCGCAGACGCCACGGTGACCTCGGTGCTGTTGGTCTCGCCGTTGCCCGCGAGCGGCGTGAGCAGCCCGGTCACGTCCCAGGCGTCCGGAGCCTCCGGCGACGCCAGGGCGGTCCGGGTGGTCAGATTGACCTGGAGGTTGTTGGTGAGGTCGCCGATCGTGATGGTCGCCTCGACCTTCACCACGCCGATGGCGGGAAGCCACGCGCTGATGGGGATGAACACCTTGGTGCCGCCTTGCGCGACGAGATGGCCGGTCCACGGCGGCAGGAGCTTGCCGAGCTGCACGAAGCTCGGCTGGAACGCGACGTCCGCCCGCCCCTGCCCCGCCGCGCTCACCTTGCAGGCAACGCCAAAGCGCACGAAGGTGTTGCCGGCCGCGCTGGCGGCGATCCCGTAGTCGGTGGTGGAGGTCAGGTACTCGTTGTCGCTGGACCGGACCGAGCCGACGGTGGTGGGCACGCTGGGCTTGTCGGTGCGACATGCCGCGAACTGTACCGCGGCCATGACCTGCACGTTGTTCGCGCAGTTCATCAGCTTGAGCGTCGAGAGCGCCGAATCCATGGCGATGCACGGCATCCAGCCCGTAAGCCAGTAGTAGACGTAGTCGGTCGTGCTGTTGCCCGTGACAGCGATGGTGACTTCGGGGAGGAGGGTGAGGATCTGCATTGTGGTGCCGGGAAGACGGTTGAAGGCTGGGAATCGACGGAAAGGTTGTGTCGCGCGTCCGTCCAGAACCTTCCCCCCCCCTCGACATTTTCGCCACCTTTGAGGCTGAAGTGTGACAGATCGTGACGAAGCGGTCCCTATCCTCCGCACGTCCCCGCCACCGCCCCACCCACCGCATCCCCCGTCGTCCACAGCAAATCCACCGTATACGGCACCGCGAAGCTGCAGTTCACCGACGGAGAGGTCAACGCGGAGACGTCCGTCTGGTCCGCCCGGTCGGTGACGAAATCGCCCGGAGCGGCACCGTTCGTCGGGTCGTCGAGGTCAAACTGGATGCTGCGAACGCCCGGAAGGTGCTGGCAGCCGGCGGCGGGGGACATGCAGCCCGAGTCCGTGATCACCCAGTCGACCCCTGCCGGATCCGCGTCCCCCGGCGTGCCGACGACGTAGGGGTGCGCCGACCGGATGAAGCCGAGCCCGGGGTCGGCGTCGGTCGCGTCGACCACGACGTCGAACCGGTAGTCGGGCGCGACGGCCAGGTCGCCGCCGAATTCGGAGACGCTCACGCTCCCGCGCGAGTCCGTCGGCAGCTTCCAGCCGGCCTGCAGGCTCTCGCCGTTGCCGTCGCTGTGGGCGCCAACGAGGAACCGTCCACCAGAAGCACTCGTGAAAATACTGGTGTCATGCGGGGAGTTGAGGAAGCCCGTCGACGGGAAGGTCCAGGCGTGCGACCAGCCGTCGGCCGATGGCGTGTACAGCATGACCATCCCGTTCCCATCGCCGCCATCGGCGAGCCCGCCGGCGGTCGTGTCGCCATTGGACGACCGGAAGGTCACCAGTGCGCCGATGGACCCGTCGTCGAGCGGCACGGCGTCGATGTCGTTGGGGGTGCGGCCGATGGACCAGCCGGGCGCGTGGACGTCGTCGAGCACGCTCGTCACCACGCCACATGTCGTCGATTTGTCGAGGTGCACCGTCAGCGCGCGCTCGTTCACGGAGTCGGCGATGAGCAGGTCGAGGCTGGCGTCGTCCTCGGCGAGGATGTCGTAGTCGTGGACGTGCGCGAGGCCACAGCGCAGCGCGAGGGCGAGCAGGGCGGTGCTGTCCTCGGCGTGGTCCTCGCAGGGGTTGGCGTTGATGCACGCGTCGTCGTCGCCCGCGAAGTTGGTCTGGAAGTCGAGCGTGTCGAGGCGCCAGCGCACCGAGTCCGGGGAGGGCTGCCCCGATGCGGGGAGTCGGACACGCTCGATCGCGGTGCGCTCGTAGTAGGGATCGCTGGCCTCGCGATCGTAGGCGAGCGTGATCTCGTCGTGGATGGTGCCGTCCGGGTCGGTGACGGTCTCCGGGTCGGCCTGGAAGGGCAGGCAGGTCGCGTCCGGCGGCGCCGTGCCACCGAACTGCGCGCCGCAGTCATCGGGCGCGAGCGCGCGCAGGTCGAGGCTGTACACGAGGGCGTCGTCCGTGAGCTTGACGTACGCGACGCGGTCGTTCCCCGTGTCGGGCACCACCGCAATAGCCTCAGGCAACGGCAGCGCCTGCGGATCGGGCTTGCACGCGAAGAGGAGGAACAACACCACACCGGCCTATCCCGCGGTTCCTGGGAGCCCTCCGGCGCGTTTTTCTCCGGCGACGGTGTAAGACTCGGGGAGCCACCGCGTTGTCCCTGCGAACCCGAGCCGAAACCCCATGTCCAATCCTACGCGTACCGGAGCCACGATGACCAGCCTCTTGATCCTGCTTGCCTGCACGAGCCTGACGACGAACTCCAAGCCCGTGGCCGCGAAGGATCGCGATCCCGAGCCGATGGCGACGCGCCCGGCGCCGGAAGCGAAGGCCGTCGTCCTCCCGACGACGCCGCTCGTCCAGGAGCAGTGCTTCGCGAGCGGCTACGAGTCGCGCAACCGCGTCGGCGCCTACCCGCCGCCCCCGAGCCCCTCCCCCTCGCGATCGACGGCGTACCCTGGGGGTTATCCCGCGCCAACCAGTCCGCCCACGACGGCCTCGGCCGCACCGATGGCAAAGTCGGCGCCCCAGCCGGTCGCAGCAGCCGCACCGAGCAACAACGCCAACCTCCAGTCGCTCGGCACAAATTCGGGCGGCGCGGGGATCGGCGGCGGCGGGAACAGCAATTACGCGAGCGGCCAGGGGTCCGCCTCTGGCGACATGAGCGCGGGGGTGGCTGAGGCCCAGGCGCCCGGGCCTGCGCCGAAGGCTGCCGAGCAGAAGCCCACCTCTGGCGCCGACAAAAAGTCCAACTACGCGCCGCCAGCCGACGCCACCGCTGCAACCGGAACGACCCCGAGCACCGACGGCAACAAGGGCTACGCGTCCAACTCGGCGACCAAGGCCAAGTCCGACGCTCCGGCTGCCCACATGAGCGGCCCCGCGAAAGACGAGCTTGGCCGCCGCGCCGACGCCGAGCGCGAAAAGGAGCCCGACGACGGCAACGACCAGATGGCCACGATCCCGGTCGTCGCGCAAAAGCCCGCCGTCCCCGAGCCCGACTGGGGGGCGACCGTCTACCTCTCCAACGACGACAGCATGAGCCTCGCCTCGGCCCAGCGCCTGCTCTGGGCGCTCCAGAACCACGCCCCGGTCAAGACCAGCGAGATCCGCCCGCACGAGCTGCTCAACTACTTCAGCTTCGACACCGCCGAGGTCAAGGACGGGCAGGTCTTCTCAGCGCTCGGCGCCGCCGAGCAGACGGCGCCCGACACCCTCACCGTCAGCTTTGCCGTCAAGGGCTACAACCCGCCGCCAAAGCCGCTTGATCTCACGCTCGTCCTCGACCGCTCCGGCTCGATGGCGGCCGAAGGGCGCATGGAGTACCTCAAGCGCGGCCTGCTCAAGATGACGCAAGGCCTGCACACCGGCGACCGCGTCGACCTCATCCTCTTCGACAACGACCTGTGCTCGCCGCTCCAGAACTTCGTGGTCGGACGCGACGACATGAACCTGCTGACGTCGACGATCTCGCAGATTCAGCCGCGAGGCTCCACAAACCTCGGCATCGGCCTTGGCAAGGGCTACACGCTGGCCACCGGGCGCGACCCCAACGGCGTCGGCGAGCAGGGCCGCAACAAGCGGATGATGCTCATCACGGACGCGCTGATGAACGAAGGGCAGATTGATCCGAACATCCTGACCGAGATCGGCAAGGGCTACTTGCAGGCGGGCGTGAACCTCACGGCCGTTGGCGTCGGCACCGACTTCAACGACAAGGTGCTCGACCAGCTCTCCGAAAAGGGGCATGGCGCCTACGTCTACCTCGGCTCCGAGGCGGTCGTCGACCGCGTCTTCGGCGTCGGCCTTGACGCGCTGACCCGCACCATCGCCCGCGACGTCCACTTCTCCGTCGACCTCCCGCCCTCGCTCGCGATGGAGCGCTTCTACGGCGAGGAGTCGAGCACGGACATCACCAAGGTGCAGCCGATCAACTACTTTGCGGGAACCTCGCAATTGTTCCTGCAGGACCTGAAGATCCGCCGCGACCAGGTCGTGCCGTCCGACCCGATCACCTTCAACGCCTCCTGGGTCGACCCGGAGACGGGCGCCAGTGAGAACCAGAGCTTCCACACCACCGTCGGCACGTTGCTGAACTCGGACGTGCACAATCTCGTCAAGGGCCGCGCGCTGATGGCGTGGTCGGACCTGCTGATGACCAAGTCACTCGGCGGCCAGGTCTGCGGCGCGCCGATGGACACGTGGCGTCAGCGCGTCTCGGAGCTCGGCCAGGACAGCGAGATCACCTGGTTGGACGGCCTGACCAGCCCGCTCTGCGGCCAGACGCCCGTTCCAGTGAGCCCGCCGCCCGCGCGGACGGTCGCGCTGAAGGTGAAGCTCGACAGCGACATGCCGATCGCCGAAGTCGGCCTTGTCTGCGGCGGATCGCGGTTGACGGACAACCTCGGCGCGGGCGACCAGGTCGCGACCTTCCAGGCCCGCCCCGGCTCCTGCCAGCTCACGCTGCAGGGGAACGTGCCGATGACCACGACCGTGCAGGTGCCGGAGACGGGCGCGGACCTGCGGTGCGTGGTCAGGGGGGGGCGGTTTTCTTGTACGTGATCGGCCGCGATAAGCGAGAGACATGCTGATCCTTTGCTGGCTGCTGACGACGGTCGCGCGGGCCGACCCCTTGGCGCTACCCGCGCCGTTCCCCGGCGATCCGGTGGCACCGCCCGGCTACACGGCGGGGATGATGGCCTGGCGCAGCGGGGTCGTCGCGCAGGCAGTCGGCGGGGCAACATTCGGGTTGGCGCTGGGGCCGTTATGGACTTCGGGAGCAGACAGTCCGAGCCTGGTGTTGACCGGAGCCGGAGCGTTGCTGGGGACAAGCGGCCTGCTAACCAGTGATATCGGGGTGTTGGTGGCGGGCGCCGCCTTGAATCGAGTGGAACATCGCGTCTCGCTCGCCCCCGGTGGGTTCGCGTTCGCCGCCCTCGCGACCTGCGCTGGCGCGCTTGAGATCGGTGACCCAGGTGCGGTCAAGTCCCTGGCCCTCGTCGCAACCTGCGGGGGCGCCCTGCTGCTCCCGGACTGGCAGGCAGCGCTGAACGGTGCGGCCTTCCACCGCGGCGCGACCCAGCCTCCGTCGGGCCCAGCGCCGACCGCGACGCCACGCCCGGCGCTGGGCTTGATGCCCATCAACGGCGGCGCGATGTTCGTCGCGACGGGCGCGTTCTGACCCCCATTTCTGAGGTCTCACGCCATCGCTGAGTTTTTTCTAAGCCACAAACCTTGACAATCGTCTGACGTCCGCCTGACAGACGTCTGACAACTGTCTCGCCCGGTCGCGTGAAATGGGCACATGCTCACCGACGCCG
>CAIMSU010000029.1 GCA_903844155.1 uncultured Pseudomonadota bacterium | reverse complement strand
TCCGGGCGTGTCTCGACTACGTGCTCGATGAACGCGCGGCCTTGCCGTGCCAGAAATCGAGCAGCGTCGAGCGAGGGCGCCGAACGGACACGGGCGAACAACTCAACGTAGAGTTCCTGGGGCACAAACAGCCGGTGATGCTGTTGAGTTGCAAGCCCCTTGGCACGGTTTGGCCGTTCCCGTTGCACGCCGCGTGACACGGGCGGTGTAGGGCTCGGCCGGCGCTCTGGGGAGCTGACGCGGCCCGGTGGTGGGTCCGCGGCTTAGAGGCCGCGGACCCGTTCTTCCGCCGAAGTTTAGCCGCCAAGCCGGAAGAACCTGCGCCGAGCAGGTCTGCCTTGTAACCGGTCTCCGTCTCCCCACCTCGACTTCGTGATCGGCGAGTACGCCGCCGGGTCGCTCGTGGAGGTGCCGGGCGAGTGTCCGTGGCGCGAGCCGACCGCGCCCTGTGACGTTGTGCAGCACGGGCTCAGAGACCGGAAGACCGGTCCTGAACACGCGCTCGCGGTCTGCCGCTGCCATGCCCACGGTCTCTGTTTCTCGGTGTACCCGGCGGGTTTTGTGCCCTACGCCCGGCGGGCGTTGCTGGATGGGTCTGCGTCGGCCCCGTCGTACGCGCAGGCAGCCGAGGATGCGGCGGCGGGTGTCGCGTGGCCACGGTCGGCTTCGGGGGGCAGCGACCGCTGGTGGACGACGCAGAGGCGGCTTCTGCGGCGTTTGTGCGAGGTTCTCGGCGCAGACGGTACCACGCTGCGGGATCGCGCTGCCATCGCGCTCGGTCTGCCGCTACGGCTGCTGGCCGATGTCGCCGGGACGGTCGGCTACCGCGCCCGTGGGCGTGCCGTCGTCGCCGTCCTCGACGCGCTCGGGGACGATCTCGACCGCCTGCTGCTGGCCGGGGCGCTGACGGGTGCCTGGGGTCGGCCGTGGCGATGGCAGCGGTCGCCGCCACGTCTGGTGCCGCTGGTCCCCGCGCACCTCGGCGACGCGGCGATTCCTTCAACGACTTCGAAACGTAGGATTCCGCCGCCATTTTCGTGATGATGCGACCGTCCGAGAGCCCCATGCCCGTCTCCCTCGTCCCTCCACCTCCCGACGCCGTCCTCTTCCGCTTCGCCGTCCTCTCGAAGGTCCGCATCCGCGTGCTCCGCGGGGAGGATCTCGCGGTCGCGGTGCGAGCGGTCGCAGCGGACGAGCACATCGGCGTGGACCAGAGGCCCTGCCACGTCAGCACCCGGACGATCTACCGCTGGTGGGCGGCGTGGGTCGCGGGTGGGGTCCCGGCGCTCGCGCCGGCCCTGCGCGCGCCGAGGGCGTCCGACGTGCTCGATCCGGGCCTCGTCGCCTTCCTCGTCGCGGAGAAGCGGGCCGACGGTCGGGCCAGTATTCCCGAGCTGCTGCGACGGGCGGTCGATGTCGGGCTGCTTCAACGTCCAGCGGATGTGGATCGCACGACGGCGTGGCGTGCTCTTCGTCGCCTCGACGTTCGCACGCGGACAGGGACGGCTCCGCCGCTCGATTCGCGTCGGTTCGCCAAGGAAAACCGGATGCAGATCGTCCTCTGCGACGGCAAGCATTTTCGCGCCGGTCGGCAGGGACTGCGCCGCGTTGCCCTCTTCTTCATCGACGACGCCACGCGCTACGTCCCGCAGGTCGTCGTCGGCCCCAGCGAGACTGCGGTGCTGTTCTTGCGCGGCCTGCACCGCGTGCTGGAGCGCGTCGGCAAGATGGACGTACTTTACGACGACCACGGCTCGGGGTTCACCGCCGACGACAGCCACGCCGTGCTGACCAACCTCGACATCGGCATCGTCCACGGAACGGTCGGCTATCCGCCCGGCAGAGGCAAGGTCGAACGGTTCAATCGGACGGCCGAGGAGGCCATCCTGCGGTTCCTGGCCCGCGACGAGGTCGATCCGGACTGCATGGCGCTGGAGCTGCGGCTCGCGCACTACCTGGAGCACGACTACAACCGGCAGCCCCACAGCAGCCTCGCCAAGCAGACGCCAGAGGCGCGCTTCCTTGCAGACGAACGGGCTCTCAGACCGTACCCCGACGGCGAGGAGCTTCGCCGAAAGTTCTTCGTCTGGGAGGAGCGCGTCGTCTCCAACGACCACGTCGTCTCGCTCGACAGCGTCTTTTACGAGGTCCCGCTCGGGCTCGCTGGGCAGCAGGTGCGCATCGCCCGCGACGTCCTCGACCCGAAGCACTTGCTCATCGAGCACGAGGGCACATCGATCCGCTTGCACCCGGTCGATCTGCACGCCAACGCCCGCGCCCGACGCGGCCGCACGCCGCCCCCGGCAGAACCGCCGACGACCGCGGCGGGTGCCGCACGTAGCGGCGCCGACCGCTCGCTCGCCCCGATCACTCAACCCGACGGCGGATTTCCCGCCGCCGACCCTGACAAGGAGCCCCCATGGACCTGAACGCCCGCTTCGGCCTACGCACCACCCCCTTCACCCGAGAGATCCCCGTCGAAACGCTGTTCCCGCAGCCACAACGAACCCTCGCCCTCCAGGCGCTGCTCCAGGTGGTCGAGGAACGCATGTCCGGGGCGCTGATCGCCGCGGCTGGCCTCGGGAAAACCTGTCTCCTCCGCGAACTTCGCGCCCGTCTCCCCGAGGCTCGGTACTCGGTCCGCTATGTGAAGGTCACCGCATTGTCGAAGCGCGACATGTGCCGGGAGATCGCCGCTGCCCTCGGACTTGCACCGGTCGGCACCTACCCGGGGCTCGTCCGC
>CAIMSU010000028.1 GCA_903844155.1 uncultured Pseudomonadota bacterium | reverse complement strand
TGCGCGGGCGGAAGCGCCGGAGTACCGGCGGCCGCCCGCGCAAAGGTCCGGGCCGGCCGCCAGTTTCATCCCCCAGCAGGCGCCGGCCAGCCGCATGTTCGACTATTCAGCTTCCCCGCTCGACCTCGGCCAACGCCGCCCGCACCGCCGCCGTCGCCGCCGCCGCCCGGCCCTCGGCCCCACGAAGCTCGGCCTGGTTCACGCTTCCCGGGTGCACAACCGTCGCCGCAGCGAGGCTGGAGACGTCGTCCACCGCGGCGTCCAGCGCTTCGAGCAGCGCGACGCGCGAATGGGACGGTAGATCCGCCCGAAGGAGCGCGACCCGCGCCGTCGCCGCCTCCCCCGCGACATCATCGGCGTTCCCCGCCTGGATGCGGTCGAGGATGGCAACACCGATGCGGGCGACCCCCAGTCCCGTCCGGACACGGGCCACAGCACCACCGAAGAGGGCGAGCGCCGCGCCCCAGAACGCGTACCGGAAGTAGCCTGTCGACGCAAAACCGAGTCCGGCGGCGAGGAACCCCGTCAGCGCCCACTGAACGATCGGCGGCGTCACGGTGTTCACAAGCGCCGCGGGGATTTTCCTGCGCGTGTACCGTCCAAGTTCACGCTCCGCGTCGGCCAGCTGCGCCCAGGCCCCGACCACGAACGGCAGTCCGCGCTTTCCCGCCCGTTCCACCGCCGCAACGGGCACTCCTGCCAGCACCGCCAGCCGGGCTCGCCCAGCCGGATCGAGCGCGCTCGTGTCGACCACCACGGCCGCCTGCCACCGCTCCCGGCGCACCGGCATGACCGTCCCCGCGTCCGATCGCACCGACGGCACCTGGCTCCTCGCGACCGGGAGGTCGATGACCGGGGGATCGCCCGCGGGCGGAAGATCGGCGGCCCGCTCGGCCGGATCCGCGTGCAGCAGCCGCATCAGCGTCGCTGCCGTTGCAGGCGGGACGGCTGCCTTTTGCGCCAGATCGGCAGGCGGCCGGGTCGGCTCCTCCCCTGCAACAGCGGCGTACAGGATCGCGCCGAGCGAGTACAGGTCAGAATTCGCGTGGATCCCGCCAGTGGCGATCTCGGGGGGCTCGACCGACGGCGCGTGGAGGCCGACGTCTTCGGGGCGTAGGAGGCCCATCAGCCGCGGATGACCGGCGAGGTCGAGCCAGATGTCGTCGACGGTGAGGCGACCGCGGAAGGGCGCGCCGAGGAGCGAGGGCGCCAGCCAGGCGAGCACGGCGAGCGCTTCGTCGGGGGTGAGTCGGACGCCCCGCAGCGAGCGCAGCAGGCGCGGACGGACCACCACCGCGTGACCGTCGTGGTCGAGCCGTCCCAGGATCGCCAGGGCAGCGGGCCCGTCGACCGCGACGACAGCGAATTCCTCCCGAGCGCCGGGGCGTAGCCAGACGTGGCGTTTGAGGCCGATGAGCTCGACCGGGGCGTCGTCGAGTGTGTCATGGGCGAGGTAGCGGATCAGCTCGGGGCCCGCCGGGGCCTCGCCGTCGATGCGGTAGCGGCTCATCGGATGTCGCCCGTCAGGACGGCCAGTCGGCGCCGGAGATCCAGCCGTTCAAGTGCGCGATGTACTCGGTGGGGTCGATGTCCGGCGTGGTGTCGTGATCGCACCCGGGCGGATGCCAGATGACCCTGGGGTCGTTGGCCTGCGCGTAGATCAGCTCGGCCGAGTACGGGTTGATGTACGTGTCCGAGTCGCCGTGCATGATGAGGATCGGGACGTGCACGTCGGCGGCGGCCGCGGCGTTGTCCCAATCGTCCTGGACAAACCAACCGGGGGGCAGATCGAGGTCACTCGCGTCGTTGACGATCATGCTGATGTTGGCGAACACATCCTCGGTGGACATCGCCTTCGGTGGGTAGTCGGCGGCGGCCTTGAGCGCAGGGACACCGCCAAGGGAAAGCGCGTGATAATAGAGCTGGTCGCTGGTCAATCCCGTCGCGGACATGACGTACTCCGCGGCCGAATCACCATCCGTCTGCAGCGTGGTGTACGTCGGGTCGCCGCCCGTCATCCCGTAGCCGCGGTAGTCGAAGATGAACGTATTGAAGCCCATCTGCCAGTAGAATTCGACGCGACCGGGCTTGGTGGGATCGTCGTTGTTCAGCCAGTAGTGGTCGATGTTGTCGGCGTTCCCGTGGAAGTAGACGAACACCGGGGCGTTCGGGTCGGGCTGGTGCGCCCACACGCCGTAGTCGGTCCAGCCATCGTCGGTCGTGAAGGTGACCTGCTCGACGTCCTCGGGCGGGATGATGTCGCCGCCGAGCGCGTAGGAGGTGACGGGCGTACCGTTGAAGAAGAAGCTGTCCATCGTCATGCAGCCCATCAGGCTGCCAGCGAGCGTGAGGGCGATCATCGGGACGCTCCGGTCGAGGCGGCCGGCGGCGATGGCAGCCGACCGATTGTGTAGCTGAGACCTAAATTGAATCCGATCGCCCCGATGTTCCCGGGCCCGTAGTAGTCCGGCACCGGCGGGATGTTGCTCTGCGTGAACGCCAGCCACTTCAACTCGGTGGTGAGCACAAGGCGCGGGCCCAGGGCCCACTGGTTGCCGACAGCGAGTGCAGGCAGCAGGTGAAGCGTGGGAAAGGGCTGGAAGAACCCAGTAAGCGAGCCGTAGACGGTCTGGCGCCCGTGCTTCCCCCAATCCCAGCTTGCGGTGGCCGTGGGCTGCACGAACAAGCGAAAGCCGCCCGGCGAACCGCCACCCTGACCCGCCGACGTGGTCGTCTCGTTGTCGCCCGCAAACGTGAGCACGGTCAGGTCCGCCATCACCCGTGGACGCGCGCCGGACCAGGTCAGCAGCTCCCGCGACGCCCCCGCGTCCGCACCAAAAACCTTGTAGAACGCCGCGGCTGACGTGTGCCAGGCCACGTGGACATCGGTCTTGTCGTCCACTCCGTAGGTGACGCCGAGCGTCGAGAGCGGGATGGGGATCGGCGCGCCGTAGACCAGGGTGAACGGGCCCCCCTCCGAGACCTCGGGCCGCACCATCCCCTTTCCGACCGGCTTGACGCCGTGGATCGTCGAACAACCCGCCAGCGCCGCGAGGGCGCACAGCACGAAACGCGGGCGCAGCATGGCGACATCTCCGGGCGAGGGGGTATCAAGAAAACGGCCCCCGTGCGCGGCATCCCGACGCAGTCGCGGCCACCAGCGATGCGTGGGAATTCGACACTGCGTGCCGCCAAAAAAGTGCGATAGCCGGGCGTTGAACGATACCTTTGGCGCGAACGGTCTGGTACCATCGAGCGATGGATGAACGGCCGCCGCCGGTTGAGCCCCCGCCCGAGGAACCGGGAGAGCTTCGGCTCGGCCACACCGCGCGCGGTAGCGCCGCCAACGACGTGATTCTCGCCCTGAGCCGCGCCGCGAGGTCGTTCCTGCTCTACGACCCGTCCAACGAGGCGATCCGACAATTCCTCGACGTGCTTCGCGCGGACGTGGAGGCGTACACCAGCGCCCACGGGGCGCTCTCCCTGGCGGTTCGGCCGTTCGATCTCGTCGCGGACGATGAGGTCGTCTACCTCGACCGGGACCGCGAACGCTCCCTGGCCTTTCGGCTCTACCGCGACGGCGTCCGGCGCATCACCATCCGCGAGGACGTGACCTGGCCCGAGATCCTCAAGCTGCTCGAGGTCCTGTCCATCCGCTACATCGGCGTCCGCCAGGCCGAGGACGACATGGTGGTCCTGCTCTGGAAGGCCGGCTTTCAACACCTCGACGTCGAGGCCGTCGAGGGCTTCGTGCCGGACGAGGAGGTCGACGACGTCGGGGTTGACGGCGCCGCCGAGCCTCGCGCGACGGTCTGGCGGCCGAGGACGCCATGCAGCACCTCCCCGACATGTGCCTGCGCCTGGTCGACCACCTCATCCGCGCCGTCGAGAACCCTGCCGTCCCCCTCACATTCTCCGAGATCGTCCCCCAACTGCGGGAGATCCGGGATTTCACCCTCACGGACGCCCAGCTCCCGATCGTGCTCGCGATCGTCCAGCGACTGGCGAGCGCCTCACTGGCATCCAACGACCTGCGAGAGCGGGACAGCCTGCTCACATCCCTCGCCGACACCCGTGCGATCGGCCGCCTCATCCACAGCGTACCCGACGACCTGCGAAGCGCGCCGCCTGAGCTCGTCGCGCTCCTCCAGATGCTACCCGGCGACCACCTGCGCTCCCTCTCCGACGTGCTGGAAGAGGAGCACGGCGACGGAGCGAGGCGGGTTGTCCGGACATTCATCGAGCGGTACGTCCTGCGCGACGGCGAGCAGGTGATCGAGCGGATGCTGGCTGCAAGTTCGCCTGTCGCCTGCGACCTGTTGCGGTCCCTCCGCTACGTCTCGATCCAGCGGGCGGTCGACGCGGTTCGGCTCGCATCCGGCAGGAACGACCTTGACTTTGAGCTGGCGGCGCTCCGTGTGCTGGAGGCGGCGCCGGTCTCCCACGGCACGACCCTCCTCCTGGGCGCGTACGTCGGGTCCAGCCACGACGAGGTGCGTTTGTGGGCGCTCGCCCTGATCACGCAGAAGCGCCTCGCCGCAGCGTTCCCGGTGATCCTCGAACGCGCGCGCACCGTGGCCGTACGAGGCCTGCCAGCAAGCGAAGCGGCGGCGTACGGGGAGGCCCTGGCCGCGACTGACCCGGGGCGAGCGCTCGACACGTTCCGGGAGTGGATCCGGCCGAAGGGGCTGTTTTCGGCGCTTGCGTCGCCGATCCTGCAGTTCATCGCCGTCTCGGGCCTGACCGTCCTGCCAGGCGATGAGCCCGAGGCGCTGATCCGCGTTGCGTCGGACAAGGGCGGGGTGGACCTCCAGCGCCACTGCACCGCCTGCATGATCAAGCGCCGGCGGGCGGCGAGGAGCGCGCCACGATGAGCACGGACCTCCATGACGACCAGAAGGTGCTCGGCCACGCCATCACCGCCGCGCGCGCGGGGGAGGACAAGGCCCTCGCCCAGCAGGTGCGCGACCAGGGCGAGATCGCCGTCCGCTTGCTCACGGGCCTGTGGCGGCTCATGCGCACCCACGAGCCGGACAACGATGCCTTTGCCGCCCCAACACGGGACTTTGCAGCGGCGCTGCGCACGTTGATCGACCTGCTCGGGCCACTGCGGCTCGTCTGCGTGGAGGGGCAGGTCTACCTCAACGACGTACGCATCCGGATGGACGACCGGAGCAGCGGCGCGGCGGCGCTGGAGGAAGAGCTCCGCGCACACCGCTCGGGCGGGATCGAATTCACGCAGCCGCTGGATGAAGGCGCCATCCGCACGCTGCTCCATGTCCTTGCCGCAAAGCCGGCCGCCCCACATCCGCTCAGGGCGCTAACGGAGGCCATCCGACAGGCAGGCGTGGGAACGGTCACCGTCCAGGGCCTCTACCGGCTTCGCGTCTCGAGCGATGTCGCTCCGGCGCCGACGCATCACCGCGAGGTGCAGGAGACCCTCGGGCGCGCTGCGGGGCTCGTCGCAGACGCGTGGGACAACCTCGCTGCCGGCCGCACACCCAACCCCCTCCCCGTCCGGCGGTTGGTGAACGACATCGTGGATGAGGCCACGCGGGGCGACGCCGTGGTCGCCGACGAGCAGACCCAGGCACCGTCCGCGGCCGCTCGCCACGCCCTGAGGGTCTGCACGCTTTCGATCCTCATCGGCGCGGAGCTGGGCCTCACCCCCCCGGTCCTCGCCGATCTGGGCGTAGCAGCGATGTTTCATGACGCCGGCTACGGCGCGCGCGAGGACGGCTACCCGCCCCCGTTTGAGCGCCATGCCATCGCCGGCGCCTGCATGCTCCTGCGGCAACGCGGCTTTCACCCAGCCAAGGTCAAACGCCTGCTCATCGCTTTTGAGCACCACGACGCGCTGACGCTCTCGCCCATCCTCCTCGCCCGCATCGTGCACATCGCCGACGACTTCGACACCCTCACCCGCGCACGCCCCGGCGGCGCCCTCTACAGCCCAGCGGTCGCGCTCGAGCTCATGAACGCGGCAACCCACAAGCTCTACGACCCCGGCCTCCTGCAGCTCCTTGTGAACCGCATCGGGAAGTACCCCCCCGGGACCCTGCTGAAGCTACCGGATGGCCGGCTCGTGGTCACGATCTCGGGCGTGCGCAGCCCCACGACGTTCGCGCGGCCGCGGTGCCGGCTGGCCCGGACGGACGAGGGCGTCGTTGCTGCAGGCGACGTCGACGTGGACCTCGCGCTCGGGGGTGCAGTCGCCGAGGTGATCGAGCCCCGGGCGCACGCGCGGGCAACAGCGGCGCCGTCACGCCGCGCCTGACACCGTCGAGTAGCGCAGAAAGAGCTCGTCTCCCCAACGTATCTGGCGATCAAGCCGAAGCCGCGGCATCGTGGGCGCGGTGAACCCAGCTCCGTCGACGAGCGAGGGTGCGCCGATGCCCCCGATGAGGATCGGGCATACCGTCACGTTGACTTCGTCGACCAGCCCGGCCGCCAGGAACTCGAAGATCAACGCGCCGCCCGCCTCGATGAGCAGCGTCTGCACGCCACGGCGCGCGAGCTCCGCGACAATGCCGGCCGCCGACACCTCGCCGCGGACCACCTCCCCCGGGGCATCGCGCCCGGAAGGACTGAAGAAGAGCGGGATGACCCGCGGATCCTCGTAGAATCGGCCGGCGGCGGGGACTTCCAACGTCCGCGAGACGATGACGTTGAGCCGGGGGCGGTCCAAACCCACGACGCTGTCCGCCTCGGGAAAACCCTCCGCCCGCAACCGGGCGATCGCCGATGGGTCCGGGACCAACGGCAGGGGCCAGGCCCGGAACGTGCGCCCACCGACCAGTACGGCGTCCGCTCGCGCCCGCAGCACGCTCATGTAGGCGCGGTCGACGCTGCTGCCGATCGCGACGTGTCCCCGTCCGTGTTCAGGTGCAACGGCGATGCGACCGTCGAGGCTGATCGCCGTGTTCGTGACGACGCGCATCAGCGTGGGGGAAGCGGTCGTGCCGGCAGGTCAAAATCCGCCCGGTCCCGCCAGCACTCCACGGCCACGTTTCCGACGTTCGGCATGTCAAACGGCGATTTCGTCACCTTCACCCGCACGCGGTCGACCGGGAAGTTCGTCAGCAGGACGCGGGAGACATCCTCCGCCAACGCCTCGATCAACCGGTACTCCTTCCCAGCGACGAGAGCCTGGATGGCGAGGTTGGCCTCGTAGTAGTCGACGAGGTCCTTCGCGCGGTCGGCGCGGGCGGCGTCGCGCCAATCCGTCTCGGCCTCGAAATCAATCACCACCCGTTGCCGGATGTGGCGCTCGTACTCGTGAAAGCCGATGCGGCAGTCGTAGGAGAACCCGAGGCCATGGACGCGGTCGCGCATCGCCACGCGGTATCAAGAAACGCGGGGCGACGTTCAGCCGATGTGCACCGCGCCCCAACCCAGAAGCGCGGTGAGCCCGATGGAAACGGCATCCTCGACCAGCGACAGGACCGGGGTGGCGACACCCCCGGTGCCGGCCGCCGAACCGAGCCGCACGCCGGCCTTGGTCAGGTGCGTGACCCCCGCGACGGTCCCCGCCGTGCAAAGACCCACCACGCACGCGAGCATGGGGTTGCCGTTCGGACCCTGCAGGAGCGCCGCACCGGCGAGCGCGGCCAGCACCGGCTTGAGGACGATGTGGGCCGAGTCGAACAGGTGGTTCACAGCGGGGATCTTGTCGGAGACCAGCTCGATCATGATCGCGAGCGAGAAGGTGGCGGCCACAAAACCGTTGGCCATCCACTGGAAGTCCGGCCCCAGCGTGATCCAGTGCTCATACCCGGCCACGGAGAGGGCAAAAGGAACGAGGAACGCCCGCAGGCCACAGCTCACGGAGAGCAGCAGGCCGAGCGCCGTCGCCGCGGCGAAGGACTGGGGCGATGCGAAAGCGGAGAGAGAGGCCAGGGAGAGCGTGGTCATGACAGGTCAACGCGCGAGACCCAGGGAATATTCTGGCGCCGTCACGAATTCGGCCGATCGCCACCTCCCGCGCGCTGCCCTCGCTTCCCGTCGCCCCGCTTACCAGAAAGCCCTTGCCGTCCGGGGATCCCCGTGGCACCTTGCTGAACCGACCATCCGTCGCCGGAGCTACCTATGCGTGTCCTCGTCTGCTACCCGCCCATCGAGTCCGCAAAGGGCAGCCCGATGCTCACACAGAACCGCCAGTTCCAGTGGTTCCATGAGCCAAGTTACCTCTACCCCTGCATTCCCGCCTCCGCGGCGACGCTCCTGCAGTCCAACGGCCACGACGTGCGCTGGGTCGACTGCATCGCCGAGCAGAAGAACCAGGCGCAATTCGAGCGGTTGCTCGAAGACTTCAAGCCCGAGCTGGTGGCGATGGAGACCAAGTCCCCGGTCATCAAGATGCACTGGAAGATCGTCGACCGGATCAAGGAGCTGGTCCCCGGCGCGCAGTGCGTGCTGTTCGGCGACCACATCGCCGGAAATCCGGCCGAGACCCTGGAACAATCCCAGACGGACTACTGCATCCAGGGCGGCGATTACGACTTCTCGCTCCAGAGCCTGGTGGACTGGATCACGAAGGGAACGGCGCTTGGCGGCGGCATCTGGCGAAAGGTCGACGGCACGCCCGTCAGCAGCGGCGCCTACAACCAGGAGGGCAACCTCGAAGACCTGCCGTTCTGGGACCGCGACCTCACCAACGCCCACCTCTACTTCGAAAAATGGAAGTACCGCCTGCCGTTCATGTGGACGATGGCCGGGCGCGACTGCCCCTACGGCCGCTGCACGTTCTGCTCCTGGACCGTCACCTACCCGAAGTTCCGCACCGTCTCCCCCGAGCGTCTCGCCACCGAGATGGAGATGCTCATCAACAAGCACGGTGCAAAGAACATTTTCGACGACACCGGCGCGCTCCCGACGGGTAACTGGCTCACCCGCCTCTGCGGCGAGATGATCGACCGCAAGATCAACGAAAAGGTCGTCTTCGACTGCAACTTCCGGTTCGACTACTTCACCGAGAAGAACGTCCACCTCATGAAGAAGGCGGGCTTCCGCAAGCTCATCCTCGGCATCGAGTCGGCGTCGGAGCGCACCATCGACATCCTCGACAAGTCGCTCACCCGCGAGCAGATCATCGAGGGCTGCAAGATGGCAAGCGCGGCCGGGCTCCAGCCCCACCTCACCATGATGGTAGGCTACCCGTGGGAGACGAAGGAGGACGCTTACGAGACGTTGTCCCTTGCGAAATACCTCATGTACAACGGCTATGCGGCGCACCTGCAGGCCACGGTGGTGATGCCCTACCCGGGCACGCCCCTCTTCGACTTGTGCCAGAAGAACGGGTGGATCCGCTTCGATCCGAAGGACTACGAGCGCTACGACATGACCGAGCCCGCGTGCGTGCTCACGGACATGGATCAGGACGAGGTCGTGCAGATGGCCGGGCAGTTCTACAAGCTCTACATGCACCCGAAGTTCCTGGCGAACCAGCTTCGCAATCTCCGTTCCATGGACGATCTCGACTACATGCGTCGCGGCGTCACGGCGATCTGGGGTCACATCAAGGATTTCGCGAACATCCGCAACGACCATGGCTCGACGCACAGCGTCATCAGCGCGTCCAGCGGCCCCTCGCCCATCTACTCCAAGTAGGCCCGGGAGCCGGCAATGCACGCGCCACGGTCGGTCAGCAGCGGGTTTTCGAGGCTCCTTTGGGCGGCTCGCGCAAGCCCTCGCCGATCCAGGCCTCGCTGTGGAACGCCGCTTCGCCCCTGCGCCGTTGCCGCGATCTCAGCCCTTTGCCTGGCGACGGGCTGCGGTAGGCTCAACGACGTGGCCGAGCTCGTCTCCCCCGCGGTCGCCCAGGGCGTATACGTCGGGCTGGACGTGGCTGCGGGCGTCGATCTATCCGGTTCAGGCTCCGATTTCCTCCAGTACACCGCCGCGTGCTCGGTCTTCCTCGCCTACATCGCGGACCCGTCGGCGCTCGACACCGCCCCGGTCGAAGGCGCCGTCGTCGACTTCAAGTCCAACGACAACCCGGGCAATTTCGCCCTCACCGACGAAACCAAGGGCAAATACCTGGTGACCGCGGACGACGGCATCGCCTACGCCGCGAACGACGACGCGACAGTGACAACCCAGATTGACGGCAGCGACGTGCGAATTGCGGTCAAGACCCCGGCAGCGCCCGAAGTCACCGTGCCGACCACCCTGCCGGCCCAGGGCAGCTTCACGGCCGACCTTTCGGGCCAGGGGTACGACAACGTGCTGGTGGCCGTCTACGACGTGCAGCGCTCCAAGCTCACGTTCGACAACCTCCCGAACGACATCGTCTCCACCTACGACTACACCCACGGCCCGCAACAGGAGACCGTGGAGGTCGGCGGGGACGCGTTCCTGCGTGAAGGAAACTACGTCGTCGGCATCGCCGGGATGAAGAGCGCGGACGCGACGCAGTTCACGGGCGTCAGCCAGTCCCTCTCGGCGTTCATGGCCGGGCAATTTGCGTTGCGCTTCGTGCAGGTCACCCCGCTGCAGTAATCCTGTATGATGCGCGCATGAAGCGCTTCATCGTCGCCCTCCCCCTCTTCTTCCCGTCGCTCGCGTTCGCGGGGCGCGAACCGTTCAACCAGGTGCTGGACAACGAGGTGCTCCCCGCCCGCGGCGCGGAGCTGGAGAGCAAGATCACGGACAAGATCGGCACCCCGGGCGGTGCCGGCGACGAGACGGCGTCGTGGTGGGGTGTCGCGTTCGGCCTGTCCGACCAGGTCGAGCTGGTACTGCCGCTGGAGGTCAGCTACTCCCACGCGGACGGCACGACGAACTTCACCCGGTACGCCGCCGAGGTTCGCTGGCGAATGGCCAAGCCCGGGCCGCCGGTAGTGATGCGGCCCATCCCGATGCTCCGCCTCGCGGTGGAGCGCGGGAACTCGAGCCAGACGCTGGAGGCCCAGGCGGACTTGACCGTTGGTACTGACCTTTCCAAGAAGGTCCACACCGCGGTCGACCTCGGCGGGAACTTCGTGAGCGATGCGAGCGAATCCACCGGCCACCTCGGGATCGGGGTGACCGGCAACGTGACGGGGGCGCTGCGCCTCGGCGGGGAAGTGGACGCAAACGCCGCGTTCATCCCGACGTTCTCCGGCCCGAACCTCGCGGCCGGGCCGGACGTGAGCTACACCACCGGCCCGTTCTGGATCACGGCCGGCGGGGTCGTGGGTCTGGGCGCGACGATCCCGGACCCGGTGGTGCTCCGGCTCTCGTGGGGGGTGGAGTTTTGAGGGCCTTGTTCCTGCTGTTGCTCGCACCCGGCTGCGCCCCCGCGATGGCGACGGGAACAACGGGCGCCGTCTCTGGGCGCGTCTCTGTCACCGAAAAGGGCCAGCCCGCTGCCTCAGCGACTGGAATCGTCGCCTACCTCGTTGGCTTCTCCGCGCCGGCGCCCAAGGCACACGCGGCGCTATCCCAGCAGAATCACAAGTACGTCCCGCCCTTGCTCCCCGTCGTCGTCGGCCAGACCGTCGACTTCCCGAACCTCGACTACGACACCAGCCACAACGTCTTCTCGCTGGATCCGCGCTTCAACCTCGGGCAATACCGCGCCGGCCACGGTGACCCGCCATCGCACGTCTTCGACACCCCCGGGCCCGTCGAGATCTACTGCGACATCCACCCGGACATGGCGGCGACCATCCTCGTCCTGCCGAACGCCAGCTTTGCCTACACCAACGCGGACGGCACGTTCACCCTCAGCAACATCGCGCCGGGAACCTGGGATCTGTTCGCGTACGACCGCAGCGCGGTGGTGCCGGCGCACGCCAAGGTCACCGTCACCGCGGGTGCCGTGGCGACCGTCTCGCTATCCCTGGATCGAACCCGGTTTTCGTTTGACCACAAGACGTGGGACGGGCAGGATTATGCGACGCGGCATTACGTGCCGTGAGGGGCGCCCCGCAAAAGCGATAAGCCCCGCCCGTGTCCATCCGCGGCCGTCTCACGCTCTTCTTCGTCGCGTTCGCGCTCGTCGCCATCGTGCTCACGTCCATGGTCTCGGTCGCGATCGTGCGAAACCGGGCGATGGCCGACGCCAATCAGGCCTTCCTCACGGCGCGGGCGCAGCTCGCCACCTCGCTGCGGCTCCGCTATCAGGCGTTCGAGGACACCAGCACGTTCTCCAACGTGCAGGACGTGGTCCGCAAGGTCACCAAGTACAAGGACAAGTCCGACTTCGGTTTTGCGAGTCCCGAGGACGACCTCGCGAGTCGCAAGGCGCTGCATGACGACCTCGCCGACGCGCAGTGGGACTGGACCGGCACGCGCTCCGGCAGCTTCTTCGCGCTCACCGACTACAAGGGCCGCGTCATCTACGCGAGCACGTCCAAGGCTGCGTGGGGCAGCGACGCGATGCCGCTCAAGCCCGTCGCTCAGGCGTACGATTCAGGCGGCGGTTTTCGAGGAGCCGGGGTCGTGCGAGCGAACGATCCGGCGCTCGTCGCGCTGGCCCCGTTGCCGGCTTCGGCGTCCGGCGCCTTCGTCGTTTTTGCCGCCGCAACCGCCCCTTCGGGCGTTCCCGGATCCGCGTTCGTGCAGGGCATCACCGCGGATGACCTGCTCCGCGATGTAGCGCTCGAGGACCGCGGCACAAAACTCGCGCTCATCGGCCCGGACGGCGTCGTGGCCGGCGATCTCTCCGACGCAGTGCGCAAAGCCGGCCTCGCCCTGGCCGACGACGGGCCTCCCGTCGAGCTCGGCGATGCGGGCGGGACGTGGCTGGTGGAGCGCTTCCCGCTCACGGGCCTCGACGCCAAAACCCCCATTGCAACGGTCCTTGTCGCCCGAAACCTCGACGTCGGGCTGGAGGTGCTGAACCAGGTCCCGCTGCTGCTCGCGATCGCGGCGCTCCTGCCGCTCGGACTCGCCGTTGGACTCGCGGCGTTCCTGGCCGAGTCCTTCACGCGACCGATCGTGGAGCTGGAGGGCGCGGCCCGTCGGGTCGCCGCCGGCAACCTCGATACGACGCTCGTCGTCCGTTCGCGCGACGAGATCGGAAGTTTGTTCGCCGAGTTCAACGTCATGACCGCGGGGCTCCGCGAGTCCCTCCGAATCCGGGCGACCTTCAAGAAGTACCTCGCCCCCGAGGTCGTCGAGTACCTGCTCAATCACCCAGACGCGCAGGCGCTCGGCGGACAACGCCGGGAGTTGTCCGTGCTGTTCTCGGACCTCGCCGGGTTCACAACCCTCTCCGAGTCCCTGGAGCCGGAGGCGGTCGTCGGCCTGCTGAACCAGTATTTTACCGAGGTCTCCCGCCGGGTTGTCGCGCGCGGCGGAACCATCGACAAGTACCTCGGCGACGCCGTGATGGCGTTCTTCGGCGCCCCCGTTCCTCGCGCAGACCACGCAGCGGGCGCCTGCCTCGCCGCGCTCGACCACCTCGAAGCGCTGCGCGTACTCAGCGCGCGCTGGGGCAAGGACGTGCTGTCCGTGCGGATCGGCGTCAACACCGGCGAGATGATCGTCGGGAACATCGGCGGCGAGGAGGGGCAGGACTACACCGTGATCGGCGATGCCGTGAACCTCGCGTCGCGGCTCGAGGGCGTGAACAAGGAGTACGGGACCCGGATCATCGTGGCCGAATCGACCATTCTGGCCGCCGGCGACGTAGTCGAGTCGCGCGAGCTGGACCGGGTGCGGGTGAAGGGAAAGACGCTCGCCGTCGGGATCTACGAGGTGCTCGCCGAGAAGGGCGCCGTAGCCCCGGCGCTCCGGACGTGCGTGGCCGCGTACACGCGCGGGCTCGCAGCGCATCGCGCAGGGGATTTTCCGGCCGCCATCGCATATTTTGCCGAGGCGCTCCATGCCCAGCCTGGCGACGGCCCGTCGACGACGATGATCGAGCGCTCGCGTGCCTTCCTGCTGGATCCACCGCCGCCAACCTGGGACGGCGCGCACACCCTCACCAGCAAGTAGCGCTCAGTCGAGGCCGAGCGGCGACGTGCCGACGAACGCAGTCGCGGCGTCCCCGCCGAGATGGTCAAGCACGCCTGCGAGCAGGCTCGCCGGGGTGATCGGGCCATCCCCGGTGTCGAGGGGGGCGAGGCTCGCATCGGTTCCGCCAAGCACCCGCGCACCCCGGATCCCGCCCCCGAACAGCAGCGCGCTCGTTGCGGGCCAATGGTCCTTCCCACCCGCCGAATTCCTCGCCGGCGGGCGACCCATCTCCGAAATGACGAGAACGAGCGTGCTGTCGAGCAAGCCGCGCCGCTGCAGCCCCTGCCCGAGCGAGGTGAGCAGCACAAAAAGCGCCTCCCAACAGGTATCCTGCACGCTGTTGTCCGTGTGCGAGTCCCAGTGCTGCTGCGTGTCGACGTACACCGACCCGCAGGTTCCCGTCGAGAGCGCGGCGACCGCGGTGGCGACCGGGTCCGTGGGGTCCAGGGCGAGGCCCTCCAGCGCCAGTGGGAGGCCGGCTGCCCGCGTTGCGGCGTCCGCGTCCGAGTCGGGGATGGTCAAGGTGTGAAGCCGGGAGTTCCCCGCCCGACGCGCACGCCAGCGGGCGATGGCGTCCTCGTCGCCAGCGAACCCCTGCGTCGGCACGAGCAGGTTGGCGATCTGGCCGGTCCGGCCGATCCGGACGACCGTGCTGGCGAGCGAGCCGGACAGCACGCCAGGGCCGAGGTCGAGGCAGCCGACGACGGCGCCGGGGTGAAGCGGTCCGCCCGCCAGCGCGGCGATGTCCGGCGAGTCCGACGCCGCGCTCCCATCTCCACCCGTCCACATCCGGCGTACACACTCCACATGTGCGATGCTGCCGACCTCGATCCCGTTGACGACGACGCAGCGGTCGGCGAAGGCGCCAAAAAAGTCCGCGACCGCCGGGCGCCGGACGGGGTTGCAGACGACCGGGATACCCGAGAAGGTCTCGACGGTGTCCCGATCGTCGGCCGCGCCGCTGGCGTAGAGCGAGGGGCCATCGGCGTCCGCGGGGTCCTTCGGGTCCAGCGCAAAAGTAGGGTCCCAGCCGCCGCGCGCGCCGACGAGCACGAGGTTCCCGGCCCCCCGCCCACATCGCGGAAGGCCCACGAGCGCGGCGCCAGCCAGTCCCAGCTGCAGGAAGGACCGACGTTTCAGTACCATGCCACCCTCGCGTCCTGCAGCATCGCGGCGATGAGCACCTCCCAGCCGTGCGCGCCACCACCCGCGCCCGTGTAGAGCGCGCGCGCCGTGGGCACGTCCGGGTCGAACTCCCCGAGGATCCGAAGGGACAAGTCGGCGATCTGACCGTCCACGTCGTCCGGACGGGTGAGCAGCTTGCGCGACGCCACTGGCGCCGCGAGGTCGCTCTCAACCACAAACATCGCCGCCTGTTCGGCCACCCGCGCCATGACCAACGCCTTCGTCGCGTTGGCATCGTCCGGCACGGTGGTGACGTAGTAGTTGTCGCTGCCGCCCGCGAGCAGGCGCCAGCCCTCGGTGTCCGAGCCCAGCAGGTCCACGTCGCCGTCGAGCCAGCGGTAACCGGTGAGATCAAAGACGAGCCGTGACAGCTCCTCAGGTCGGATGGCCAGGGGGCCGGCGTTCTGGAACGCCGGCGTCCAAACTGCTTGAACGGCCAGACGCGCCGCATCGTCGTCGTGCGCGGTGAAGTCCGCGGCGAGGTCAGCCACGTCCGCGTCGGTGATCTCCAGGTAGCTGCGATGGGTGAACCACCCAAGAAAGCGGCGCGCAGTGCAGGTCGGAAACCGCGGGTCGGCCGCGATCGTCGCCCCCAGGTCCGCGAGGCCGCTGACCGGCGTGCCGAACCAGGCCGGCGCCGGGTCACCCGCGGCGACGTAGTCCCCGGTTCGTCGTGAATCGTAGGAAGCAAGTGGATAACACCCGTACCGCGCCTCCCCGATGGCGCCCGGACCTCCGAACGCTGCGCCCGCGCCTGAAGCCGCCGAATCACAGGCAGCCTGGATCGACGATGCAGGGGGCGTGTTCACGAACGCGAACAGCGCCGCGCCGATGGGGTCGAGGTCGGCATGACACGCCGTGCAAGCCGGGTTTTCGCGCACGGCATCGGCCACGGCGCGCCCGTCCGTGAAGGCGACCGTGTCGAGCGGCACATCCGCCTCCAGAAAATCGTTGCAGACCAACGCGGACGCCAGCGCATTCGCCCGGTTTCGGTTGTAGTTCTGCCCGTTGGACGCGTGCCGGAACCACAGCGCCGAGCTCACAAGCACGCCGGCTGCCGGTCGCCCATCACCCCAGGTCGTGAGCGCCCAGTCGTCATCGAGCGGATGACTCGCCCCGGCAGGCACGTCCAGCCCCCACACCGTCGCAACCGTCGGGTCCGCGAGCATCTGGCCAGTAGTCAGGATGGCGCTGTAGGGCTGGCCCGTTCGCACCACCCATTCGATCAGCTTCAGCGGCTCCTCCATCACGCTCCGGTTGATCGCGATCGGGTCCACGCTCGCGAGCACGCCCGCGGCCGGAAGCTCATGCTCCTCGGAGCGCTCGAGGTAGTCCGTCGAGTGTAGATCCCGGATCATCGACCCGAAATCGTCGCCGCTTGCCCAGGTTGCGATGATGGCGGGAGCGGCGTCCGGGGTGGCGTGCACGGACTCGAGCTCGGCAACGCTCGGTCGGATGCCCCGGAGCGCCATCGAGGCCCGGATGAGCGCGTCCACGTTGGGGTCCACGGAGGGCGCCTTCGCGCACCCGGCGAGCATCGCAACGCAGAAAGATCGGCGGAGCACGGTGGCGGCATCGCGGGGCACGGCGGAAGCATACCCCGAGGCCGCCCCTGTCCGCCTGACGGCCCCTGCGCGGCGCCTTGACGTTGCTACTTGCACCAGTTGATATAGTCGAGTATGATGACTTCGTCCCGCAACGCTCCCCCGGAGTTCCCCCATGCCGTCTCCCTTCGCCATCGACAACCTCCAGCTTCGTCGTGGGAAGTTCTCGCTCGACATCCCGCACCTCGTGGTCGAGCAGGGCTCCGTCATCGGGCTGGTGGGCCGGAACGGGGCCGGCAAGAGCACACTGCTGGAGCTGCTTGCTGGCCTACGGCGGGCCGACGGTGGCACGGTCCGGGTGTTCGGGCTGGACCCGTGGACGCAGGGCGAGAAGGTACGCCTTCGGACGGGCTGGATGAGCGACGACATGCCGATCTGGGCGCTGCAGATCGACCAGCTCCTCGCCACTCTGCGAGGGTTCTACCCGACGTGGGACGATGGGCTGGTCGCCAGCCTGGCCGACCGGCTGGAGCTTGACCCGACCCGACACGTCTCGACGCTCTCAAAGGGCGAGCACACGCGCCTTCGGCTGTTGTTGACGCTGGCATTCAAGCCCGACCTGCTGCTCCTCGACGAGCCGGCCACCGGGCTCGACGTGCCCTCACGGCGAGCGCTCCTGGAGCTGATCCTCGGGGTGGTGCGCGACGGCACCCGGACCGTCCTGGTCTCCTCGCACCAGGTGGACGATGTGGAGCGCATCGCGGACCGGATCCTTCTGATCGAAAGCGGACGAATCACGGCGGACGGGACGGCGGCGCACGTCGCGGGATCGGCGCCGAACCTCGAAGAGCGGCTCGCGGGCGCGCGGGACCTCGCCCGATGATCCTCAACCCCGCAAACGGGATCCCCTTCTACCGGCAGATCGAGGCGGACCTCGCCGAGAAAATCCGGCTCGGACAGCTCGCTCCGGGGAGCCTGCTGCCCTCCGCGCGCCAGCTCGCCGCCGACCTGCTGGTGTCGGTCATCACGGTGAAGCAGGCGTACGACGCGCTGGAGGAGAGCGGGATGGTCTACTCGCAGCAGGGGCGCGGGACGTTCGTCGCGATGGGAGCGGCCGCGGCCGCAAAGGCGCAGGCCATCGCGGAATTCCGGCGGCCCGTGCTGAACGCGCTGCGCCTCGCCCGGTCGCGCGGCCTCTCCGCGGAGGATCTCCGCGCACTCACGCTCAGCCTCCTGGAGACACCATGATCATGCTCCGCACCACCGCTCGCCTCGCCGTCCCGAATGGGATCTGGAGCTTCTGGGAGCTGATCGCCATCATCGCCCTCCCGCTTGCCACCTGTCTGGCGCGGACGGACGAGGGCCCCATTCACGGCCTTCTGCTGGGGTTTCAGCTCATGACCGTGATCGTGCTGGGGCTCCGACTGCGCGGACCGGTCTCGCCGCGAGGGGCCGGCGCAAACTCTACGCCGCCAATGCCGACCCTCCCGGTGTCCGCAAAGGCGCGGCTGTTGTCGGTCGTCCTCGTCGGCGAGGTCATGCTGCTCTGCGCCACCGTCGGGGTGACGGCGGCGTTGGCCTGGGGATCTGCGGCGGCGCCGGGGTGGGTCTGGCCGCCGGCGGTGCAGTTCGAACCCCGTGCTCTGGCGCCCCTGCTGGTGCCGCTTTGCCTGGTATGGGCACCATTTCTCGCGATCGGCGCGAGTCGGGCGCTCACAGTGACCTGGCCAGGCGGGATCGGCCTCGCCGGCCTCGTCGCCGTCCCCCTCGTCTCCGGGGATCGTTCCGTGCTCGCAGCGCTCGTGTGGTGCGCCGCAGCGCTCCCGCTGGCCCTTCAGCGCACGACGTCCGACCCGCGCACGATGCCCCGCGCCCCACCGGCGGGGGGGCCTGCCCGGCACGTCCTCGGCAGGTACTACGCCCAGACATTCCTGATGAGCGCCGGTTTGGGGGCCGCGCTGACAGTCGGGCCCTGGCTCGTTGGATGCCCGATCGCCCAGGCCGCCGTGATCGGTGGCGGGAGCGCTGCCGGAATCGCGGCGTTGGTGCCCGTCTTGCCTCCGAGCTGGCGTGGGGGCCCGCGTCCATCGAGCCTGGAGCCATTGGCGTGGTTGCCGATCTCTCGCAAACGCGTCGTCGCCACCGTGCTCCTCGCTGCGCTGGCCCGCACCCTGCTGATCGCAGCGCTGGGATGGCTGCTCAGCGCCCCATTCGCCCCCGACGGCCCAACCTTCAACCCTCTGGCCCTGCTGGCGGCCGCCTCCTGTCTCTGCGCCTCCACGCAGCTCGCCGGGCTGCCCGACCGCCACCGCGTCGCCCTGCCCGGGATCCTGCTCGGCGCGCTCGCGCTCGGTGGAAGCGCGCGATTCGACCAGTCGTTCCCGGTGTGGGTCTCGGTCGGTCTGCCCGCCGCCGCGCTGCTCTATGTCGTTGCCGTCGCTACCTGGGCCGTTCTTCGCCCTCCCCTGACCCATTGGACGTAGCGCACCACCAGGCCGCCCGGCCGCGGTATCATCCCTCAACCCTTGGTTCCCCATGACCCGCACGCCCATCGTCCTCGCTCTCGCCCTGTCGTTCCCCCTCGTCGCCTGCCACGGCGGTACGAAGGACACGTCCGTGACCAACGTGGGCGTTGATGCCGATGGCGACGGCGTCCCAACCGGCACGGACTGCAACGATGAGGACCCGAGCGTCGGTGCAGCGACCACCTGGTACACAGACAGCGACGGCGATGGCCACGGCGACCCGAACAGCGCCACGACCTCCTGCACCGCGCCCGAGGGGAGCGTTGCGACCGGGGACGATTGCGACGATGCGAATTCCGATGTGTTCCCGGGCGTGGTCGAGGTCTGCAACGGCATCGACGACGACTGCAACGGTCTCGTCGACGACGACGATCCGGGGGTGATCGGCCAGCCAACCTGGTACGTGGACGCGGATGGCGACGGCTACGGCGACGACGGCACCGCGTTCCTCGCCTGCGCGGGCCTCCCGAACGATGCCAGTCAGGGCGGCGACTGCAACGACGCGGACGCCGCCTACCACCCAGGCGCGCCCGAGACCGATTGCACCGATCCGAACGACTACAATTGCGACGGCTCTGTGGGCTACGCGGACGCGGACGGCGACGGCTACCCCGCCTGCCAGGAGTGCGACGACGGGAACGCCGCCGTGAACCCCGGGGCCACGGAGGTCTGCAACGGCGTCGACGACAACTGCGACGGCCAGGTGGACGAGGCGGGCGCTGCCGGAGAGACCACCTTCTACGCGGATCTTGACGGCGATGGCTACGGCGATCCCGCTGCACCCTCCACGGGCTGCTCTGCCCCGGCGGGCACCGTCGCGGACGACACGGACTGCGATGACTCGCGCGCGGACATCAACCCCGCGGCCGGCGAGATCTGCGACGGCCTGGACAACGACTGCGACACGCTCGTGGACGACGCCGACCCTTCGCTGGACCTCGCGACCGCCTCCTCCTGGTACATCGACGGCGACGCCGACGGGTACGGCGCCGGGACCGCCACCCTCGCGTGCGCTGCGCCCGCGGGCACGTCCACGCTCGACGGCGACTGCAACGACGCCGACCCGGCCTACAACCCCGCCGCGTCCGAGACCGACTGCACCGACCCCAACGACTACAACTGCGATGGTTCAACCGGCTATGTCGACGCGGACGGTGACGGGTACGCCGCCTGCGCCGAGTGCGACGATGGGAACGCCGCCATCAACCCCGAAGCAACCGAGGCCTGCGACGGCGTTGACAACGACTGCGACGGCGTGGTCGACGAGTCCGACGCAACGGACGCGACGCTCTGGTACGCCGACAACGACGGCGACGGCTACGGCGACCCTGCGACCGCAACTCCCGGCTGCGCTGCGCCCGAGGGCTACGTGGCCAACAGCGCGGACTGCGACGACTACGACGCCGGTGTGAACCCCAGCGAGACCGAAGTCTGCAACGGCAAGGACGACAACTGCGACGGCGTGATCGACGAATCCACAGCCGCAGACGCCCCGACCTGGTACACCGACGCCGACAGTGACGGCTATGGCGACCCCTCCCGCGACACCGTGTCCTGCGCACCACCCTCCGGCTCCGTCGCCGACGACACTGACTGCAACGACGCGGACGGCACCATCCATCCCGGCGCGACCGAGGTCTGCAACGGCGTGGACGACGACTGCGACGGCGGCATCGACGAGGGCGTCACGAACCCCTGGTACGCCGACACCGACGGCGACGGCTTCGGGGACCCCGCGAGCGTGACCGCGACCTGCACTCAGCCCGCCGGAAGCGTGGCGGACTCCACCGACTGTGACGACAGCAACGCGGCGATCAACCCTGCTGCTGCTGAGATCTGCGACGGCATCGACAACAACTGCGACGGCCTCGTGGACAACGGCGCGTCCGACGTGGCGACCTGGTACACGGACGCGGACGGGGACGGGTACGGCGACCCTGCGAGCGCCACGTCGGCCTGCAGCGCCCCTGCCGGCGCCATCGCTGACAACACCGACTGCGACGACCGAAACGCGGCCGTGAACCCCGCCGCGGTCGAGATCTGCGATGGCATCGACAACAACTGCGACGGTAGCACGGACGGCGCCGATTCCTGGTGGAGCGCCGACTGGCCGTACCGCGTGATCGTGGACGTCACGGCCGCCGGCTACGACGTCGCCAGCCCGCCGGTCCTGCTGGACGTGGACTTCCGCGCCGCGCTCGATTCGCTCGGTGACAGCACCGCCTTCGACAGCGACGGCCTGCGCGTCGTGATCCAGGAGTGCTCCTCGGGCACCATGACCGAGCTTCCCAGCCAGTTCCTCGACGACCAGGTGGGCCTGCTCGACAAGGTCGCCTCCGCCGATCCCGTCGACGAACACGGCACCGTCGCGTTCCTCCTCGACCAGGACGGCGATCCGACCAGCCTCGACGTCGTACCGGCCGGCACCACCGTGACCATCGGGCTCTACTTCGGCGGCTCCCACGCGGCACCAGCCTATGCGACGGACCTCGTCGCCGGGGCATCGGCCGTCGCAAACACAATGACAACCGCCTCTTTTGACGATACCCGAGGCGGGATGCTGACCACGCTGACGTTCGATGGCTCCCCGAGCCTGGAGAGCCAGGCCGACTCCTGCTGCGGCAACTCGTTTTTCGGCGGGAGCTGGAGCATGGACCCGCAGGACGCAGCGGGCACGCTCACCACATTGTTCGACGGGCCCGTCGCCGCCGCAATCCAGGCCACCGGCGAGCGCTCGGACAGCCAGTCCGGCTATTCCTACGCCTACACCTACCTGATGTTCGCGGGGCGCCCGGAGGTCTGGTCCAAGGTCTACGGCGTGACGACGGAGGACTCGCTGCTCTCCCACCCGGGTGACATCACGAACGGCATCCGCCCCTACGAAGCCCGCCACGACAACATCTCCAGCGGCGCCAGCTTCACGACGGACGCCGACTACGCGGACGTCTCCAACGGCACCTGGGGCATGGCGTTCGCGTGGGCGCAGGCCCCGACCTACGTCATCACCGTCTCCAACTACGACCCCTACCTGATCGCCGTCGGCAACGACTACACGCCCGCCGGCCTCGGCAGCCCGGCCACGATCCCCGCGGAAACAGCGTTCTTCGACAACATCGTGCAGATCCACCTCCCGCACGCCGGGAGCTTCGACGCGGCCGCACAGTCCACCCTGCTCGGCCTGCAGGAGGGCGTCGCGACGAGCGCGCGCCCCGCCGAGAAGCGCTGACTACCGCAAGTAGTACTCCATGTCGTTCACGCCCTCGTACCCGGAGCTGCTCACTGCCGCACCGGACGGGCACACATCCGCGTCGATGTTGCCGTTCAGATCAGCGGTATCGCTGATGTAGCTGGCCATGGGATGGGCTTCGTCCGCCCAGTATCCGCCCTTGAACGTGGGGCAGGTGGTGCAGCAATCGCTGTAGAACCAGGGGTCGGCGTCGTAGCCGCTCGGGCAGTAGCTCGAGGGCCCGGAGTCGGTCGTGGACAGCTCCGTGGAGTTGGTCATGTAGACGCCCGACGAGAGCCCGGTCAGGCTCGCGCTGGTGTCCGTGATCGTGTATTGGCCGTCCGTGCCAAGGTAGTAAAGCGGGTCACAATCACCGCCCGACGCTGCGTCGCGTGAGACGTGGACGAGCATGTGGTCCAGATCCACGTTGAGATCGTCCCAGTATTCGCCGGCAAGTCGGAAGGCGCCGCCGGGGCTCGCGTCGCCGAGGGTGGAGCCGTACCAGGTGGCGTAGCCGGTGTCGAGGAGCTCACTCTCGGTCCAGTCCCAAACCGTGCGTTGGACGAGGGTCCACCCGCCGCCGTCTGTCGTCATGTCACAGTAGACGTCCACATCGGCGCCGGAGCCGTCGGGGTCGATGTTGTAGACGCCGTCGCCGGTCGACTCGCCGGCTTCGAGGATGGCGAGGCAACTGTTGCACACATCGATGACGACGCCGTCGCAGTTGGTGTCGCCGCCGTTGCAGTACTCGGGCGCGCCTGGGTAGGTCGCGTCGTCCGTGTCATCACAGTCGCCGCCCTTCGCCACGGCACCGACGGGCCTTGTGCAGGAGGAAACGGCAGTTGCGTCATCGCCGTAGCCATCGCCGTCAATGTCGGTGTACCAGACGGTCGCGTCGGTCGCGTCGGGCTCGTCGACCACGCCGTCGCAGTCATCGTCGAAGTGGTTGCAGATCTCAGCGGCAGCCGGGTTGATGCTGGCCTGCGCGTCGTCACAATCGGTGCCGTCGGCGACGTCGCCGGAGGGTTGTCTGCAGGAGGTGACCGAGACGGCCGAGCTGCCGTATCCGTCGCTGTCCGCGTCGGGATGCCAGGTTGCAGCGTCCGAAGCGCCCTCGTCCACCTGGCCGTCGCAGTCGTCGTCCACGCTGTTGCAGACCTCGCTGGCAGCGGGGTTCACGGCGGCGTTTGTGTCGTCGCAATCGGTGTGATCGCTGACGCTGCCCGCTGGCTGGGAGCAGGAGACGGTGTCGGACGACGCATTGCCGTACCCGTCGGAATCGGCGTCGGCGTACCAGGTCCCGGCGCCGACAGCGCCGGCTTCGTCGATCGACCCGTCACAGTTGTTGTCGACGCCGTCGCAGATCTCGGTGGCGCCGGGGTGGATGTTGTTGTCGCCGTCGTTGCAGTCGTCGGACGTCGCGACGTAGCCGTACAGCGGATCGCAGGCGGTGGTGCTGGTGGTGCCGCCGTAGCCGTCGTGGTCGGTGTCGGCGTACCAGACGGTCGCGTCGCTGGCGGTGGCCTCATCGACGGTCCCGTCGCAATTGTTGTCGATGCCGTCGCAGATCTCGGTCGCGAGCGGGTTCACCGCAGCGTTGGTGTCGTCGCAGTCCTGACAGGCAGCGAACCCGTCGGCGTCGGCGTCGGCGTAGCCGGTTGAACCGTCACAATTGTAGTCGTGCGGGTCGGTGCAGTCCGTCTCACTGGCGCCAGGGTTGTAGGCCGGATCGGTGTCGTCGCAGTCACCAGCAAGCGCAGATGTGCCGGCGGGTTGGGTACACGCGAGGGTGACGGGGCTATCAGCGCCGTATCCGTCACCATCGGCATCGGTGTACCAGGACCCCTGCCCGGTGATGCCCGGGTCGGCGTCGTCGACCAACCCGTCGCAGTCGTTGTCGCTGCCGTCGCAGACCTCGGCCGCGTTGGGGTTGATGGTGCCATCGGCATCATTGCAGTCCTGGCAGGCCGGAAAGCCGTCGCCATCGGCGTCCGCGTAGCCGACCGAGCCGTCGCAATTGTAGTCGTTGGGATCGGTGCAATCCGACTCCGTGGCGCCAGGGTTGTAGGCCGGGTCCGCGTCGTTGCAGTCGCCGCCTAGCCCGACCGTCCCGGAAGGTTGGGTGCACGCCTCCACGCCAGTTGCGTCGTCGCCATAGCCGTCGCCGTCAGCATCCGCATACCAGGTGGTGGTCGCGCTGACGTTCGGATCGGCGTCGTCGATGAGCCCATCGCAGTCGTTGTCGATGCCGTCGCAGACCTCGGCGGCACCGGGGAACACGGCGGGGTTGGTGTCGTCGCAGTCGTCGCCGCCGGACGCGACGCTGGTGTATCCGTCGCCGTCGGCGTCCACGGGCACGGCGCTGTCGCCAGACCCGGTGTCGTCGAAATGAGAATCCACGTTGATCGCCGAATCTCCGGGAATGGTGACGCTGTCAACCCCGGTGTCCGCCTTGCTGCGGCACGCGACGAGGGGGAGGAGGGCGAGGGCGACGAGGAGGGACGTGCGCATTGGGGGTTCCGGATTTCGCATAGTCTACCAGAGTCGCCCGCCCGAAACGCGCGGCGTCACGGCGCCCTGACGAACGCCGACTCCACGAGCAACGCTGACACCGGGACCACCTCGGACACCGGCACGGTCGGCCGGCGTAAGCGAGTCGGAGCCCCGAAAGGCACCTATCCGGGCTTGTACGCCGCGACCGCGTCCACCAGGGTGTCCAGCTCCCCCGTCGTCGTGTAGACGTTCGGGGTGATGCGGACGCCCTGGAATTGGGCGTGGACGATCGGCGTGGCCTGGATGCGCCACTTGGACCAGAGGTAGGGGACGAGCTTGGTGACGTCCACGCCGTCGATGGCGAAAGTGCCGATGGCACCGCCCTGAGCGGGGTCGGCGGAGGTCAGCATCTTCGACCCGGGCACGCGCGCGAGCAACGCCTGGGACCAGCGTGCGCGCAACCACCGCAGGCGCGCGATCTTGCGGGCGCTGCCGATCCCCTGGTGAAAGACCAGCGCCTCCGCGATCGCGTCGTGGGCAGCGGCGGGGTGTGTCCCGATCTCCTCGAACTTTCGAATGTCGGCGGCCTTCGCGATGTTGGTCGGCTGCATGCCCCAATGCTTCTCGATGCGGTCCTTTCGCATCCACAGAAAGCCAGTCCCCACCGGCGCGAGCAGCCATTTGTGCAGGCTGGTCCCATAATAATCACACCCGAGGTCCGAGAGCTTGTAGGGAAAATGTGCGAAGGCATGGGCGCCGTCCACGATCGTGACGATGCCCCGCTCACGCGCAAGGTCGCAGATCGCCCGCACGGGGAAGATCTGGCCCGTGAGGTTGGTGATGTGGCAGAGGTGGATCACCCTTGTCTTGTCCGTGATGCCCCCCGCAAAGAGCGCCGTCAACTGCACCGCCCGGTCGGCGTCTGAGGGCGGAGGCACAGGGAACGAGAGCTTTTTCACGACGATGCCGTCGCGGCGGGCGCGCTGGTCCCAGGTGTCGAGCATGCGGGGGTAGTCCTGGTCGGTGGTCAGGACCTCGTCGCCGGGCTTCAGGTCGAGGCCCAACTGGGCGATCTGGAGCCCCTCGCTTGCGTTGCGTGTGATGGCGAGCTCCTCGGGGTCACAACCCGCCTCTTCGGCGAGGTTTCGTCGAACGGTCTCGACGCCGGGCTCGAGCAGCTCCCACATCTCATAGGGCGGCGCCTCGTTCGTCTGATCGAGGTAACGCTTGTACGCCTCGTGGACGACGCGCGGTGTGGGACAGCAACCGCCGTTGTTGAGGTTGATCATGGTCCGATCGAGGGTGAAAGCCCCCTGGATCTCGCGCCAGAAGTCCTCGTCGTCTGGCGCGCCGGGACCGGGCGGCGCGGCGATGGGCGCAGGCTTTGCAAGCGCCGGCCGAGCCACGGTCAGGGACGCAAAGACACCGGCTGCGAGCAGGGAGCGACGGGAGAGGTCGGGCATGGCAGCGAGGGTACCACGGCCTCCGCGCGCTTCCACGGAGCATCCACCGCCGGTGGGCGCTATGGCTCGGTCAACGCCTCGACCTCCACGATCTCCCAATCGCGGGCCCGGCCGATCATCCCGAGCATCGCCTGGCTGCCAAGGCCGCGCCGGTCGCTCCCGTCCGCCGGGATGTGGGCCTCGTCGAGCAACCCACCCCACGCAAAACCGAGCGCGAACGTCTGGGGATGGCTCGCGACCGTTGCGCTGAGCACGGCGGCGGCCTCGGCATCGCAGTCGCCCTCCTGGACGTACACGCCAACGTCGATGCCGTGCTGGCGCGCGTAGCCGTGGAGGGCCTTGATCACGGCCTCGCGTGGCGCGTAGTGGGGGGTCTGGTCGGGCAGGTGGGTGAGCAGCGTGGCGCCGTTGAACAGCACGCCCTGACCCACCGCGAGCTGCCCGAGGTCACAGGCCTGTTGCAGGTCGCCCGCGTAGTGGAAGAACCGGATCTGGCGTGGCCCGGGGAGCGTGGCGCCACCGATGCGTTGGGCCTGCCCGGAGACACCCCGGATCTCGTCGTCGGAGAAGGAGCAGACCGCCGCGACGTGCACGCCGCGCCGGTTGAGGGCGCGAACGATGGCCGAGAAGAACTCCGGCGTGCTGCGGAGCGTCTTCATCTCCAGCACCACCGAGAACGACGCGCTGCCTGGAGCGCCCCGTCGGGCGGCCAACGCCGCGTACTCGGCCACGACCACGCTCATCGGGATGGGCACTGCGAACGTGTTTCGAACGCACTCGTCCGGGCCAGCCACCCGCGGCTCCGTGGCCATCCGCTCCATGGCCGCGCGCAGGTCCGGCGCGCCAGCCAGCCGCAGTGACCGGCCGAAGAGGTCCATCCAGGCCGCAGCTTCAACGCCGCCCATCCGCGTCTTCGGGGTCCGCCGTACGTCCGCATACTGGCAAACCCCCGCGTTCTCCTGCACGGTGTCGGCGGTCGACGCATGCGCAATGACGATGCGGTCCACGATCGTGTCCACCAGCGCCTCCCGACGGGGGTCTTCCAGGTCGCCCGGGGTCTGCTCCCAGGCCTCCACGGCCGCGCTCTCAACGAATAAATCCCACTCCATCCCCGATAAATCGCCCGCCGGTCTCGCCTTGCCACCCGCGCGTCGTTCCAGGCCCTTCCAGCACCCGAAGCCGCACATCACCGGGTTGTTCTCGAACATCGGGATCAACGCCCCGTTTGCCGCGCCGCCCTTGAGCGCCTCGTCCACCTGCACGTAGACGTCCGGCATGAGAAAGGCAAGGATCGAGCGCCATCGATCGTCAGCGAGCATGGCTGGGGCCGCGCCCATGAAGGCGCCGTGGCCGTAGTACTGGTTGGCGACCGGCGGGATCGACACAAGCGTCGGGACAAACGGGAGATCATCGATGGCGTCCAGGAGCTGCAGGCCGAGCTGCCGGGCGCCGGCCTCGATCTCCCGTTGCCGCCGACGCAGACGCTGGCGGATTTGTCGCCCAAGCTGCTCCAACGCCTGCCACGCGCGCGCGAAGGCCAGGAACAGACGGGAGGAAAGGGACATCGGCGCCCGCTTATCCCGAAACGCCCTGCGCGCTCGCCCCCGGGTCCGAGCGATCCGCATCGGACTCCAGCCGCGCCACGTTCAGCCGGGAGACGGCACCCTCCGGGCCCTTTTCGGATTACGAGCCTTCCTCGTGAACTCGGCACGCCCGCCCGCCAGCACCCGTCTGCCGCGCACCGTCGCGGTAGTCGGGGGTGGGCCAAGCGGCCTCACCGCCGCGTTGCTCCTCGCTCGAGCGGGACACAAAGTGACGGTCTACGAGCGTGGTCCGGGCCTCGGCGGGCTCTGGGCCTGCACGCTCGACGGCGAAGGCAAGATGGTGGCCGAGAACTCCTGCAAGGTGTTCCAGTCGTCCTACCACACCGCACCGGCGCTGCTGAAGCTGATCGGCGCGAACTGGCAGGACCACTTCACCCCGCGCCACGACCTGATGCGCCACTGGTTGCGCCCGTTCCTCCACGACTGCAGCTTCGCCGACCGCGCGAAGTTGACCCGTGGCTTCCTCCTGCACGCCTCGGGGCTACGGGATTATCGCTCGATCTCCGTGCAGGACTGGCTGGATGAGCAGAACATGGGCGAGGCGGCGCGGGCGTGGATGCGTGCGACGGCGCTCGGCGGCATCGCGGGGACGCTGCGGATGAGCGTCTGGGAGCTGTACCATCGCGCCCAGTCGAACCTTGGATCCATCGTCTTCGGGGCGGACGGGGGGTTGCATTGGAACTCCCAGCCGCCGAACGCCGCCGACGGGTTCGTGAGCACCTGGCAGCGGGAGCTGGAACGGCTCGGCGTCGAGATCCGCCCGAGCACGCCCGTGACCTCGTTGGCCACGGCGGGTGAGGCGCGCGCCCCCGGGCAGCCGAAGGGCCTCGTCCTGGAGACGGCCGCCGGAAACGTCGCGGCAGACGCCGTCTTCCTCGCCCTGCCACCACCGGCGCTGTCGGAGTTGCTCATGCGGTCGGGCGACGAGGTCACGACGGGCTTCGGACACACCCGCGAAACGCTCCGCACGATGCTGGCGGAGTCGGTGTACGAGCACCTCGGCCTCGCCTGGTTCTTCGACCGCCCGCTCCCGAATGACCTGCCCCTCGGCGGTCACAACGTCCGGCGCGGCTGGCACCCGATCCTCGTCCAGCACTCGCAGTACCAGGCGCACCTTCGGCCGCCGGCGGTCACGGTCGTCGTCGGCTCCGTGAGCATCGTCACGGACTTCCTGCACCCCCGACTTGGTACGCGTGCCCAGGATCACGCGCCGGAGGAGCTCGCGCGCATCCTGTGGGAGGACGAGCGGCTCGTCGACGCCACGCTGCCCCGGCCCATCGAGGCCACCCTGTACGGCATTTCGTCCGCGACGCAGATCATCCGACACGGGCCCCTCGCCGTGAAGTCAGCGGGCGCGGAGGTGTACGTGGCGACGAGCTTGAACGGTCTGGCGCCGTACTTCACCGCCTCGTTGGAGTCGGCGATCCAGGCCGGGGCCGCGGCGGCGGCGGCGTTTGACGACAGCGTGGAGCGGCTGCCGGTCTGACCGTCAGGACCCGAGCATCATGGCGAGCAGGCCGCCCGGGTTGTCTGCGTGCAGCCAGTGGCCGGCGTTCGGCAGGACATGCAGCCGGGTTGGAACGTCGCCATGCAGCGCTTGCAGGCGGGCGAGCGTCGGCTCGTCCCAGCGATCCGACCGTTCCGCTCGCACGATCTCGATGCGCGGCGCGAGCCGGGGTCGCAGCAGCGTCGGCCAGCCGTCCCAGTCAAAATAGTCGGCGATCATCCGCTCCGCGCCCTCGAGGTTGAACCGAAACTCAAAGCCCCCGGCGGTCTGCCCGAGGTTCGTCGTCATCCACAGCGCCATCGGCTCCGGCAGGCCCCGCGCAAGCAGCTCGCGGACGATGTGTTCACGGCGTTCGAGCGGCGTAGGGACGTCGCGCAGCGCCTGAATGACGCGCAGGACCTCGTTGTCCATCTCCGCCCGGCTCGCCGCTGCCGGCCCCGGCGGCGAATCCAGGACCCAGACTTCAGCCAGGCCGTCCGGGTGACGGTCCGCGTGGCAGAGCGCCACCTTGCCGCCGAAGGAATGTCCCACCGTCATCATTGGTCGAACGCCGAGAAAGTCCGCGAGCGCTGCCAGATCGTCGGCACACCCGGCGATGCTGTCGCGTCCCGGGTCACTCCCAGGCGGGACCGCAGAGTCGCCGTGGTGCCGCTGGTCCACAGTCACCACCGACCAGGGCCTGCCAGCGCTCGCCGCCAGGCCGGCGGCGAGGCGACGGGCGAACGTGCGCCAATTGTTGCGATTTCCAAGAATTCCGTGGAGCACGAACGCGACTTGGGAGTCGGCGCCGGCCACGATCGGCGCGCCGTGAACGTCATGAGCGAGCAAAAAGGGCACGCGAGAATTCCTTGGGGAGGGTGAGCTAACCAACCACCGCCGTTGGCGTTCCTTGATACTCCTCGTCCGTGCCCAACCTCCCCCGTCCAGTGCTCCGCGACTTTCGCCACGCCCTCGCGAACGTGGTTTGGGTCATTTTTGGGATGGTGGACATCCTCACGGAGCTGGACGCCCAACGCCCTGGTGAACGGCGCGCCGGCGATCCACTCACGCCCGTCGAGGAAGGCGCGGCGTCGCTCAAGCTTGCGCTGGCGCCGCTTTTTGAGAACGACGGCGAGCTGCTCGACAACGCGGAACTGCGGGCGATGATCGCCGCGGTCGAGCCCATCGTCGACACCCTGGAATCGCGCACCATCCAATTGCATGCGGCGATCGCACACGACGCCATCGTCCGCCGCTCCGTTGCGAGCGTGCTCTCCGCGGTCGGCGACATCCGCCGGCAACTGGCCGAGTTCGTCGCCGCCCATCCCGAGATCGGTCTGCCTGCCGACGGGGTCACGACCCCCAGGTGATCGCCGAAAAATCGGCCGTGGCGCCGTAGAGCGCGAGCCCCCCGGCAGCCGGGAGTGACCGAGGGAGATCGACGCTCCCGCCGCCGATCGAGACCGTGGTCGTGCCGTCTGCCGCCGCCTGCGACCACTTGACCGTGTCGCTGTGGGCCACCGATCCGTAGTTGTCCCAGGTGACAGCGCCCCCGATCACCGCGAACCGTGAGACGGTGCCATCGGCCGCGAGGAAGGCGAATTCCACGTCACCGGTGCTGTCGTCGTAGCCGTAGACCGAGCCGACGTCGCCCGTCGAGGGCCAGGCGACGGTGGACGCAAACGAGGTGACGGCGCCTTTCACGCGCGCTGCGGAGCTGGCGGACGCGAACCCGAGCGCCCGATCTGCCCCCTCCGGGATCCAGTCCAGGTAGACCGGCGACATTGGCTCCTGGTCGCTGGGGACGAAGGCGAGGAGCGCCGTTGTGAGATCGTCGACGGAGACAACGTCGGCCGCGAACGCGTCCGGGTCCACGGCGCTGACGTTGCCGTCACGGACGTCCACGCGCCAGGTGGCGAAGCCAGGCGCCAGATCCGGCTCGCTCGTCAGCACCCGCACCAGCTCCTGCGAGAGCGCGCGCGAGGGGGTGCTGCCCCCGAGGACGGTGACGAGGTCGGGCCCGGCCTGCCCATCCGCGTCGAGCTCGGCCTGCGCTTGTGCGGCCATGTCCTCCCAGCTCAGGAGCGGTCGCACGCGAAGCTGCACGCAGCTCCCGTCCCAGTGGTGCCGGCTCAACGCCTCCGCGAGCCCTTCGACGTACCAGAACGGCAGGCCGCCGATGCCGTCCGCCTTGTCCTGGTACTGGTGCACCATCTCGTGGATCATCAGGACGCGGCTGTAGTAAGCGGTGGGCTGACGGAACAGGTAGGCCTTGCCGGTGCCGGGGTCGTAGTAGCCACCGGCACCGTCGACCCCGGTGATCCCGTCCGCCGCGAGCATGGCCTGGAAGCCGGCGTCGTCCGCCGCGATCTCGACCTGCAACGGACCCGGGACGTCGGAGCCGAAGAAGTTCGAGAGGGCACCCCAGGAGGTCTCGGCGAGGCTGGCGAGGTTGAGGGTCTCGTCCTCATCAAAGCCCTCGATGGTGAGCGCGTAGTGCTCCGTCGTGGCGGTGTAGGCGGTGGACCCGTCGCCCGGGTCGAAGGGGACCATCGTCACGTCCGGGCTGGCGCAAACCGGCTGCTCCTCGATGAGCGACGGCGCCGCTGGCCCGGAGTCGTCCGCAGCGTTCTTCCCCGTGCAGGCGAGGACGAGGAGCACCAGCGTCATGGAACGCTGTCCGCCGCGCTGTCCGTCCCCGTGTCGACCGGCGGTGCGAGCACCGTCAGCACGCCATCCCGGCTGGTCCCAAAGCCGTTTCTCACGGTCACGACCTGGTCGCCAGCACCGACATCGGGGACCGTGAACTTGACCCGCTCGACGCACGCCGACGCTTCGGTCGCGCACGCGTCGCAATCGCCGCAAACCGTGCACGTGTTCGTCGTCCGGCAGGTGTCGTAGTCGTCGCACCCGATGCGCTGGACGTCGCGGACGGAAGCGACGGCAGTGGCTACGGTCACCACCGTGTCGTTCGTCGACGTCATCCCGGTCGCGTCGATCCAGACGGTGTCGCCGGGGTGGGCGGAGGCCTCGGCGACCGGGGCGGGGAGCTCGCAGCCGGTCGGGTAGCTGGTCGCGGAGGTCGTGCAGGCGACGAGCGCGAGCCACAAATGGAAGAAAAGCATGGGTCAGAACTCGGTCGTGAGGAGGTCTTCAGTCGTCTTCTGGCCGGCGACGGTCATCGCGCCGGTCGGTGCCGTGCCCGGCAGGAAGGGCATGGACTTGCCACCCTCCATCGGTCGGCCGGTCTTCTCGTCGATGGAGACCCATTGCAGGCCGCCGGAGAGCGCAAACGGCTTGTCGTCGGCCTTGGGGTTCGCGGCTTTCATGAATTCCATCCAGATCGGCAGCGAGACGTGGCCGCCCGTTGAGGACTCGCCGATGCTGCGCGGCTGGTCGTAGCCGACCCAGACGCTGGAGATGACGTCGTGGGTAAAGCCAACGAACCACGCGTCGTGAAATTCATTGGTTGTTCCGGTCTTTCCGGCGACGTGCAGCCCAAGCGCTTGCGCGTGCGCCGCTGTGCCGTTGGACGCGACCTCCTGGAGGAGCCAGTTGGCGATGCTGGCGACCTCGGGGTCGAGGACGCGCTTCCACTCGGCGGGCTTCTGGTACTGCTCGAGCACGGCGCCGTCGCGGTCGGTGACCTTCTCGATGAAGTGCGGCTCGACGAGCCGGCCGATCGTCGCAAACGCCGAGTACGCGCGGGTGATCTCGGGCATCGTCAGCGAGCCGGAGCCGAGACCGGTCGAGAGGTCGGGCTCGAGATGGCTGGTGATGCCGAGCCGGGTTGCCAGCTGCAGGACCGAGTCGATGCCGAGCTCATCCAGCACCCGGATGGTGCAGACGTTTCGCGACATCGCCAGCGCGCGACGCAGCGTGATGTCGCCGAGGTAGTCGGTGTCGTAGTTCTCGGGCTTCCACACCTCTTTGTGCAGGGTGTTGAAGATGAGCGGTGCGTCCTGAAGGATGGTGCCGGGCGTGAACTTCTTGGACTCGATGGCCGCGGTGTAGACGATGGGCTTGAACGTCGACCCGACCTGGCGAGAAGCCTGGGTAGCCCTATTGAATTTCGTCTCGCGGTAGTCGACCCCGCCCACCATGGCGAGCACACCCCCGTCGTCCAGGCGGTAGCTGTACAGCGCGCCCTCGAGATCCGGCGCCTGGTAGATCGTGGCCGCCACGAACGGCCCTGCGCCAGCGAGCGTGTAGTCGGCGAGCGGCTTGGCCTCGTGGAAGTCGTGGTTCTGCACCTCGACCCGTACGACATCCCCGCGCGCAAACGAGCGCGTGAGGTCGTCCTGCTTGCGATGCGCTGCGTCCCGCTTGGCATCGGGCTTGTAGGCCCATTCGGTCCACGCAAGCGGCACGATCGCCTGCACGCCGCCGATGTCGACGATCAGGTGTGCCTTCTGGACGTCCGTGACCACGCCGTCGTAGCGCTCGCCTTCAGCGCCTTCGGGCTCGGTTTTCGTCAACTCCGCGATCTTCGGGGCGATCGCCGCCTCCTCCAGATGCACGTCCGCGCCGCGCCAACCACGCTTGTTGTCGAGCGCGGTCACGCCGTCCGTCACGGCGTTCTGCGCGATCTGCTGCAGGTCGAGGTCCACGGTCGTGTCGACCGAGAGGCCGTCGTTCAACACGCGGTCCGCGCCGTAAGCCTCGACCAGGTGAATGCGCACGCTCTCCGTCACCCACGGCGCAGTCGTCAGGAACTCATTGGTCTTCTCCACGACGTGGAGTGGCTCGGCGAGGGCGGCGTCCTCCTGTGCCTTGGTGATGTAGCCGTTGTTCACCATCTGCCCGAGCACGTACTTCTGGCGCGCCTTGGCCTTCTCGAAGTGCCGCTGCGGGCTGTAGTCGCTGGGCCGTTGCGGAAGCCCGGCGAGGATGGCGCCCTCGGCGAGATCAAGCTCCTCCACGTGCTTTCCGAAGTACACCCGCGAGGCGGCCTCAACGCCGTACGCGTGGGAACCAAGGTAGATCTGGTTCAAGTACAGGTAGAGGATGTGCGCCTTGTCGAACGTGTCCTCGATGCGCCAGGCGAGCAGCACCTCGCGGATCTTGCGGGTGTACGTCTTTTCGTTCGTCAGCAGGAAGTTTCGTGTGACCTGCTGGGTAATGGTGCTCGCCCCCTGCGCCTTCTTGCCCTCCGACGCGTTGCGCAACACCGCGCGCACGATGCCCCAGTAGTCCACGCCGTTGTGGTGGTAGAAGTCGGCGTCCTCCGCCGAGATGAACGCCTGCTGCACCTGCGCCGGGATCTTCTCGAGCGGCACGACGTAGCGGCGCTCGTCGTAGATCTCCCCGAGCAACCGCTGCTTCTTGTCGTAGACGGTCGTGACGGTTGGCGGCCGGTAGTTCCGAAGCGTCTCGACCGTCGGCAGGTCGCGGCTGAAGTAGACGAACCCGCCGTAGCCCCCGGCACCACCGGCGATGATCAGCAGCAGTGTCAGCACCGAGCCGCCGCCGAGCATGCGCGGCAGCCACTTTCGCCAACCCCTTTTCGCCGGAAGTTCCTTCGGCGCCCTGGTCTCTGCAGGGCGGGCCGACGGGGGCGGCGATTTGACGGGGGCGGCCGGTGGCGCGGGCCTGGCCGCGGTCGCCCTCGCGGGCGTCGGGACAGGGACGGCGATGCGCTTGGGCGTGGATGGCGGCAACGTGGCGCCCGCATCAGCCTCGGCAAAACCGGCGTTGGACCCATCAAGCTCCGTACGTTCCGGTCGCGGCCGCTCGATCTCGGTCGGGCGACCCGAGGGCGTGAGGCGCTCGCCCTGGGTCGGGCGCTCGGCGGCAGACCCAGGCTCGATGCGCGGCGCCACGCGCGGGGGCGGCGGCAGATCGACAGGTTTCGACTCGGCAGTTCTGGCCCGCAGGCCACCGCCGGGGAGGGCCGCGGTCGACTCCGGCACAACCGGGGCGGGCGGACGGGCCCGAAGCCCGCTGCCCGGGAGAGCGGCGGTAGCCTCGGGCGCCGGGGACGGCGCTGGCCGCGGGATCCGCAACCCCGGCGAGGCCGGCAGGGTCGCCCCGGGTGGCTCCGCCGCCGGAACAGCCGGGCCCGCATCACCCGGTTCGAGGAACGTTTTTCCCGCCGCCTTGAGCCGCTCCATCATCCCGATGGGATAGGAGATCGAGAGCGTTCGCCCGCATGCACACTGCCGCTCGCTGCCGGGGAGCGGAAACGGCTCCTCCAGCGGATGCTTTCGGCCGCAGTGCGGGCAGGTGATCTTCAGCGCCATGGCGCGGCCCCATAGCCCGGCTGGCCACGCAAGGCGGCCCGCTCCCGGGCGAGCGTCGTCCCGGATCGTCTCGTTTCCGACGACCCGGGTGCTCTCCCTTGCGCACCGGCCACGCCGGACCTATCTTCCACCTACGATGCTCCGACTTGTCCGCACCGCAGCCTCCCTCGGCGTGCTCACCTCCCTCGTCCTCATCGGCTACCACGTGGCGGCCACGTCCGAGGCCGCCGTCGCCTCGGCTGGCAACGACGATGCGCTCGCGGACGGCGGAGGGGCGACAGGCCTCTCCCGCTTCCTCCCCGCGAGCTTCACCGCCCTCGGCACCGGCTACAGCCTCTCCTCGCTGAAAAGCCTTCACCGAAGCGTCGACTACATCTCGACGCAGTACGTTGATCCCGACCGGATCGACTACCCCATCATGCTCTCGGCGGCGCTGACCGGTGTCGAAAAGCGTGTCCCGGACGTGCTGCTCCGCCTGGAAGGCCAGGGCACCTCGCTCCACGTGGCGGTCGGCAACTACACGACCGTGCTCACGGTGCAGCCCCCAACGTCGTTCCCGGCGATCGAGGACACGCTCGGTCGCGTCGCGGCGATCCTGGAGGCGCACGTGGACCCGAAGGAGGTCCCGCTCCCCGAGATCGAGTACGCGATGATCAACGGGATGCTCTCCACCCTGGACCCGCACTCGGTGTTCCTGCCCCCGGAGAGCGCCAAGAAGATGGAGGAGGACAACGACGGCGAGTTCGGCGGCCTCGGCATCACCATCCACGCGCTCAAGGGCGAGCTGGCCGTCGAATACCCGCTTGAGGACACGCCGGCCTACCGCGCGGGCATCAAGGCGGGCGACGAGATCCTCAAGATCGAGGGCGAGAGCACGCTGAACATGGATCTGGACGACGCGGTCTCGAAGATGCGCGGCCAGCCCGGCACCCCCGTCACCATCACCATCAACCGTCCCGAGTTCACGCAGCCGAAGGACCTGACCATCGTCCGCGACCAGATCAAGCCGAGCAAGGTCTGGTCCAAGCTGCTCGACGGGAACATCGCGTACATCCGTATCGGCAGCTTCCACGAGCAGGTCAAGGTGCAGCTCGACGAGGAGCTCGCCAAGCTGCAGCGGGACGCCGGCGCGGCGGGCGTGAAGGGCATCGTGCTCGACATGCGCGACAACCCCGGCGGCTACCTGCACCAGGCGATCGAGGTCAGCGATACCTTCCTTTCCAAGGGTGAGATCGTCTCGACGGTCGAGCGCGAGGGCTCGCATCGCGACGTGAAGGAGGCGAAGGCGGACCCGACGGACATCAACTGGCCGATGGCGGTGCTGATGAGCGGGAACTCGGCGTCGGCAGCGGAGATCGTCGCTGGGGCCCTGCGGAACAACGAGCGCGCCGTCATCATCGGCGAGCGGAGCTTCGGCAAGGGCTCCGTGCAGAACCTCTGGCCGTTCGCGACGGGTGATGCGCAGGACGCGAAGCTCAAGCTGACCACCGCCCGCTACCTGACCCCCGGCGATCGTTCGATCCAGAACGTCGGCATCCCCGCGGACATCCAGCTTGATCGCTCGGTCATCTACCCGCCCAAGGACGTCAAGGACATGCCCGGGCAGGTCTCCGGCCCGCGGATCTCCCTGTTCTACCGGGATCACGTGCTGCGCGAGACAGACCTCGCCGGGCACTTGAACAACGCCGTGCTCGAGCAGGAGCCCACGGTCTACGACGTGCGCTACCTCGCGCCGGACCCCGACCCGGACGCGAGCGCCGCGCCCCTGACCGATCGTGCGGACGTGTCCAAGGACTTCGAGGTGCTGTTCGCCCGGGACGTGTTGCTGGCAGCACACGGAAAGGGGCGGGCAGACGTGCTGAAGGACGCGAGCGGTGTGGTGACGACGCGCGCGAAGGCCGAGCTCACCCGCATCGAGGGGGCGTTCAAGGCCCAGGGCATCGATTGGACGCCGTGCACCAACCCCGCAAATCCACCCGTCGACCTCAAGCTGACCGCGGGCACCGACAACGTCCTCGTGGCCGGCACGCTGGAAGCGCTCACCGTGAGCGTGACGAACAAGGGCACCAAGCCGATCTGTCAGGCCGTCGTCAAGACCAGGTCGGCCGACGAGAACATGGGGGATCTGGAGTTCTACCTCGGTCGCATCGAGCCCGGCGCGACCCGCAGCTACGTGACGAAAGCACGCCTCCCCGAGTCCTACCCCACCAGCGTCGCTGGTGTAAAGCTCTCGTTGGAGGATGGTAATCGTACGGTGCTGTCGACGGCGGACACGCTGGTGACGGCGAAAGGCCCGGACCTCCCACGCTACGGATTCACCTGGTCGGTCGACGACAAGGCCGGCGGGAATGGCGACGGCATCCTGCAGGTGGGCGAGACGCTCACGCTCACAGTCACGCCGACGAACCTGGGAGCCGGCCCCGGCGGCAAGCTGTCGTTCGACATCCGCAAGGGCGACGGCGTCGGCAAGGCCGTCGAGGTCGTCCCGGGGAAGTCCACGTTTGAGGTGGATCAGCTCGCGAAGGCGGCGAGCGGCAGCGGGGAACTGTCGTTCAAGCTGGCGACGGCGCCGACGGAGGGCGCGGACGTTCCGATGCAGCTCCGCATGTTCGAGAGCCAGCGCTACGACTACGCTGGCATCGACGAGGCGGGCTTCTACGACGCCTACGCCCAGAACCTGCCGCTGGCGTTCGTCGTCGGGCAGGCGCTCCCGAAGGGCAGCGTTGAGACGCCGAACATCACCATCACCCGCGCACCCGACTCAACGAGCGCCGAGGGCGAAGTGACAATTTCCGGCGTTGCGACAGATGACAAGGGCATCCGCGATGTCATCGTCTACCGCGGCGACCAGAAGCTCGCGTACGCCGGCGGCGGCGACGGGACGCCGCTGAAGAGCGTGCCGTTCTCGGCGACCACCGCGCTCGAAGAGGGCCGCAACGTGCTCGTCGTCTACGTCCGCGACACCGATGGCCTCGTCACGACGCGGTCGGTCAACGTGTTCCGCCCCGGTGCCACAGCGACCGGACCGGTCCCAGGTGAAGCCGGCCGGATGCGCTGACCGCCGTTACTGGCAGGTCGGCGAGGTGTCGTAGCTGTCGTTGGACTGCGAAGCGACGACGCCCGCGAACGTGAGCGTGACGCAGGCCACGACGCCATCGTCGCAAGCCTCGCAGCTCCCGCCGGCGTTCGCGACGAGCGTGCAGGCGTCCGCGCCACCCAGCGCCGAGGAGAGCTCCCGGCCATCCAACTGCGCCGTCAGCGACCCGTCGCGCCAGTTGAACGCGTACTGGTCGAACGTCCCCGAGACCGTCAGGTGGCGCAGCGTTGCAGGGGTGCCGGCAAAGCTCACATCCATCTCACCTGGACCCGCCACGAACGTGGGGTTCTCCCACTGCGCCGTGGGCAACGTCCGAACCTTCTCGCACGGGTTCTGCTTGCCGTCCGACCCCGCGAGCGAGAGGTCCAGCGTCAACGACGTCTGGGACTCCTGCGCCACGTAGACCAGCACGTTGTCCTTCAATGCGGCGTGGAAGAGGTCGTTCAGACCGGCTGGGTCGACGAGGTTGAGGTCAGCGGGCGCGATGACATAGAGCTTCCCGGACAGGGCGACGGTCGTGGGCGTGGCGGAGTCCGCAAGCGCCGCGGACATGCCCGAGTCCCCGAAGACTCCCGTCTCGGACGTCACGTTGTTCTGGAGCCCGAAGCAGCCGGACAGCGAGAGCCCAAGCAACGAGCACGTGGCGAGAGGGGCGAAGGTACTACGCACGTCGGCCTCCAAGCGCCGCGTATAGCGCAGGAGGGCGACCAACGACTACCGTTTTGAAGGCCCGGTCGACATTTTTCGACGGATCGGAAAACGGTTGAAGCCCCCCGCGCTTGCGCACGGGGGGCTGACACCTGCTTCGGCTCTCGATCGTTCGCCCTCTCATCCGACGGGCCCGAAGGCCAGCCGAATCCGAGGGTCTGGAGACCCGTGCCCGACCCACCCCGCACCGTCAGAGA
>CAIMSU010000027.1 GCA_903844155.1 uncultured Pseudomonadota bacterium | reverse complement strand
GCCGTAGCCGTAGCCGTCGCCGTCGCCGTAGCCGTAGCCGTAGCCGTCGCCGTAGCCGTAGCCGTAGCCGTAGCCGTAGCCGTCGCCGTCGCCGTAGCCGTAGCCGTAGCCGTCGCCGTCGCCGTAGCCGTAGCCGTAGCCGTCGCCGTAGCCGTAGCCGTAGCCGTAGCCGTAGCCGTCGCCGTCGCCGTAGCCGTAGCCGTCGCCGTCGCCGTCGCCGTAGCCGTAGCCGTCGCCGTCGCCGTCGCCGTAGCCGTCCCGGAACATCCAGGCCTCGGCCTTGCTGTCGTCCACCCGCAAGTGCGGCCAGCCCGCGAGCGAGCAGGCGATCAGGAGGCTCACCGCTTCTCCCAAGCGTCCTGCGCGGCCGGCTCGACCGAGAACACCGCCGTGATGTTCTGGATTCGCATGTCGGCCGGCGCGCCGATCTTGCTGTTGGCGGTCGGTCCAGTCGCGGCGAGCTGGGCGATGCCCTTCTCGGTGCCGAACCGGATCGCCATCTTGGCGTGTCGGAGGACGATCCGCTTCGTCTCGTCGGAGGCGGAGATCGCCCCCTCGGTGGCGTAGCCAGCGAAAACGCCGCGGGTGGTGGTGGTGACGATGATGAACTTCTCGGTCATGGGACTCCTGGGGTTGAACGGGGACGGGCGGCCCCCTGCGCGTTGAAAGTCAGTAGGGGATGTCGTCGTCGCGCTTGTTGCCACCGTCGTTGGCATCGTTGCCGGGCGGGCGATCGTCGCGCTGCTTGTTCGGGGCGGAGCCGAGGAAGCGGACCTGGTCGGCGATGATCTCGGTGGTCCACCGATCCTTGCCCTCGCGGTCCTGCCACTTCCGGGTCGTCATCCGCCCTTCGACGAAGATCTGCCGGCCCTTGGCGAGGTTCTGCCCACAGGCCGTGGCCTGATTGCCGAACACGGTGATCCGGACCCACTCCGTATGGTCGACCCATTGGTCGCCCTTCTTTTGGCGCTCGTTGACGCCGAGTGAGAGTGAGCAGACGACCTGCCCGCCTTGGGTGGTGCGGACCTCGGGGTCTTGCCCCAGGTTGCCGATGAACATGCACTTGTTGAGCATAGAGGTCTCCGTTCAGGTTTTGGGGGTGCCGGGCTTCTGCCCGATGAGGCCTGCGTCCGTGAGCTTCTTCTTGACCCACTCGAGGAGCACCGGCGTCGGCGCACGAAACTTGGGGAGAAGCTCGGCGAGCTTTGCGTCGGTGAGCTTGGGCACGCGGGTCGCGACGAGCGCACGCTCGAGCGTGTCGACCTCGTCGCTCCCCTTGATGGCGGCGCCGAGATCCGTCGCGATCTTGACCAGCAGCTTGGCCAGCTCCTGATGCCCGGCAGGTGCGTCGAAGGGGTCGGCTGTGGCCTCACCCTGCGGGGGAGCGGCCTCCTTCTTCGGCGCCGGCCGCCGGTCCGTGGTGGACGCCGGGCGGTTGTCGGCCACGTTCGCGTCGTCGTCCTCGTCGGCCGCGACGCCGACCAGCGCGCACAGGCAGTAGCGCTTGAGGAAGGTGATGATGCTCCCCAGCTCCTGGATGCGACCTGGGACTGTCCACGAGAGCTCGTTGCAGAGCTGCTCACCGCTCCCGTGGAGCAGGCGGGTGCTGACGACGACCCGGCCGCTGTTCATGGCGACGTCGTGCACGATGGCCAGGCCGTTCTTCGTCAGCGCCGGCCGAACCGCCTCATAGACGGCGGGGAGGTCGGCGTAGGCGTACTTGTAGTTCCCCTTGTCCGACTTGATGTCGGCTGTGCGGTTCTTCACTGGGTCGGAGAGCTCGGTCTGGGCCTTCGCCAGGGCGACGGCGATGTGAGCGAAGCCGACGGGGAGATCGACGGGAGGGGCCGGGTCCATCAGGACTCCTTCGGGTAGCGGGTGTAGAAGCTCACGACGCCCATGGGGACGCCGACGGTGACGAGGACCACGACGAGGCCGGTGAACTGGATGGCGAAGATGGACATCACCACGTCCGCGCGTTGCGAGGGCGACCCGGACCCGCCGCGTCGATGAACCGCCGGATCAACATCCGGGCAGCGCTCGGCCACGCCCGACAGAGCGGGTCGTGGTCGAGGTGCCGGTACAGGACGGCGATGTCGTCGACCGTCCACGCAGCCTGGGGCTTGGCGAAGACGGCCTCGACCTCGGAGGGCAGGGGCGGGGTGGGGATGTCGGGGTCGGTGAGCGGCATTTCCAACGTGTACCACGGTGCGTTTCTGAATGCAACGTGCAACACGGTAACGTGTCTGCCGATACTGTATTTTAGCTCACATTGACAAGAGCACTGAACCCGTGTTCATAGGTAAACGTCACCGCAGCGCATCATGACCCCCGACGAAGTTCGACGACACGTTCTGTTCACGGCCTCGCTGCGCCTCACGGGCTGGCGGCTGGCCCTTGCGAGCTGGGTCGTAGCTGTGCTTTTGAGGGGCGCATGATGCCAATTTCATACGGTCAGCCCACCCAAATCACGACGAATCCGCCGATCCGGGTTGCGACGCTGGAGAAGATCATCTCCGAGGCCATCACCCGTCAGTCATCGGCCGGCGCGAGAACCTCGAAGGAGGGCGCGAGTATCTCGTCGTTGTCGCCCGGCTCCTCGAAGCTCAACAAGAAGACCCGATAGGATGCATTGTCGGTGGAGACGTTGACCTGTAGGGGCGAATCCCGGAGATCCGTGATGAACTTCATGTAGGCGGCGAACGCACGACCGTATGCCGTTCGTACCTGCTCCGGGTCGTCGAGGTCGGCGATCTCGGTGGCCGCCAAGGTCCAGATCGCGGTGGACATCCCAGGCGGAATCTGGATCTTCACTTCGCATCCTAGGGCATGGCCGCATCAAGCGCCTGTTTCCCGGTGAGCACGGGTGCACAACGGGCTGGCCCGTCATCGGACGCGACGCACCTTAGCACCACCTGGTCGCCGCCCCTGTCGAGGGTGCCGTTGTCGACGCTGCGACCAGCTGAGTCCACGCCCTCCGCGTAGTCGTGCCGATTGACGAGGACGTAGAACGTCGAACCGCTGCCCGCCAGCGCCGTAATGGTGCTGGTCGAGTAGTGCTGGTAGGACGTGACGCAGCCGAGGAGGAAGAGGATCAACGTGCCTCCTCCGCCGTCCGCTCGATCATCTTGAGGAGCAGGGCGCGGTCCTGCTCGGTGAGTCGTCGCCACGCCGTGAGGAGACGAGCGGTCTCCGGGCTGTCGTCCTTCCCAAACACGAGGCGGACACCAGACCCACAGGCCGCGGCCCAGGCGTAGATCATCGCCATCGGCGGCTCGTTTGTGCCGGTTTCCCAGTCCGAAACAGTGGTCTGACTGGTCGATAGCGCGCGTGCCATGTCGGCCTGCGTCTTCCCCGCGTCCTTGCGGACGGTGCGGAGCGTCGCGCCGATCTCAATTTTGTCCATCGGCTTCCCGTTCACTCGCGCCGCACGGCTTGACACGTTACCGTGTTGCACGGTATACCCATTCGCGGAGCTTCCTCGATGACCCCCTTCAGCGCCTACCTCCGTTCCCTCCGCATGGCGAAGGGGTTGACCCAACGCGATGTGGGCGACCGCATCGGCTACGCGCAGACGAGCATCTCGGACATCGAGGCCGGCACGAACCGCGTCTCTGTTCAGGTCCTCACGCCCTGGCTCGACGCCCTCGAAGCCACCGACGCGGAGCGCCTTGAAGCCCTCCGCCTCGCCGGCGAGCCCCCCGACGACGCCGCTCCCGAAGCTGCTCTGACCTGACCTGGAGTTGTTCATGTTCTCGTTGACCTCTGCCCTTATCTTTTGCCGTGGATTCGCCACAAACAACGCCGCGAATGTGGCGCAGTGTCACCGATGAGCCCGCGTGAGCTCGGGCGGCTGCAGGAGCAGATCGTCGACGGCGCCAAGAAAGTGAGCGGTGCTGCGGACAAGGCGCTTGCGGCATTCGCGGGCGTCGACCGGACGCAGCTCTCCAAGTGGCGGACGGGCGAGCGCGAGATGCGGCTCTCGGAGCTGGTCGGGCTGCAGGGCGCATACGGGGCGACCGCGGTGCTCGGACCGGTCGCGGCGCTGGACGAGGCGGACGTCGTCGAGCGCGACCCGAAGGGGCCGGCGGACCCGCGCACGCTCGCGCACGAGATCAACGTTGAGGCGACCCAGCTCGGGAACACGGTGCACCTCGCGCTGGTCGACGGGGTCGTCGACGCGGACGAGCTCGCGGCGATCACCGCCAAGGCCGAGGCCCTCGTCGTCAAGCTGCGGCGGCTGCAGGCAGGCGCGCGGGAGGCGGCGTGAGCCTCGACGCGACTATCGGGCTCATCGTCGTCTCGATTCTCGTCGGGGCCATCCTTGCCTGGCTCGTCGAATCGCTCGACTTCACCGGTTGGTGGCCGTGAACCTCGAAACTGTCAGGGGGGGGCGGGCCGAGGGAATGCCTGCTCGTAACGGCACATGGTACGGGTCGTCCTGGATTCGTCCGGAGCGGCGCTTGGCGATCTACGCGCGCGACGGGTTCGCCTGCGTCTGGTGTCAGGGCGCCGGCGAGTGCCTCGATCACCTCTGGCGCCCGGTCGCCGGCAAGTACGACAACCGCTCCGCGTCGCTCGTGACGAGCTGCATGGCATGCAACAATCGGCGGACGGGACGACGGCTGGCCCGTTGGCTCCGGGTCCTGCTCGGCGAGGGCGTCGACATCTGCGCCATCGTCCGTCGCCTCCGCACCCAGATCCGGCTCGCTGTCGACGTAGCGCGCGGTCGCGAGCTGCTCCTCGACCCGGCCATCGTCCGGGCCCGTCGACAGGTCGGGCACGTTTTCCGCGCATCGGGTCAGCATCGGAAGCAGCCATGCCCCTTCTGATCGTCGACATCCGGTCGAACGTCTGGATCACCCGGCAGGCGCTGGAGCGGCTGCAGGAGCACTACCCGGCGATCGGCGTGCCCGGTGCCCACCGGCTGCTCGATGCGAGCCAGCACATCGCCCAGGGCGAGGCCTCCGGGTTTCTCTGCCGCCCGATGGAGGCCTGCCAGGACGAGTACTTCATCGCGCCGGGACGGGCGGGCATCTTCGTGATGGCCTGTGGTCGCAACCGACTACCGACTGACCGTCCCTGGTCGTTGGTCACCTACCTGCGCCTCGCGCCGAGCCAGGTGGCGCAGGCGGTGGCGTTGTGGGGCCCATGACCCTCTTCCGCCTCCCGCCCATCGAGGTCGAGCCCGAGCGCCCGCTCCGGGCCTGGCAGGCCGTCGCCGTGCCGAAGGTGCTCGACGCGATCGCGCGTAAGACGAGCGGCATCGTGGTCGCGGTCACCGGCTCCGGGAAGTCCGTCCTCCTCGCGGAGGTGATCGCGCAGGTCCTGCTCGCTGGCAACGATGCCAGGATCGTCGTGACCACGAGCTCCCGCCGGCTCGTCGAGCAGATCGCCCAGACCATCGGCGAGCGCGTCGGCGCGGGGCGGGTGGGCAAGTACTACACGAGCGCCAAGGAGGCCGACCGGCCCGTCGTGGTCGCCTGCAACAACAGCGCGATGGCGTTGGCGGCGGTGCTCAAGCGGCACAACCGCACCGTCAACCTCTGGATCGCCGACGAAGCCCACCGGACCGAAGCCGAAGGCCTCACGATCGCGAGCCACGCCCTGCAGCCCGAGGCCCGGGTCGGGTTCACGGCGACCGCGTTCCGCTCGGACGACAGCCAGAACCTGCAGCTCTTCGAGGAGGTCATCCACCGCTACGGGTTCAGGGACGCGCTGCGCGACCAGGTCATCGTGCCGTGGAAGGTGATCCCCTGGACGGGCGACGAGGTGCCGCTCGACGACGCGGTCCTCCAGATGATCCGTGACCACGCGGGGATCGGGCCCGGCGTCGTGAACGCCAACACCATCGAGGACGCGGAGACGTTCGCCACCTGGTTGACCGAGCAGGGTGTAGAGGCCGCGGCCGTTCACTCCGAACTCGCGCCGGCGACGCAGGACGCCCGTCTCTCGGCTCTCCGCTCCGGCGAGTTGAAAGTCGTGGTCTACCCGTCGCTGCTCTCCGAGGGCGCGGACTTCCCGTGGCTGCGCTGGATGTGCCTGCGTCGGAAGGTGAGCGCCCGGGTCCGATTCATCCAGGAGGTTGGGCGCGTCCTCCGGACGCACCCAGGTAAGACCGAGGCGATCATCCTTGACCCCCTGGGGCTGTTCAACACGTTCAGCCTCTCCTACGACGAGGACCTCGGGGAGAAGGAGGTCGAGGAGACCCCGAGCTCCGGCGAGGAGCGCGAAGGTGGCGGGTCCGGACCCGTGGCGATCGCGATGGCGAAGCCGGCGGACGCGGTGGCGTCCTGGGCGCGCCAGCTCTACCTGGCAGCGCAGCTCGACGGGGTCGTCGCCGAGCGCCCGTCGTTCACGTTCGACCGGACAGGGCCCGCGAGTCCGGCCCAGTGCGGTGCGGTGAAGAAGATGGCGTGGGCGGGCCGGTGGCTGCCACCCGAGCACTACGCCGTGGTCACGCACCTCGGTCACCATGGTGACCTGCCGAACGTCGGCGCCGCGAAGGATCTCCTCGACGTGCTCGGCGGGATGTGTGATCGCAAACAGCGTTGGGTTCCTAGTCTGCCGGTCCTCGCCCCGAACCAGGACGTGCTCGACCAGGTGCGACACGACCTGGAGGACGGCGGGTGGTTTGCTGGCGCCGCCTGTCGGGACGGTGTCCGCGCGGTCGTCGTCGTCCACGGGCAGATCCTCGTCGCGAGCGGCGTGAAGACGGACGAGGACGCCGAGACCCACCCCACCGCCGTGGCGATCGCAGCAGCCAAGCTGTGCGCGCGCCACGCCGGCGCCGGCGAGGTCGTCCACCTCTCGGACGAGTGGGCGTTCAAGGTCCTGACGGGAATCGCCACCGTGCGCCACGCTGCGGTGATGAAGGCGCTCTCCAGCGCATGCCCGAACGTGACCTGGCAGCTCGTCTTGCAGACCGCCAACCCGGCCGCCGCGATGGCCTGGCGCGAGGTTTCGCGCGCCCAGCGGAAACGTCAGCAGCAATTGGGGGCCACGTGAGCGCCATTTTTCGTGCGGCCCTCGAGTACGCGGAGCGCGGATGGCCGGTCGTCCCGCTCAAGGGCAAGGTGCCCTGGCTCAAGGACTGGGTTGCGCAGGCCTCGACCGATCCGAAGGTGATCCGCGGGTGGTGGCAGACCCGGGGCGACTCGAATGTCGGCCTGGTCACCGGACCCCGCTCCGGGTTCTGGGTGCTCGACGTCGACGCGGGTCGCGATGGGCTGAACACCTTGGCACGGCTCGAGGAGGAGCACGGTGTCATCCAGACCCGGCGCGCGGTGACGGGCAGCGGCGGACAGCACCTGTTCTTCCGGCTCCCCGTTGGCGTGGATCTCGGCAATCGGGTCGACGCGCTCCCGGGCATCGACGTGCGCGCCACCGGCGGGCAGGTCGTCGCGGCGCCGTCGATTCACCCGACGACTGGCGTGGCGTACGAATGGGAAGCCGACGTCGCGGGCATCGAGGTGACGCCAGTGTGGCTGCTGGAGCTGCTCTGCCCGCCAGCGCCCCCGAAGCGGCCCTACGTCCCGCCGACCGCCATTGAGACGAGCGATCGCGAGCGGTCGTTTGTCTCACGCGCACTGACCGGCGCGTGTGGCGACATCGCCAGCGCTGGGGAAGGTGCCCGGCACAAGACGCTCCACGACAAGGCGGTCAAGCTCGGCGGGTACATCGCGGCGGACCTCATCGACGAGGTCCTCGTCGTGACCGAGCTGCAGCGTGCGGGCGAGGCCTCGGGCAAGGATGGGAAGGAGGTCGCCCGCACCGTTGGCGACGGGGTGCGCGCTGGCAAGCTGCGACCGTTGCGCCCGGATCTTTCTGCGTCGACGTCGACGGGCCCGTCCACGCCAGCGCCGACGAAGATCGAGGCGATGGCGTGGTGGGACGCGAACCCGGAGGCCTCGTCGAGCGAGGCGGCGCAGGTCCTCGGCATCAAGGCGGCGACGTTGCGGGGCTGGCAGGCGGAGCGGACACCGACCTCGACCTCCGCTCTCAATGCGGAGCCACCGCCAGCGTCGACCGCGCCACCAGGTGAGGCGGAGCCGCCCGAATCCGACGATCCCCTCGTCCAGCTCGCGCAGGTCCTCGCGCGCTGCGAGGCCGGCACGGTCAAGGCGCAGCGCTCGGCGCCGCTGTACGAGCTGCTCGGCGATGCGGCGTGGATCGAGGCCATGGTGGCGGCACGGATGGTGTCGAGCCTCGCCGGCGCCGCCGATCTCGCTCGACTCGGCGACGTGTTCCACGGCGCGAAGGCCGTCGTCGCGCAGCTCGAGGCGGCCATCAAGGAGCGACGGGCAGCGATCGTCGAGGCGGCTCGCGCCGCGGTCAAGCCGCCAGTTCCTCCCATCGACGAGGACACGCCACCGGGTGGCGGGGATGGCAACGAGAAGCCCGAGATCCTCATCTCGACGAACATGGCGAGGGTGCTCGACCTCGCCACCCGTTCCCTGAACGCCGCCGGCGATCTCTACCAGCGCGGGGCGACGCTCGTGCACCTCACCCGGGACCAGAGCCCGACAGGCCTCACGTGGGATCCGGACGCGCCAGCGCTCCGCATCGTTCGGCCCGCCCGGCTACGAGTGGCCATGGCGACGGCAGCGCGGTGGACGAAGGTGGCGGAGGGGCTCAAGGAGCCAGCGCTGCCACCGACGTGGGCAGTGGAGGCGCTGCTCGCCCAGGACGAGTGGCCGTTCCGTCGCGCCCAGGGCATCAGCGAGATCCCGATCCTCCGGCCGAACGGCGATCTGCACGACGTGCCCGGCCATGACCCGGTCACCGGCTACATCTACGAGCCGCGCGCGGGGTTCAAGCTCAACAATCTCGGCGAGCCGTTGAGCCAGGACCTGGCGCGCCGTGCCTACCTGCGTCTCTGCGACGTGTTCGCCGACTTCCCCTTCGCTGATCCCTGGCACAAGGCCGCGGCCGTCTCGTGTCTCCTCTCGCTCGTTGCCCGTCCGGCGATCGACGGTCCGGTGCCGATGTTCCCGGTGCTCTCGACGACGCCCAAGTCGGGCAAGTCGATGATGGTGGAGACAATCCACCTCCTCGCGACCGGTCGCGAGATCGCGCGCATGGCGCCTGGCGCCACCGAAGAGGAGATCGAGAAGCGGATCACGACGATCGCGATGTCGGCGCTCCCGGCCGTGCTCCTCGACAACCTCACGGGCACGTTCGGCGGGCCGAGCATCGATGCCGCTGTCCAAGCCCGGGTTTGGCAGGGCCGCATTCTCGGGAAGACCGAGGCGATCAGCGTGCCCATCCGCACCGTGTGGACGCTCACCGGCAACAACCTCGCCATCAAGGGCGACCTGGCGCAGCGCGTCATCCCGATCCAGCTCGCGCCCGACATCGAGAAGCCGGAGCTGCGCACCGACTTCCTCATCCCGGACCTGCGCGCCTGGGTGCGCGACCCGGCCAACCGCGCCGACATCCTCACCGCCGCCTTCGCCCTGCTCCGTTCGCATGCTGCTGCAGGTCGGCCCGTCACTGGCACCTTCGGCGGCTATCGCGAGTGGAACGAGGTCATCCGCTCGGCGCTGGTGTGGGCAGGAGCGCCCGATCCCTACCAGGGCGTCGACCAGCTCGCCGACGTGGCTGATGAGCGCCTGGGTCAGATGCGGGCGCTGCTGGAGGTGTGGTACGACAGCTTTGCCAGCTCCAACGTCTACCTCGCGGACCTGCAGACGCACTACGTGGCGGACCGGTTCCCAGCGCTGTTCGCCACCATCAAGTCCATGGCGGCGACCAAGGACGGTCTTCCCGACATGATTCGTCTCGGCAACCTACTCCGGGTCGCGGCCGGTCGTCTCTATGGTGGGCACAAGGTCGGGCGGTCGGACGAGCGGCGACATGGAGCTCGTGCCTGGAAGGTGTTCCGGCCGGGCCGACCGGAGCAGGACGCCCCAGTGAACGGCACGCAGGAGACGATCCCCTACTGAACGCTGCCGACGACAGGGCCCGCACCGAGCAAATCGCTCCGTGCGGGCCTTGTTCGTTTTTGCTTGGGGAGGCCGCCTCCCCAGCCTCCCCAGCCTCCCCAGGCCTCCCCTCATATTGCCCGCCTTTGGGCTTGACTCTTACAAGTAGGGTAGGCTGGGGAGTCTGTTTCTGCTTCTAGCGGGTGAGAGAGAAGAGGAAAAATATGGGATTTGCTGTGGGCAGGGAGAGCAAAACAATTCCCCAACGCTGGGTGCGGCGGGCCACCGGCTGGAAGTGGCTCCCTTGCCTACCCGGGCCTCCCCGAGTCTCCCCGTCGTTGCGCCCATGTTCAGTGTCATCGTGCTATAGTAGGCTCCATCGGTGTACGGCTTGTCAGGTACACGGTCCTTTCATCCCGGATCGACGTGAGCACCGTACTCGACGCCTACCTGAAGTCTCCGTTGCCAGCTCGGTCGAGGCCTGCGATGGACAGGCTCATCGTGGTTCTGGACGAGACACCTGGACTTACCCGACAGCAGCTCTCGCGGCTGCTGTCCATGTCGTACGCAGGGATGGTGAGCCTGCTCGACCGAGCGGTCTCCTCGGGCTGGGTCGTGTGCGAGCTCGTGTCGGTGCCGAACGTGCGGTCGATGTGGCGGTACAGGGTGACGCAGCCTGGACGGGAGCGAGGAGGGAAGCCAAAAAGAGGGGGGGTAGGGAACCCCCCCGGGGGGGAGGGCGTCGAGGCGAAGCTTGTCGAGCCACGCGCGCGCTCTGGCCAGAAAAAGGCAGGTGTAGATGCCGACCAAGCGCAAGACTGAACCCCCGGTCAGTAAATCACCCCGTGCGCTGGCCGAGGCGGTGCGCCTCCGAAAGGCAGGTAGCGGCTTGCCTTGGCTGCGTGAGGCGAAGCGTCAGGCCGAGGAGATGTACGCCGAGGCGCGACGCATGCGGAGCTATGTCGCCGCCGAAAAGTGTCTCCGCGCGGCCTCGCTCATGGCGACGGAGATCGCCACGCTCGAAGCTGCCAAGCTGACGTCGAAGGGGACGATGTCCGAGGAGGGCTTCCTCGCCTACCTCGACGAGCAGCTCGTCAAGCTGCCGACCCCGTACCTGGAGCGCGCGGTCACCGAGTATCTCACGCGGCACCCGGGCGTGCGGCTCCAGGCGGCTGATGCGTGAAGGAGCAGCTCACCGCCGCGGATGCGTTCGCACGGGGCGGTGACCGCGCCGAGCTCGCGCTCCTGAACCACCCGCGGCTCACCCAGCCCCAGCTCGACTTCTGCAGCGCCAGTGATCGGTTCGTGCTCTGGGACGGCGGGAACTCCATCGGCAAGAGCTGGGGGCACGCCTGGGACCTGGTCCACTTTGCGCGCGGGACGCACCCACTGCGTCAGGTGCCGCGGGGCACCCGCAAGCTCATGGTCGCCGGGTTCAGCTTCGCGCAGATGGATCCGCTCATGGAGAAGCTGTGGGCGATGCTTCCGAAAGGGGAGATCCACCCGAAGTTGTACTTCGCACCTGGGCAGGGCATCAAGGGGTTCAAGGAGCCGGTGGTGACGTTCACGAGCGGCCCCGGCCGAGGCTCGACGATCTACCTGGCGACGTACGAGCAGGGCGCGAACCGCGTCATGGGGTTCCAGGGCCACCGCTGCTCGATGGACGAGCCGCCGCCGTCGAGCGTCTACGCGGAGTGTCGGCCGCGACTCAACCATTTCCGGGGTGAGATGCGTGTCACGATGACGCCGACCCCCGAGAGCCCGCCGCTCGAGTACATACGCAAGGAGGTCGAGGACGGCAAGATCCGGATGATCAAGACGTCCTACAACCTGGAGAACATCACCATCCGGGGCGGGCTCGTTCCGTGGGCCTGGGCGACCGCCGCGCAGATCGCCGAGGACATCGCCGGCTATCTCCCGGACGAGCGGCCCATGCGGGAGCACGGCGACTGGGATCCCGTCGTCGCGGGGCGCTGGCTGGAGCGCATCAACGACACCTGCTACACCGACGACCCCTTCCCCGAGGGCCGGTGGTTCCTGTGCGTCGCGGCCGACCACGGGACCCGGCCGGGTCGGCAGTGCGCGACGCTCGGCGCCGCGAACGCGGAGGGCGACTACTGGCTCATCGACGAGGCCCGGACGGAAACGGTCACAACGACGACGGAGGACGCCGAGAACATCCTCGAGATGCTCCAGCGCAACGGACTTACCTGGCGCGAGGTCGACCACTGGGTCGGCGACCGGTCGACGAGCGAGAGCTTCTACGGCGCCGCCAAGTCGAACATGGACCTGCAACGCGAGATGGCTTCGATCCTCCACTTGAGTGCGCGGGAGGCCGCGGCCCAGGGGCTTCGGTTCCAGACGATGTTCAAGGACCGGGGATCGCTCCGGCGCGGCATCGCGCTGATGAACACGATGGGCGCCCGTGGGCGGCTCCGGGTCCGCCGGGCGTGCGCCGGGTTCGAGCGCGGTGCGAAGGAGTGGGCGGGCGACCTGAACAGCCCGCTCAAGGACCCGCTGGACAGTGCCCGCTACGCGTTGATGACACTGCACGACCGCGCGGACGTGCGAAAAGTGGGGACGTTCGGGGCGATTTCGTAGGGTGGCAACGATGCCGGGCTACCAGGAGCAGACCAGCACCACCGGCCCGCCGACGGCGATCGCCGTGCCATCGGTGAGCCCCGCCGACCGCTGCTCGTTGATGGTCGCTGCGACGGCCGGGCCGATGATGCTCGGCACGTCCTTGCACTGCGCCTGCGATGTGCTGTCCGCGCGAGCATGGGCGAGGCTTCCTGTGGCGAAGGCGAGGACGACGAGGGCGGCGATCACGACGTTCTGACGGGACATAGAGACTCCGGAGTGTCCCAGAAGGTTATCCCTTCGCCCCGCCGCGGAAGCACTGTGTAACTGACACGTTCAACCACCACTTTCCCGACACAATTAGGTGCTCCAGGTCAGTGGTGCTTGACGCCTGCCCAGTGTTGACCGTAGGTTCGGGGCGTGACGACCGCCTCGCTCTACCACAACTTCGACACCCCACCGGCGCCCAGCTCGCCGTCGGATGCGATGCGGTGGGACGAGGGACGTCGGCGTCGCAGGCTGCTTTCTGGGCAGTGGGCGCCGGACCTCGAAACCCGTCTCCGGCAGCACTTCGGCCGGGTGCGCCGCTACGCGATGGGTCCCAAGTCCCTCGCGAAGAACCCATTCCGCAAGCTCTGCCACGAGCTCGCTGTCAGCTACGACGAGGCCCCAGTGCCCCGCCACGCGACCGCCGGCGAGCTGCCCGAGTACTTCGGGCGCGACGGGGTCCTGAACAAGATTGGGCTCTGGCCGATGATGCGCCGCGTCCAGGTCAACCTCATCGGGCTGCGCGAGATGCTTTTGCGCCCGGACTGGAGCGCCGACCTGAACCAGCCGATCATTCGGATGATCACGCCCGACGTTGTCACGGCGACGGCGTTCGCGTCCGCACCCAACGTCCCCGTTGAGATGCGCGAGCTGCGCTGGCGCGACCTGCCGACAGGCGAGGGGATGTGGGCCTGGGACTGGGTCTCGATCGCCGACCCGAACGCTCCGTTCTACAAGGTCGTCGAGGCCCGCCTCGACGGCTCGGACGGCGAGGACCTCACGCGCGTGATCTTCAACGGGCAGCGCCTGGAGGGCGACCGCTACCCGTACCGATGGAAAACGGGCGATCGCGCGGGCAAGGCTTGGCTCCCATACGTCGCGTACCACGCGATGCGCAAGGAGACGCTCTGGGATCCCTACGAGGGCATCGAGGTCGTCGAGGGTAGCCTCGACGTCGCGACCGCGTACACGTTCCTGCAGCACAGCATCTTCAAGGCGAGCTGGCCCCAGCGCTGGGCGCTGGGCGCGTACGTCATGGGCGCGACGCCGATGATGACGCAGGCCGGGCCGCGGACCGAGGTCCCGACCGACCCGAGCTCGCTGCTCCACCTCGAAGCGGCCCCGGGCGTCCAGAACCCCCAGATCGGGCAGTGGGCAGCCGGCTGCGACGTCGAGGGCCTCGCCCGCACCGTGGGCATCCTCGAGCGTGCGGTGAGCGACTTTGACGGCCTGGACGCCAGCCACATCGTGCACGACACGGCGAACCCCTGGTCAGCCGCGGCGCTGTCGATCTCCCGGGAGGGCAAGCGCCAGGCGCAGAAGCGCTACCAGCCCGAGCTCCACCCGAGCGACATCGAGACGATCGAGAAGCTCGCCGCGATCTGCAACATCGAGGGCGTCACGTCGACGCTGCTCCCCGAGTCCGGCTACCTGCTGGACTACCGCTCGCTGCCGTTGTCCAAGGACGAGGCGGAGGAGCGTCGCGGCAGCAACGCGCAGCTCATCGCCGAGGGCCGCCGGTCCATCGTCGACGCGTTCCAGAACGAGAATCCGGGGATGACGCGCCCCGAGGCGGTCACCGAGCTGAAGCGGATCCTGAAGGACAACAACGATTTTGGGGTCACGGCCGGCACGATGCCGACCGCGGTGCTCGCAGGGGCCGCGGCCATGTCTGCCGGTGGCGCCGCCGCCGCCAAGGACGTCGCCGCCGCCGCCGGGATCATCTCGCAGGTCGCGAGCGGTGCGCTCCCCCGAGAAGCCGGCCTGAACCTGCTCTCCATGTTCTTCAACCTCGATGCCGCGGAAGCCGCCGCCCTGATGGGCACGGTCGGCACGCCCAAGTTCGAGCCGACGAATCAGCCGGCTCCGCCCCAGAACCCACCCCAGAACCCGGCCCCGCCGGCGCCCCCAGGAGTCTGACCCATGCCCAAGGTCGAGATCGACGACACCGAGCTCGCGGAGCTGCGCAAGGGCGCACAGGCTGCCGAGAAGTACAAGTTGCAAGCCGAGGTCAACGCTGACCAGGTGAAGCAAGCCAAGGCCGCCGCGGAAAAGCTCGTCGCCGATCACAAGGCCGAGTTGACCAAGGTCACCGAACAGCACGCCCGGGACGCGGTGTTCACCAAGGCCGGCATCGACGACCCGAAGGTACGCCGGCTCATCGAGCTGGAGCACGCCGAGCAGGCCGCCGACAAGGGCGAGCCCGACCTGGCGAAGTGGATCGACGGCCTCGCCGCCGACCCGACGAAGGCCCCAGCCGTCGTCGCACCGTTCCTCCCCAAGCCGGGCAACGCGCCAGCCGCCGGCGCTGGCAACGATGCCACCGGACGTCGGGGCACGCTCCCGGATGCGAACCGAGGCGCCCGCGCCCCTGCAGCGGCGACCGGCGCCTACACCCCCGAGCAGATCGCGAACATGACGGACGCCGAATTCAAGGCCTCGTTCGGTGCGCTTGCGAAGGCGCACCCCGAGCTGGACGCCCTCTCGCACCTCGTCAATCCCAACCCTTCCAACCCCGCAAACTGACCGGAGATCCCGCCCATGCCCACGATTACCACGACGACGAACGCCCCGATCGTCACCGCCGCCGCCATCCGCTTCGTCCAGCTCCTGCTCGCGAACCGCGCCACGCTGCGCGGCCATCCCGCGCTCATCAACCTCGGCGCGTTCGGCGCCGGTCGGCCCGGCTCCGGGTCGCTCACGAGCCAGTTCTCCCTCTTCGGCCTCGACGGCTACGACACACTCGCGTCCGTGGCGGAGGGCGCCGCGGTGACCGAGACCGCGCTCACGATGGCGCTGCGCACCATCGCGGTCGCGCGTCGCTCCCTGCGCCGGTCGCTCTCCGACCAGATGCGCACCGTCGACCCCACGGGGACGCTCAACATCCCCCGGTTCGCGATTGACGGCTTCGTCTCGGCGAACGTCACGCTCACGAACCTCATCGCCGCGATGATGAGCGGGTTCGCGAGCTCGGTCGGCAGCTCCGGCGTCGACTTCGACCACGACACCTTCCTCGAGGCCAAGGCCACCCTCATCGAGGCCAAGGTCCCCGGGCCGTACCTGTCCCTCATGCCGGAGACCCACTTCTCGCGCTGGATGGTCGACCTCGAGGGCCGCGCCGGCGTGACCCAGTGGCGCCCGGCGACCGCCGAGATGCAGATGCTCAAGGGCCCCGGCTTCCAGGGCACGTACGACAACGTCGACATCATCACCGCGCCGGGCTGCCCGACGTCGGGCTCCGACCACATCGGCGGGATGTTCGGCCTCGGGGCCATCGGCTACGCCGAGATGCCCGTCGAGTACCCCCAGAGCGCGTTCATCCTCCTCCAGGAGGGGCCGATCGCCGTCGAGGAGATCCGCACTGGCACGTCGGGCCTGACCGACACCGTGACGCACTACCACGTCGGCACGGTCGAGATCGAGGACGCCCGCGGCGTCCAACTCCTGGCGGCGTAAGCCATGGCCACGAACCGAGACAGCGCGGCACGCAACCAGACCGACGGCACGGTCCTTGTCGGCCGGAAGCCCGTCCCTGCGGCGAGCCCGACCAACACCCTGCGGCTCGATCCGCTCGCCGACTTCGTGTTCCTGCACCATCCCCATCGCTGGGACGTGGTGCTGCACGAGGACAAGGCGCTGCTCATCCCGGCGCTCCGGAAGTTTCACTTCGAGCCGGGCGTGAGCGGAGTCCACCAAGTGCGCGCCACCGGGCTCGGCAACGCAGCGCCCGCGCTTGCGACGCTCGGTGAGAGGGGCTGGACCGTCATCGACCCGAACATGGAGGTCAAGGCCTGGGGCAAGACCGAGGACGGCTATGTCCGGGAGTTCGCCGGGCACCGCGGGCCCGTGCACCTCGACGTCTGGACGAAGCCGTACATCCTCGGTGGACAGGTCGTCCTCGACATCGACGACGCCGGGTTCATCGAGTTCCGCGCCAGCCTGGTCGCTGCCCGTCTCGTGCCACCCTGCGACAAGATCGTCCGGAAGGCGCTCCAGACGCGCATGCGTCGCGCCATGATCAAGCGCCGCACCACGGAGACCGCGCAGTCCATCGCGGCGTCCGAGGTCTACGAGCAGAAGCTGGCTGCGTTCACCGTCATCGACGGCGGGAAGACGCGCGCCTCCACCCCTCCCAATTCTTCGAAAGAGGACTGACCCATGGCCACCATCGCCTCTCGCGTCTACACGCGCGCCAAGCGCGCCCTCGCCGGTCTGGGCTTCATCGTCCGGACCTCCCAGACCTCCGTGCTGGCGAACGACCCCTCGATCTCCAGTGGGGCTGGGGCGCCCACTGCTGCGGAGCCGAATGGCTCGAGCTTCCTCCGGACCGATGGCAACCCGAGCTGGCGGAAGGGCGGGCTCTGGCTCAACATGATCGACCTCGCGTTGCAGCGCTACGAGAACGGGGCGATGGCGCGCTCGCAGCTCACCGCCGAGCTCGCGGACCTCGCGAATCTCCGGACCCAGCTCACCGCGGCGGTCGCCGACACGGTGAGCCTGCGGACCCGGCTGGAGAGCATGCTTCTCGCGCGTGACCCGCTCACGGCACTCCTCGCCGACGTGCAGATCCTTCGGACCCAGATCACGAACGCGATCAGCGACAATGCGTCCGATCGCCTGCGCTACGAGAACGGGGTGGCCGAGTTCCCCGGCATCGCCGACGCGACCCAGAACGGCAAGTTCAAGATCCTGGCGCCGCTCGCGAACATGCGGACGGCGTACCGGATCCACGGCGCCATCTACGTCAAGGCCGACACCGACAACCTGTGGGATCTGACCGGCCAGGCCTCGACGGACGGCACGCACTACCGCGCCATCTGGCTCTACCTGGATGCGGGGGGCACGGCGTCCATCGGTGCCGGGACTGACCAGACGTCCCTCGGGGTTGCGATCAACAACCTGCCGGCGCTGGACAACACGAAGAGTGTGATCGGGTGCTTCATCGCGAGCCCGAGCTGCAACTTCGCGAACGCGCTCACCGCGCAGGGTCTCGTGGTCAATGGCTGGCCGTCGCCGGTCAACCCGCTCGCGACCAACCCCGCCGGCGCCACGGCGCTCACGACGACGAATTCCAACGTCTGCGACGCCACCACCAATGGCAAGGTGAAGATCCGGTTCGACGTCGAGTACATGATCGCCGGGAAGCACTACCGCAAGGTGGCGACCGACAACCTGTGGGATCTGACCGGCCAGGCCTCGACGGACGGCACGCACTACCGCGCCATCTGGCTCTACCTGGATGCGGGGGGTGGCGTCGACGCCGCCGCCGGCCCCGACACGGTCGGCTCGGCAGCGGCGGCGATCGCCGCACTGCCCGCGCCGAATGTCGCGCGGTCGGTCATCGGCATCTACGTCGCGAGCCCGAGCTGCAACTTCGCCAACGCACTTGGCGCGCAGGGCGCCTACGTCGACGGCTGGCCGAGCACGCTCGCGCTCACCGCAGCGGCGCCGGCAGCGGCGACTGCCACGACCACGGTCGGCATCGGCAACGGCACCACGGCCGGCCGGCTCCGGACGAACGCGGACGAGGACTTCCGGATCCTCGGCACGCTCTACCGCAAGGCTGCCACGGACAACCTCTGGGACCTGCATGCCGAGACGGCCACGGACGGCACGCACTACCGGGCGTACTGGCTCTACCTCGACAGTTCCGGCACCGCGACGTTCGCCGCCGGGACGAACGCGCTCTCGGCAGCCGCCGCGATCGCGGCGCTCCCGGCGGTGACGTCGACGAAGGCGGTCATGGGCGTCTACGTCGCGGGGTTGTCCACGAACTTCGCCAGCGCGCGGGCGGCCCAGGGCACGATCTACGACGGCTGGCCCGGCACGGCGTACTGATGAGCGCTGCGGACACGCTGTACGCGCCGCGGTTCGCCGGCCCCGAGCTCATCGAGCGGGGCCGGACGAACACGCTGACGTGCCCGGTGTACCGCGACGGCGCCCTCGCCTCGCCGACGACGGGCGACACGGTCTCGATTTACCGCCCGGACGGCTCGCTGCTCGTGACGGCGACGATCACCAAGGTCTCCAACGTGGCGACCTACCCGCTGCTCGCGTCGACGATGTCGGCCGAGAGCTACGGCGAGAACTGGGTCGTCGAGTGGGCGCTGACGATGCCTGACGGCGTCGTCCACACGTTCCGGCGGGACATGGCGCTCTGCCGCCGCTCGCTCTACCCCGTGGTCACGGACGCCGACCTGGTCCGCCGCCACAACGACCTCGCCGAGCTGCGCCCGAGCACGCTCACGTCGTACCAGGACTACCTCGACGAGGCCTGGGTCGAGATGCTTCACCGGCTTCGGCAGGGCGGGAGCCTGGCGCAGCTCATCTGCTCGCCCGAGGACCTCCGCTACGTCCACCTGTACCGGACGCTCGAGCTCATCTTCCGCGACTTCATGGTCACGGCCGCGGCCGACTCGAAGTGGGCCACGCTGGCGCAGAGCTACGCTGACCAGGGGAAGGCGGCGTGGGGCCAGCTTGCGGTCAAGTACGACACCAACGAGGACGGGGTCATGGACAGCAACCGTCGCGCGATGGCCCCGGTGACGTTCCTTGGGTGCGGTGGCGAGGATCCCTGGTACTACGTCGAGAGCGGCTACAACCCGCCCCAGCGGAGCCGCTGATGAGCGTCTCCGTCTCCTCCATCCGCTCGCGCCTCGCGACCCGCATCGAGACGCTGTCCGGCTGGAAACAGTCCCCGTTCCGGTTCGAGGCCTTCGGGCTCGATCCGTCGAGCATCGCCCACCTCGCCTTCGCCGTCGGCATGGGCAAGACCGAGGCGATGCCCAGCCGCCAGCGCCGGGACGTCGGCGTCGACTGCAAGACGCCCTTCACGATCCGGTTCACCGCCCGGGTGCGCCCCAAGGACGCCCCTGCGTCCGTCGACGAGGCCCTCGACGCGGCCCAGACCCTCGTCAACGAGGTCATGGTCGTCGACCCGACCTGGCCCGCCGACTTCCAGATCCTGTTCGTCTCGTCCGAGCACACCGCCCTCGACGACTTCATCCGACACGACGTGATCTTCACCGCGTACCACCTTCTCGCTCTCCAGTAGGAGTCTCTCATGGCCCTCCCAAAGACCCCCTTTCTTCCTGCCGATGGCAAGATCGCGATCAGCGACAACACCGGCACGCCCATCGTGCTCACCATCGCGTACGAGGACGGCGACCTCCAGATCACCGGCCTGAAGAGCGGCTTCAAGACCACGCAGGTCTTCAAGAACCGGGGCAAGCACTACTCGGTGCGGAAGGTCGAGCACCAGGCTGTGGCCTTCAGCTTCACGGCGCACGCGACGGGCATCATCGACGCCGCCGATGGCAGCATCCCTGCGGCGCTGCTCGGCCTCGCCGGCACGCCCTGGGCAACCCCGGTCACCACGGCGCCCGCGAACACCGGCGATGGCGACCTGCGGCAGCTCAAGTGGACCGGCGAGCGGACCGACTTCGGCGGCACTGCGGACACCACGATCACCCTGAAGTACTGCGATTGCGAGTTCGACTTCGCCGAGGGCGTCCCCGGCAAGTTCAGCGTGAAGGGCGAGGCGTACATCCTCGCCGGCGACGCGGTGGCGTTCACGTAATGGAAGCGACCAAGATCCATCTCCTCGGTCGGGACCACACCGTGGTCCTGCCGGCGTTTGTCGAGCGCGAGGAGCTGATGCTCGCCTTTGTCGAGGCGCAGGGGCGCGGAGGCCTCACGCGCCTCCGCGTCCTGTCGGCCACGCTCGGGCTCTGCACGCGCATCGGGCGCGAGTCGGGTGTCGACTACCCCGCCTGCAAGTGCGACGTCCTGGCCTACGGCGGCAAGGTGTACGGCTGGCTCCGGGAGAAGGGAGTCACCCCGGTGGACATCGCCACCGTTGCGACGCCGCTCATCCTCCAGGTCGTTGACGCCACGCACCCGCGGGAAGTGGAGGTCGAGACCCGAGAGGGTTTTACCGAAGCCGGCGGGGGGCCAACGACCTGACCGCTCTCCGGCTCGGACTTGAACTTTTCCACGATCCCGACGGGTTCTACTCCCTCACCCACGACCAACAGGTGCGCGTGCTCGCGTTCGACCGCATCCGGCAGAACCCGACGGTTCCGGCTCCGACGAGCCGGCGGGAGGCCATGCAGGCGTTGATGGACGCCGCCAACCAGGGGAACGGATGAGCATCACGCGCTGGCGCGACGGCGGTGTCACGGTGACGCTTTCGGGCGACATCGAGCACTTCGTGCGCCGCGCTGTGGACGTGGCGGCCGGCACGGTCATGAAGGAGATGCAGGCCGTGGCCGAGCAGGTCGCGAAGGACGCGGAGGCCACCTGGTACGACGACGTCAAGCGCCGAACGGGGATGTCCGGAAAGTGGGATGTCGTGACGACTGTCAGCCGAACCGAGGTTCAGATCGGCGTTGCCAGCCTCGACACCCGGTCCGACCGCCGGGGGCGCATCGCCGCCTGGTTCGTGCACCGTCCGGGCCCGCTCTCGGTGGTGAAGCGCGCGGCGACCCGGGCGGACTTCAAGGCCGGCCGAGCGCTCGCCTCGCCACCTGGTCAGCGGCTCAAAGGGCGAGGTGTCGTCGTCGAGTTGAACCCGGCGGCTTCGGACGGAAAATACCTGCTCGGCGAGCTCGTCCGCAAGCCGTTCCGGGTCAAGGTCAAGGTCGTCAGTGACGAACTCGGGCAGCGCATCGTCGCCGCCATCCGACGGGGTTCCTGATGGGTCTCGACAGCCAGATCGCCATCGGCGTGGTCGCGCGTCTCGAGGAATTCGAGAAGACGATGGCGACCATGCCTGGCATCGCGGGCAAGGACGCCAAATTGGTGGCGTCCGAGATCAACAAGAGCCTGAAGGCGGCGGAGAAGGCGTCGAAGGACGCCGCCAAGGCTGCGGTCGCAGCCGGGAAGGCAAGCGCGGAAGCAGCAACACTCGGGACGAAGGGGTGGAGCGCTGCCGGCAAGGATCTTGGCTTTTTCGCGGGCAACCTGAAGAAGGTAGGCACGGGAATGAGCGTCGTCGCGCCTGGGCTGGGCGGTGCGGTGAAGGACCTCGGCAAGTTCGCGAACGTCGGCAAGGTGGCGACCAGCGTCGCCAGCGGCCTTGGCGTGAGCGTCGAGGCCCTCGCGGCGGCTGCTCCGGTGGCGCTCGGCGTCGCGGCGCTCGGCGCTGCAGCGATCGCCTCCGTCGCCGCCATCGGCGCGCTCGGCTACGGGCTGGTCGAGGCCGGGCTCTCCGCGCATGACGCACTGACGGAGCTGCAAGGCTTCAAGTACATCGACAGCGCGTTTTACCCCGAAGTTCCACCCGCCGCGATCGCCAGTTTCGACCGCCTCGCCGCCAGCGGCGACGCCGTGACGTCCATCCTGGATCGGCTTACGGTGAACGTGGGCTCGTCGACGGCGCCCGAACTGGAGCACCTCACCGACATCGCGCTGGGACTCGGGTTGAAAGCCGAGGGCATGTTCGAGGTCTGGAGCGCCGGGAAGGACCTCTTCGTTGAGATGGACAAGGTCGTCCAGGACTCGATCATCAACGCGTTCATGCCCGAGGTCGACGCGCTCCGGGCCGTCGGGCGCGCCTACCTCGATGTCTCCGATCTCGTCGGCCACAAGTACGATCCGGCGTTGAAGGCTGCGTTCGCAAGCAACGCCGGGCTGCGTGACGCCATTGTCGCGAGCGATGTCGCCATGCTCGGCAGCATCGACAGCACCGGCGCGCTGGCTGCCGCGGGGAAGAAGCTTCTCGACGAGCAAATCCGCGCCACCGCGGCGGTGAAGGACCACGCGAAGGCGACAGCGGACGACGTGAAGGCCGAGAAGGAGCGCGAGAAGGCCGAGCTGGATCTCGCAAAGACCATGGCCGCGGCCAGTGACACGGCGGACGGGATCCTCGCCGCCGCCGGCGAGTTCCGCCTGTCCGAGACGGCGAAGCTGGCGAATGAGCAAGCGGACGCGATGCTCCGGGTCGCGGAAGCCGCGAAAGCGGCCGGTCGATCCGAGGAGGAGATCGCCCGCGAGGTCGCCGAGGTCCGGACCGACTACGACGACCGGATCACCAACGCCGTCCAGGCGGGGTCGAAGAAGCGCATCGAGGCCACCGAAGCTGAGCTGAAGAAGGCCAAGGAAGCCGCCGCAAAGCAGCGTGACGCCTGGCTCGGCGCGCTCTCATCGACGGTCCAAGCGGTGGACAGCCTCTCCGACTCGTTCGCGCACACGTACAAAACGAGCACGGCGGAGGGGAGGAAGGCAGCCGAGAAGCAGTGGAAGACGATGCACACCCTCCAGCTCGCCTCCGCCACGGTGCTCGCTGCGGTGGCGATCGCGCAGGCCAACGCCTCGGCGCCATACCCGTACAACATCCCCAGCATCATCGCGTCAGCCGCCACCGGTGCCGCCGAGGTCGCCGCGATCGCCGTTCAGAAGCCGTCCTTCCACGCCGGCGGCCTCGCCCCCGACGAGATGAACGCGCGCGTGCTGAAGCGCGAGCTCGTCATCAACCAGCAGGGGGTCTCGACCTTCGACCAGGGGCGACGCGCCAACGCGGGGATGAGCCAGGCGCCATCGATGGTCGCCGTCAGCATGCGCCTCCGGCATGAAGTGGTCGACCGCGTCACCGCCGAGGTCTACCAGCGCGGTGGCCAGCTCCAGCGCGCGATCTCTGGCCAGCAGAGCGGCCCGCCGTTCGGGCATCGGAGGGACCTGTGGCGGAAGTAGCCCGCGACGCCCTACGGCTCCTCGTCGTCCCGGATCGGCGCACGTTGCTCTCCACGAGCGGCGTTGGGCTGACGGCGACGTCCGAGGCCGGGCCACGCCCTGGCATCGTTGCCGCTGCGCAGGCCTCGCAGGCCATCTTCGCGGCGTCCGGCACGCTGGACAGCGACCTCGCCGCCATCGAGGTCACGGTGGCCCGCTCGGGTGGGCCGGGCGCGGTCGAGCTGCGCTGGCGGCACGCAGCCGAGAGCGTCCGGAGCTGGGATCCCCCCACGGCGATCAGCGAGTTCGAGTTCATCGACCGCGACGTCGGTGGCGGCAAGTACGCCGCGCCCCACGCCTGTCGTCTGGCCTCGGGGCTGCTCGTCGTCGTTGTCTCGGACGCCAGCGCCGCGATCACCTGCTTCCGTCAGGCCGCGTCCGGGAAGTGGTCGAGCTCCACGGTAGCCACCCGGGCCAACTCCCGCGGTGCCGTCGCCGTCCTGTCGAGCGGTCGGCTGATCTGTTGCTACCTGGCCGGCAACAGCGGCACGACGCAGGTCCACATGGCGTACTCGGACGACGACGGGGCCACGTGGACCGTCGGCTCGACGACGTGCCTGGACACGCCCCTGGCCGAGACGATCACCGACCTCACGCGCATCCGGATGTGCGTCATCGGGTCCGAGCTGCTCCTCGTGGTGTGGGGCTACGGGCGCTCGCTCTACCAGCTCGCGTCGCTCGACGGGGGCGCGACATTCGACCTCATCGACACGATCGACGCATCGAACCATCGGGCATCCGACGTCACGAGCTGCGCCGGCGTTGGCTACTGGGCATACGTCACGACCCAGGCGCCAGGCGCGCCAGATCCGGCACGGCAACGCCCCTATGTCGCCCGTTTGAGCACCGCGAGGACGAAGCTCTCGACGCTCGCTGCCGTCTACGCCTGGTCGGGCTCTCACACCGACTGGGATGACGGCGCCGGCGGCGAGGAGGAGCTGGCCATCGTCGGGGACGACGACGGCACAGTCTGGCTCTACGGTCGGGACGCCAACGTCGCCGGCGGCTCGTTCCGCGAGGTGATCATCACCCGGAGCATCGACGACGGGGCGACGTGGGATCCGCCGTTCATCTCGTCGGCGAACGCGCACGGGCTGTGTGTCAACTCCTGGGGCGTCGCGACGTCCTACCTGGTCGACATCTGTGCGGTCCCCGAGCGCGGTCGGGTCGTCCTGCTCTCTCGCGCAGTGGCGGTGACTGCCAACGACGGCGACAGCTTGATGGCGACGTACCTCGGGGGCTGGTCGACCGTCGGCCTCCCCTCCGACGCCACCGAGGCCCGGATGAGCGACGTGGGCGGCTGGGACCTCTCCTGGCTCTGTTTTGAGAAGCCCGACAACATCGGGTGGGGTCTCTCGACGGCAGGCGCGCCCATGGCGATCCTCGGCTCGGCTGGGCTGCTGCTCACGTGCGGCGGCGGGGAGAACATCACTTACAACCCCGCCGGCTACAGCATCGCCGCTGCGCCGAACGCGGGCATCCTGATGTCTGGGCAGGTCCGCGTTGACTCGGGAACGGCGACAGTCGAGCTCCGCATCAGCGACGGGACGCACGACTTCTCGGTCCGGCTAGAGATCACGACCACGGGCCTCCGGATCTACGACAAGGAGGCCGCGGCCTACGTCGCCGCGGCGACAGCCACGACCGATCCGCAGAACGGTGTGGCGTTCCTGCTCTGCGTCGATGCGCCGAGCGCTTATGGCGTCGCGACGGGCCGCGTTCGCTGCTACTACCGCCCCGCGGGCAACTACACCTTCTTCGGACCCAAGGCAGACCGTCAGTGGACGGCAGTGACAGGCTCGACGACGTTGGTTCGAGGTGGGACGGCGACCTCGCTCGTGCAGTGGGGTCAGGCCATCGCCGCCGCTGGCGCGAGCTGCTGGCGCTGGGTGGGCGTGAGCGGTGGGGTGTGGGTCGCCGGCGGCGATGGCCTCGCCGATCCTACCCGGGGCCGACAGGCCAGCGGGCGGGCCTCGCCGGTGCACATCGAGAAGGGCCTCCGGATCGCAGCGGTGAGCGGCACGGCGCTCCGGGGCGAGGTCTGGAACCATGCCACGTCGCACGACTACCCCGCCTCTGCCGTGGACCCGACCCAGCAGCCCTCTCCCCGACGGACCTGGCGCTCGACGGACGACGGCACCCAGCAGGACCTCACGTGGACGATCGACGGCGGCTGGCGCGCCGGCGACTTGGTCGCGCTCTACCTCGGCGGGTGCAACTGGCGGACGGCGGGCTTGTACCGGGGTGCCGGCGCGGCGACGAAGGTCATGGACATCGACCTCGGGATCACGGGCCTCGACTTCGTCCGGAGCCGGGATCTCCTCTACTCGGCGCACACCGGCGTGGCGCTCCCCTGGTACGCCCGCGAGGGCGTCCTCGACGGGTCGACCTTCGCGCTCTCCGGGGCGATTCGGAGGAAGGTGCGCCACAATCGCGGTGGGATGTGGCCGAACGTGGCTGGCACCTTCCCGCACTGCGAGCTGGAGATCAGCGGCTACGACGGTGCGGACCCGGCGTCGGGCACCGGCGAGCTTTGGCTACCCCAGGGCTTGTTCCTGACGACGTTGATGCAGGCCACGGACACCCTCACGCTGCGCCTCGCGGCCGACGTCACTGCTGACGGCTACCACGAGACGGGCGTCGCCATGGTCGGGCGCGCGGTGGGCCTCGGCATCGAGTACGGATGGGGGCGTGCGGACGAGGTGGCGTCCTCCGTCGACCTGAAGACGCTCCTCGGTGGCGCCCGGCGCGCGCGTCAGCTCGCGGAGATCCGCCGTGCGGTCGAGATCGCGTGGGGGGACGGCGTCGACGAGCTCGGGCTCTACTCCGCGGCAGCGCCGAACTACGTCTCGATCTACACGGGCGGCGCCGCGCACGGCGACGTCCTCGGCACGCTGCCCCAGATCGCCGGGCTCCTCGGTGAGCTCGGCGGCTCGGCGTCGCCGGCGGTGCTCTGCATGCGCGCCCCAACGCAGGGGAGCGCGCCCACTGCTGGCGCCCCCATCCGCGTGATCGACCCGGCGGCACTGCTCTACGGCCGCGCGATGACGGAGCTGTGGCGGCGGGACAACGTCCTCGGCGAAGAGTTCGCCGACCCTGGCGAGGTCACCCGCGGCGGCGTCCTCCGCTTCGAGCAGGAGCTGTGATGACCCACTGGCTGCTGGACCTCGACGTCGATGGCAACGTTTACAGGTTGTCCGACGTGGATCTCGACGTCGTCGCGGTGGACGGCACGGTCCTGCACTACGCCGCCGGCGTCGAGGTCGCGCCGGTCACCGAGTCCCTCTCGCTGCTCTCCCCGTCGGCGACCCAGCCCGAGGCGCAGCTCGTGCTCTACCTCCCCGAGGTGAGCGCGTTCGGGTTCCTGCGTGCCCGGGGCGAGCTCGCCCGGTGGACCGAGGGCACGACGTACGAGACCCGCCGGCGGGTCGTCACGGGCGCTCTCCAGACGCCCCAGATCGATCACCCCCAGGCGGGCGTGGCGGCGACACTCGCCCAGGACGCCTGGACGGATCCGGAGATGATCACCGGGGCTTCCCTGGTCGTGAGCACCGATACCTGGGCACATACGAGCACGCTCCTCGACGGGGCGCTCGGTCTCGCCTATCCCCTGGTCATCGGGCATCCGGGTCGGACGTCGTCGGGGGGTGTCTCGGGTCAGGCGGCCCTCCGCGTGGACCAGCGCCTGGCCCCGACCATCGGTGCCGACTTCACGAACGTCTCCCTCCTCCTGGCTGGGCACCATGTCTCGGCGACCCGTGTCACGCTCTGCACGGACACCGACCCCTCGGGCATCATCGCGCACGTCGCCAACGTCTACGATGCTGCCGGCCAGCCTGTGGCCGTGTGCCCGTGGTTCTGGAGCAGCGACGCCGTCCCCTTGTCCCTCGACTACGATGGCGCGGCGACCTACGCCTTCACGGGCGGTGTCGGCGAGGTCGGCATCGGCAGCTCGTCGATCGATCCGTCCTACAACCAGGACGACACACAGCCGACCGTGTACGCCTCGTGGCAGGACACCATTGACGCGACGTCGGGCGGCCTTTCGGTGGACGGCGTTCTGCTGCGCGAGGCCGGTGGCGTGCTCGACTACATCCTCGCACTCTCCGGGGCGCTGGTCGACCACGCGCGGATGGCCGAGGCGAAGCGGGCGCTGGCGCCCTTCCTCATCGACGCCGTGATCGCGGAGCGCGTCAGCCCCTGGGACTGGGTGACGCAGGCGCTGCTCCCCATCCTGCCCTGCTCGCTCGCCGGCGGCGCGGATGGGGTCTTCATCGTCCCGCTCCTCCTCGACCTGGACGAGAGTGCCGCGGAAGCGCGGCTGGACACGCGTCGTCCTGACGTCGTCCGGAGTTCGCCGCTGGGCTGGGATACGTCGCAGCTCGTGCGGTCCGTGACCGTCCGCTACGCCTACTCGGTCCGGAAGAGCACGTACACGGCCAGCGTGGTCTACGGCAGCCAGGCTGCCGCCACCGCGGACGCGTCGGGCGTCACCAGGGCACACCCGACGCTCACGACGGCCGCAGCCTGGGGGCTCTCCGGCGAGGACCTCGTCATCGAGACGGGGGTCGTCTACGAGGACCAGACTGCGGACCTCGCTGCCGACACCCTCGCTCGCGTCCGAGGCCTCCCGATCGGCACCGTCACCTTCGACGTCCCCGAGAGCGACGATCAGTTTCGGGGGCTTGAACGGGGCGCTCCCGTCTACTGCTACGACGCCGACACCGGCATCGACCGCATGGGCCAGGTCCGCGACGTCGTCACCGCCGGCGACGGGTCGCTCGCGATCCTCGTCTGGTTCATCCTCAACCCGCTGCGCGACGTGCTCGCATGAGCCGCCTCCGCGCCACGGTCCACGTCTGCGCCTGGCTGGCCTGGGACATCTGCGTCCTCACGCCCGCCGATTTCGTCATCCTCCGCTGGCGTGCACGCCACCCCAAACCCCCACAGGAGCCCTGATGCCCCCTGCCGACACCATCCCCCTCTCCGACGATCTCGAACCCCAGCCCCCGATGCCAGCCGGGCTCTCTGCCGACGTCGAGTACGGCATCCAGATGCAGGCGTGGGGTCTCGCGCGCATAGTCCGCGAGATCCGGAGCCTCCGCACGGAGATCAAGGGCCGGCGGGACAGCGAGGGCGTCGTCGGCCGCGCCTTCGACTGGTTCGAGAAGCTCCCCAAGGCCGTGCAGCTCGGGGCGGCGATCATCCTGTCGCAGATCGCGCTGCAGTGGTCAGGCGCCATCTACCAGAAGGTCACTGGGGTCATCCCACCCCAGGTCACGATCCCGACGTTCGTGACCGGGGCCGCCGCAGGGACCAGCCTGCCACCCGCTTCGCCAGCGCACGTTTCAGCGCCGCCCCCTTCCGCTGACCCGGCCCCGACGAAGGACGCAACTGGGGGCAACGGCGACCCAGCCCACCTCTCCTTCATCGCGCCCGATCTGGACGCAAGGCCGACGCCATGAACCCCACCCGCTTCCAGACCTGCCTCGCCCTCGTCCTCCAGTTCGAGGGCGGCTTCGTCGACGACCCGGCCGACCACGGTGGGCGAACGAACCACGGGATCACGCAGGCGACCTACTCGGCCTGGCTGAACGCGCACGGCCGCCCCACCGCCGATGTCGCCGCCATCCCGATGGCCGACGTCGAGGCGATCTACGAGCATGGCTACTGGCAGGCCTGCTGCTGTGACCGGTTGCCGACGCCGCTCGATGCGGCCGTCTTCGACGCCGCCGTGAACTCCGGGCCGCCTCGCTCGGCGAAGTGGATGCAGACCGCCCTCCTCGTCCCAGCCGACGGGATCATCGGCGCCGGCACGCTGGCCGCTGCGTCGAGCTGCGCGCCCGCGCTCACGGCCGCCAACTGCATCAGCGAGCGCGAGGCCTTCCTCCGCGCCATCGGGGTCGGCAACCAAGCCAAGTTTCTCCCCGGTTGGCTGAACCGCCTCGCCCGCCTCCGCACGTTCTGCGGCCTCTGATTTCTACCCGCGCCCGTGCGGTCCCCGCGGGCACCCTGACTCTGGAGTCTCTCCCATGTCCCTCCTCACCTTCATCCCCATCCTCATCGCCTCGATCCCCTGGAACGAGATCGTCCCCCTCGCCGAGGACGTCGTGCTCGGCAAGGCCACTCGCGACGAGCTGGTCACGGCCATCCCCCACATCCTCGACGACGCCGTCGACTTCAACACCATCCTCCCCGGTGTCGTCGGCACCTTCCTGGAGGCCGAGGACGGCGTCATCGAGGCGAAGATCGTCGGCTGGGTCGCCGACCACGCCATCGCCAAGGCCAAGGGTCGCCAGCCGGCCACCGCGGTCGCGACGAAGCCGGGCGCGGGGTTCTTCGCCAAGCTGTTCGGCCGTCCGCAGTCCGCCACGACCTGATCGGGGTCGGCCGAGCGCCCGTCAGTCGTGAGGCTGGCGGGCGCTTTGCGTTTTTGGCCAGCCGGACAACTCGCGGCGTTCCACGTAGGGGGACACAGGGGGACACGGGTTCTGTGTCACCCCGATCCGGCGCACATCGGCTGAAAACCGAGACTTACGAAAAGGGCAGGTTCGCCCGCTTGCGTTCTTCCTTGGGGTGCAAGTGGTCGTGGGTTCAAATCCCGCCACCTCGACCAACTTTTTCGATCCGGTCAGTCCGGGGGGACACGGCGGGGGGACACGGCCCCCTCACAGCTCCCCCTTCTCGACGACGTCGTCACCGCGTTCACGGGTCGGATGGATGTAGTGCCGGTTGGGCGTCTCGACCGTCGACCAGCCGCCGGCGGCGGCGAGCTGCTCGCCCGTCGCACCCTGCTGCGCCCACCTGGTTGCCGCCGAATGTCGGAGACCGTGGGGGCTGACCTGTCGGAGCTTGCCCGAGACGCAGGCGCTCTTGAGAGAACGGTGCGAGCTGACGAGGGGCGTTCCTGCCACCCGGCCGGGGCAGATCCACCCATCGCCCCGTCCATCGGCCAACCACAGCTCCTTGAGCGTGGCGACGACGCCGGCGGGGATTTTGGTGTGCCGGTCCGAGCTCGCCGTCTTCGGCGCCCAGCGCGTGCCGTTCGGCAGGTCGACCGGACCCACCCGGAGCGTCCCTTTGTCCCAGTCGATGTCCGACCAGCGCCGCGTTCGCGCCTCGCCTGGTCGGAGGCCGAGCTGGAGGCCGAGCAGCGCGGCCCGATAGGCGCCGGTGACACGGCCATCCAGGGCTGCGGCCTTCCCCAGCTCGTCGAGCACGGTGCGCGAGGCGGCCGGGTCGAGCCACGCCTTCTCGATCTTCTCCAGGCGGGCGATCGCGACCTCGACGACGGGCACGGTGGGCAGGAGCCGGTCGGCGACGGCGAGCGCCAACCCGCGGTGCCACCACGACATGTACTTCCGGATGGTGCGAGGCGAGAGCTTTCGGGTGTCACGCAGATCGATGAGCAGGTCCTCCCCGTGCCGCGAGGTGACGTCCATCATGACGACGTCGCCGAGCAACTTGACCACGATGAGTCGCACGGCGTGGACGATGCCGCGTTCGGACTTGGAGAGCTGGCGGGCCTCGCAGTGTTTGTGTACCCGGGAGCTGCCGTCGAAGGTCTCGCCCCACCAGTCACGAAGCCTTGGACCCCGCGGCTGCAGCGCGGGCGAGGGCCTCGGTGATGAGAGTCCGAGTACGCTCCGCAGATCCAGACCGACGACGGACGCCGCCGCCAGCTTCTTGCGCCACTCCGCCAGCTCGTCCGTCGTCAGCCAGCCCAGCGGGTGCCGGTCCCGGTGGGACCCCCGTCCCCCCGTTCGCTCCGAGAGCTGGTAGTAGCGGCGTCCCTGGGCATCCGCTGCCTTGCCCTTGTCCTCGATTACCAACGACACGTAGCACCTCCACAAGACGGTCCAAGTCTACCCGGATCCCGGCCGTCCCGAGCGTAAGGGCACACTCGGGGTGCTCGCGCAGCAGACGACGCACGGTGGCATCGCCGGTGCACAGCGCCTCGCAGGCCTTCGAGATGGGGACGAATCGAGTCACGCCCACCTCGTAGACGCCGGCGTCGTCCACGTCGCGGAGATCCGCTTACCGCTTCCGACAGCGGGGTTGCTGCCAGCCTGCAGCCCGCGGCGGTTGGCGCGGTAACCGCCGCTGTCGACGGCGGTCGGGGCCTGTGCAAGCGCGGTAAGCGTCGGGTGAAAGCGCGGTTGGGGACGCGGTTGGCAACGATGCCAGGCGCTGCAGGGGATGCGGTTGGCGCGGTAACCGCGAGAGCACCCCCAAATTGGCCTGGAATTGCCCACTTTCAGTTCGCCGGGGCGCCAATGATCGCCGCGACGAGCGCCGCTGCTTCTGTGAGGCCTCGAAATTCGGGGGTCCGGTGCCCGTCGTGCGCCAGCCAGGCCGGTTCATCGCCGGGCCAGTCGTCGAGGTGTGTGTGGAACGACGGGCCCCATCCCTGGCGCGCCAGGGTGAGCAAGCAACCCAACGTGGCGGAGCTGGCCAGCTCGGGGACGAGGTGCGTCGTCGGATGGTGCGAGCGGAGCTGGGCCAGATCGGGCCACCACGCAACGGGCATCTCCTCGCCGATCCACCCGACAATCACCCCTGTCGTGTCCTCGACGGTGCCGTCGACCCGGACCGGACGCACGCACATCCCCACCATCCAGCGCCACCGAGGTGCCAGCACGACGAGACGTGCCTGGGTCAGCAAGGCCTCATCCACGGGGCACCTCCGCTGCGGCGCCGGTGATCGCTGCGACGAGGGCCTCGGCTTCTGTCCGGGCTGTCCCCAGTCGCCGGGCGCCTGGAGCGTAGACGGCCCACCAATTGAGGCGCTCGGCCTCATCCGCCCCGCCCCCTGGGCCGTTGGGCTCGGCGTGCGCGCCCGGGTAGATGTCCCTCACCAGCGCGAGCAGGCAACCGAGCGTCGCCACGTCAGTGAGATCGGGGAGCGGCTCAATTGTGACTGTCTGCCTCTCCCTCTCCTGTTGCTCGTCGTACCAGGACAGAATCCATTTCCCGTCCTTCGACCGCAGAGAGCTGACGGAGTCATCCGCCACCTGCATCTCCCAGCTCCGGATGCGACGGGCATCGAGAACACGGAAGCCGGTCTCGACCAGCAGCATCCCCGGCATCCAGCGCCAGTGCTGTGACGACACGACGAGGCGCGCCAGCGCCAGCAACCCCTCATCCACTGGCCACCTCCGACGCCGGTGCCGGCAGGGGCCATGCCTTGTCGATGTCCTCGATCACCCGCGCGGACACGCACTGCACGTGCCAGTCGCGGAGCCAGATCGCCCTAATCCCGCAGGTTCCCGTGGCGAAGAAGATGCATTCGCCCCGTCGCTGAACGACGCAGACGGGCACGCTTTGGAAGCCCTGGCGGGGCGGGAGTGTGACGACGTCGCCGGGTTGGGGGTCGACGCGCGGGTCTCGCATGTGCCGTGTCATCAGGATCGCAGCCTGGTCGAAGGTGATCTCGGTGCCATCGCTGGTGTAGATCCTCGGGGTCCGACGGTCGATGGCCTCGATCCATGCGACGGCCACCGCGGCGACCTGCACGAGCTCGGCACGCAGCGTCCCCGGTTCGCGCTCGGCGAGCGCCTCCAGCACCTCTTCAAGGAGGATGTCCGTCCAGGTCAGGCAACCGGACAGCGCGTGAGCCTCGGTGATCGACGTGGCGACGTTCCTGGCGATTTGTTTGGCGTGCATCGGCGTGTAGCTGGCCAGCTTCCCGAGCTCGTGCTTGACGAGGTCGAACACCTCGATGGGGCCCAGGTGCTGCGCGTCGGTGCCGTCCGGGTGGTTCTGTTCGCTCCAACGGCTGTCCTGTCGCTCACGTTCTGCGAGGACCTCGCCGAGAACGCCGGCGGTGACGAGGGGGTCAGGCATGGTTCACCTCGCGCAGCGCCTTGACCAGGTCGCTGGGGTGCATGCGGATGAGCACCTCGATCCGGCCGGGTGTCGGCCCGGCCACGCCGATGAGCGTGTCGACGAAGGCCCGGACCGCGTCCGGAGCGAGGTAGTAGACGTGCTCGTCGCTCGTGCCGTACGGGATCAAGGTGAGCTTCGGGAGCCCACTGTCGACGTCATCGAGGCGCATCTCCGCGATGCCGATGATCGGTGACTTCGGAGGTTGGGCGGTGATCATCCCTCACCCCCTTCGGCTTCGTCCTTGGCCACCTTGAACCCCTCCAGGAAGTTCCGCTGCTCCTTCTCCGTCGCGTACTGGAGGACATCCGCGTCGGCGTCGAGTTCGTCAGCGTAGGCGTCCACCCCTGCCTGGTAGGCTTCGGAGTCCTCGTCGATGTCGGCCCCCGCCTCGTCCTCCTTGGGTGGCGGGGGCGGCTTGCTGTCGACACACAGGATCGTGGGGTGGGGCTGGCTGACCAACGCACGGCAGGCCTTGCCGAGATCCCCCTTCATGGCGACGGTCGGGCTGGCGTTCATCTTGATCGCCTTGATGTTGGCGATCGCCTTGGCGTCGATGATCACGTTGTCGACGATGAACCCGTAGCCGTCGTGCTTGAGCAGGAGCGCGACCTTCACGAGGGCTTCCCGAGTCTCAACTCGCCACCTTGGGGCGTTCTTTCCGCACGTCGTGCAGTTCTGGTAGTAGTCCTCCTTCACGGGCTTCACGAACCCACCGCACCCTGGGATCGGGCACGTCTCCAGCGGTTGCAGCTCGTTGTCCCAGTTGCCGCGCCGAGACCAGCGCCACCGGAACTCGGTATTGCGCACCACGGGGAGCATCTCCTTGCCGTCCAAGGTTCGGAACATCTCCTCTGAACAGTCGGAGACAAGCCGGGCCTGGATGAGGGGGTTCTTCTCGTCCTCGATCTCGCGCCGGATCGCGTAGGCCTCCTTCGGCTTGGCAGCCTCTTCCGCCTTGCGTTCGACGACGCGGCCCTCCAGCCGTGCGAGCAGGGCGGGCCGACCCACGAAGGCCTCCTGATAGCGTGGCACGGCATCGAGCCAGAACTTCCGCTCGACCTCCCTCGCCATCTCCACGAGACGATAGGCCGCGGCCCGCTCGGTCGGGATGAGCTTGTTCGACCCGGCGGCGTCGAGCAGGTCCTCGGGGGTGTCGAGGCGCTCGAAGCGAGCCTTGATGTCCTCGTCGGACTCGTCCTCGGGCCATGGCCACGCTGCCGTCGCCATCTCGCCGGCCCGCAGCTCGAACGCCTTGTTCAGGTGGGTCGCGTAGCTTTCGGGTCGGACCTTCGCGAGATGGTCTGGCGTGGTCGTCGCCCGGATCTTCTCCAGGTCCTTCTCGGCGTAGGCTGCCTTCTCGCGGATGGCCTCCCAAGCGGGAGGCCACTTTCCGTCGAGACGGTTGGCCTGCTCCTCGGTGAGCACGCTCCCGGCCTTCACCCCGTACTGTTTGCGCTGGTTCGCGACGTGGGTGTGAGAGACGTCGGCGAGATCGGCGAGCTTCCGGTCCGAGAGCTTGCACCACGTGTCGTCCATCAAGAGCACCTTCACGGCGCGCCGGGTGTCATCGTGCGAGCGGGGCAGGCCGTGGCTGCTGTTCGCCTTGACCGCAGCGAGGATGGCGTCCCGGCGATCGCCGGTGTCGATGACCGCGTGGATTGTCGAGCGCTTGGCGCGGACGTGCGCCTCGAAGCGGTGCCAGCCGTCGACGAGGTAGTCCACGTCCCCGACCCGGATCACGCGCACGGGCGGGAGCTGGTCGACGACCTCGACGTACTTGACCACGGTGGGCTCGTCGAGCGCCGAGCGACACTGCAGCGCCGGGTCGCGTCGGATGCCATCGAGCATCAGGATCACGTCGCTCATCGGCGCACCTGGGGGGGCAGGCTTCGGGAACCCGGGGATCGAGAGTTGTTCGTCAGGAGCCAGAGACATCAGACACCTCGCCGAGCGCGATCGCCCGGAGCTTGCGAGACTCGGTCAGGGCGGCAAAACGTCGCTCCAGATCGGCCTCGGTGAGTGAGAGCGTTTGGGTCGGGTTGTGCGACGGGAGCTGGAACTTCGCTGCCCAGGTCGTCAGTCGCGTGTTGGCCTCGTCGAGAGCCAGCGACAACCTTTCTCGCTCGCCCTTGATCTCTTGAACCTGCTCGACGAGCGTGTCGGCGGACCCCTCACAGTCCAGCACTTTGCAGATCCGGCCGATCATGTCGCAGGAGTCCTCATACTGCTCCGTCATTGTCTTGAGATCGCCGGCCAGATTGTTGCGCTTGTTGAGGATCGCGAGGTTCGATCGCTGGCTGGCAAGGATGCCGGCGAGGACCTCGGCGTGCGTCCAGGACGGGAGCATCATCAGCTTCTCCCGGATCTCGGTGTGGTTCGCCGCCGCTTGCACGACGTTGTCGACGTGGGCCATCACGAGGGCGTTGCTCACGTCGATCGGCAGGCCGAGCGCCTTGCGGAGCATCGTGTCGAAGATGCCGCCGCTGGGCTCCGGTCCCCGTCGAGAAACCGGAGCCGGCGTATCGGCATTCGTCACCTCGGAAGTGTGTTTGACCGGCGTCCTCGCTTCCCGGTTTCGGTTCACCAGGGCGTGCTTTCGCTTCTCCTCGTTCGCGGCGACGTGCGCGGCCCATGCGCGAGGCAGGTCGACCATCCGGGCGTCGTCGAGCGCAGCCGTGTTGTGGAGCGTGCGAGCACGTGAGTCGTCGCGCTTGCAGAATCGGCCGGTGACCTCGGGCCGGTCGCAACCAGGCCAGCGGCAAAGGGGGAGTGGCTGGAGGACGTTCATGGGCGGTTCCGGGCGTGTGAGTTCGGCCACCACGAAGGCGACGACGATCTCGGGTGAAGGGGAAGGCGCCGTGACCAGCACGGCTGACGGGGCCAGGTCCCCGGCGACGATGGCGATCTGCCGATCGCCTTGCTCATCGTGGCTTTCCCCGTCTCCGGGGAGGAGGTCGGGCTCTGAACCACCCGACGGATTCGCAGCACCCGGCCCTGCGACTGGCCTCTCCCCGGTCTCGGTGGCGGTGTTCCCAGCGGCGGGCAAGGCCGAGAGAACACCGCCCGAATCCCCGCTCGCCCGATGTTTGGGTGGGGCGAGCGACGAGACTGGATCAACGATTTGGGATTTGGTGAGATCGACCCGGTAGACGCCGAACCCGGGCCAGGTGGCAACATTTCCGGACCGGTCGACAGTGACGCGGTAGCCCAAGGCCGTGGCGTCCATTCGGCACTGAAAGCAGAGGATCCGCTTGATGCGGGCAGGCCCCACCTCGCAGCAGAGAACACCCGGCAGCGAGCAGGGGCCCGGCACCCGGATGGCCTGACAGCGAGGTGGGGGAGGCGCGTACACGGGCTATGCGGCGTGCGGGAGCGGTTGCTCGAGTTTGATCACGTCGCCGTCGCCGTCGCCGTCGCCGTAGCCGTAGCCGTAGCCGTCGCCGTCGCCGTAGCCGTAGCCGTAGCCGTCGCCGTCGCCGT
>CAIMSU010000026.1 GCA_903844155.1 uncultured Pseudomonadota bacterium | reverse complement strand
GCGGTCATGGGTGCGTTTCCTGGGGATTCTGTTGGTTCCAACCTCGAATCTACCCCGGAAACCGCCCTTTGTCTAGGCAAAATCGTGCCTAACATATTGATATTACACAATACTGCTGTCGTCGGATCTCAGCCGCACCCGTATAGTTCCGCGAGCACGCCGAAATTCGTTGGACCACGTGGACCACCGATCCAGGTCAGGTAGTTCCTGTGGTTTGTTGGTTGCAGACGGCCGGACCGTCGAGGACCGGCGGGACCGGGTCGACGACGTTGCCCACAGAGGGGAGCGGGAGCACGCCCCCTCGCGTCAGGTGCAGCTGGCTCGCAGCGTCGGTCGCCGACGGTTTTCGGCTCACCGACCCATCCCGGTCGGCGCGACTCTGGCGGCGGAGGGGGCCGGTGCCAACTCCGGTGCCAACGCCTGCAGAAGGTTGTGGGCGACTGCGCCGACCTGCTTCGTCATGTCGGCGAGGGCGGTCGGGTGGGTTGTGAGGTAGTTTTCTAGCGCCATTCCGGCGGTGACCCCGGTCATTCCGACCGCGAGCAGGCTCGCGTAGGCCTCGTCGTGCGTGATGGTCGTCGCGCGGAGCTGGGCCTCGCGCTGTTCGGCCCCAACTGCCCGCTGCTCCGCGTCGCGGACGGCGTGCCAGACCGCGGGGCTCGCGACCTGCGAACTGGGCAGGGTCGAGCGGCCGAAGCCCGTCGGAACGTCCGGACTGGGCGGGAGTTGCCGCTGATCTGGCGCCGACGTCCATCCGGTTCCCCGGGTGCGCTTCGGCTCGGCGAGCGGCTTGGCGGCGGTCGGTCGGGAGGCCGGTGCGCCTTCCCGCCCCGGGGGCCCGAAAATCCCCTCGGGTAGCAGCACCGATTTCGCGCGCATCGGTGGTCGGGCCGTGCGCCGTTCGGGCGCCTCCGGGAGCGTGTCCCGCCTCGCGCGGCGAGGGGGCGTCCGCTTCGGCCGGATCGGTGGACGGTCAACGTAGATCCACTCGCGGACCATGCGCTCGGCGTAGGACGCCTGCGCCTCCGCCAGCCGCAACGCCTCCGCTGAGTCGAGGGATACTTCAACGTCCAGGCGCGCCGTCGCGGTCGTCCGTCGGACCGCTCGGGGGGCTCCCCCGTGGATCGCCTGCGCCAGTCGCCGCACGTCCTGCATGGTCATGCCCTGGTAGCCCTTGTCGTCCGCCGCGGATCGCCACAGGTGGGTCATCTCCTTTCGCGGTCGAGCCCAGGCCTGTGGGGCCGGAAAAAGCGGCCTATCCGGCGGCCATCCGTCAATTCCGGGGCAGCAGGACCGAATACTCGCGACGCACCAGCGGGGCAGCCCGTACACCATGTGACCTGGCGCATGATCTCGGCCTCGCGTCCGCCGTGTGTCGATGGTCAGGAGGGCGCCGTCGAGGTCCACGTCGCGGGCGCGGAGCGCCAGAAGCCGCCCCGGGAGCGCGGCGCTGCAGAGGATCAAGGCGATCATGAGCTGAATCTCCCGTCGCCCGCGCTGGAGCAAGCCTACCACCGCGTCCATCGCTGCCATCGGCCTGGCGACCCTGCGTCCCTGCCGTCGAGTCGGTGGTGCGGGTGGCGGCCCCAGTGGACGCATCCCGGCCTCCTCCCGAGCCTCCGCGATGAGAAAGCGCAGCTCGGTGATGTGGAGCGAGATCATCGGCGAAGAAAGGTCCGTTCGGCCGTGTCGATAGCTTCGGACGAGCAGGTCGAGCTTGTCTTCGTCGATATCCCGCAGACGCACACGCGGGAGGTGGTCGTCGAGCTGCGCCAGGGCGCTGCGCCGGGTCCGCAGGAGATGATCGCCCCAGGCGTCCAGCGCCAGCGCCCGAGTCGAGCCGCGTTGAAACAGCTCGTCGAGCCAGCTCGCGGCGGTAGGGGCGGGGTGGGTCGACCGGCCGAAAGCGAGGGCCTCGGGCCACGTTTGGGGCAGCGCGTCCATCAGTGCGGAGAGGCCCGACGACGTCGTGGCGTCGTAGGCCAGCGGGTACGCGATCTCGAGATCGATGGATTTTGGGGTGAATTCCTCGGCGGTCAGGGGATCGCTGGGATCGCGGTACATCGCGGGAGGCCGGGTGCTTCGCCGACGGGGCATCGGGGAGATCGGGATCACCCCGGCGACCTGCTCGTGCCCCGAGCGCCGTCCGACGGGTTTGCGGTGGCCTGTTTTCGGCACTGAAGGGCCGCCGGATCGCGGGGACGGGCCCACGGCGGGCGTGGCCTTGTGTAGGGTGTTGGTCGGCTTTGACGGGCGATGGGGTGGGCGCATTCGATGGTTGTACTCGCGGCCGGGCGGCGCGCGGCCACCAACAATCGGGGCGGATTTCGGGCGAGGGTCCCTCGGGCAGCGCCCGGCATGTTCGCGGCCGTTCGTGTTCGTGCGCGAATTCGCCCCCGACATAGGGCGGCACCCGCAACCGACATAGGGCGAACGAACGGGCCGCGGTCCCGGGACGTCGGGGGCGCTCCTCCCCGTGCGAATGCGTGTCCGCAGGCTGGTCGGCGTCGTGCTGGTCCGTGGGAACCCATGCCTCAGGCCCGTCCCCCTGGTCCCAGTGTCGCGAGGGGGGTGGTGACACGGTCGATGGCGGCGGGGTCTGCTCGGCGTCGAACAGGTGGACGAGCTGGAAGCCGTCGCGGGTGCGCGCGGGGAAGCCGGTGTCGTCACCGCTGGCCGGGTGGAGGGTGGCCGACGAAAAGCCCCATATCCTGCCAAGAACTCGCGTGCCGCGGCGTTGCAAGTCGCGGTGATGTCGTCGGCCCCCTCGGTTGGCCAAGTCGAAGGCGCGACTTCGTGCCACGCACGAAGCGTGCCTTCGACGCGGTCAGCAGCGGTCGCGCTCGCCGAAGCCAGCGTAGGTGTTGACACATCGAGTGATGTCTCGAACACGCGGTCCGGTCGGAAAACACCGCGTGACAGGCAACAAACAGCCAGCTCGCAGAGCGACGCGCGCGAGATGGCTGCCCGCCGGACACCCTGCGCTCGCAGGGGCCCAGACACGCCCGCCCTGACGACGTTGACGGTGTACCCGTACGGTCGCCCGCAGAACCGCGCGAGCAGCGTCACGCCAAAGACGGCGCCTTCACGCTCGACGGACTCCTGCACACGCCGCAGGACGACGCCGCTGCACGCCGGGACGTAGCCCCCTCGTCAAGGTCGAGGAGCGCGGGGGACCGGGAGAACGGGTAGAGCGCGCCCGCCCGGCCGATGAGCGCCACGGTGCCGTCGATGCGCTCCCGGTGGGCGTCGGCGTACGTACGCGCGGATGATGCGGCTGCAGTCCGCGACGATGCCGCGTTCGTGGTTCATCAAGGGCGCCAGCCTGAACTTCACGTGGTTCAAGCCGCACTCTGGGTTCCGCTTTGTCGCGCTCAGCTCCTGCTCGCCCAAGCGGGCTACTCACTCGGGCCCCCACACGCACACGGTCGACCGCCAGTTGGGCGAGCGAGATCGTCGGCACCTTCCAGCCCTGCCCGAAGAGCGTCGTCGTCCGCTTCTGGACCTCGGCCCGCAGCTCGAACGCCTGGTCCGTCGAGGAGGGCGGGATCGCCCGGCGTGAGTCGCAGATCATGCTGATTTGCGGCCCTGCTTCGTGGCAGAGGTCGTCGTGCAGCGTAGCGAAGGCGGTCTGAAGCGGGGTGCGTGCGCAGAGCCGGTTCACACCGCGAGCCTCGTGGCGAACGAGACGGTGAGCGAGTCGTGCGCGAAGCCGAGGTCGTGGATCGCGCCCTGGCGCGCGTAGTGGACGCCGGGGAGCGTTCGGAGCCGAGCGGTACGGACCTCGCCCGACAGCGCGACCGAGGCGAGGTAGAGGTTTTCGAGCAAGGTGCCGGCGAATTCCAGGCCGCTGAGCAGGTGGAGGCCGCGGGGCAGGGCCGCGTCGGGCACGCGCGGCGAGGTGAGCGGGCGAGGGTCGGTTCGGGAGGCGGCGATGCCGGCCTCCGCGGGTCCTCATCGTCCAGGCCCGGTCATCGTGCAGGCCGTCCTCCTCGCCCACTCCGGCGATCGCGAGCGCGCGGGTGATCTCGGCCCGGCCCGGCGGCGAGCGAGAAAGCCACCGTTGAGCGCCCGGTACATCGGGTCGGCGAGCTGGAGGTACCGGTGGCAGATCGCCGCGCGCGTCGCCGGGTCCCTATCCGGCCTGCGTCGAAGGCCGGCGAGCGACTCGGGAAAGGCGTCGAAGCGGCGGCGCGTGTTGAGCAGCAGGACCGCAACGCATGCGTGTCGGCGGGCGTCGAACCAGAAACCCTGGAACGCCCGATCAACGCGGGTATCGACGAGTCCCCGGTCGGGCACGCTCCCATGCGTGCGCGCGTCCGGGACCGCGAGCGTGCAGCGCAGGATCGTGGTGTGTCGGGACGTCGCCTCCGCCGGTCGCGTCATCGGATTGTGTAGTGGGGCAGGGGATAAGTGTGCGGCGCTCCAGGCCTTGCCGCGCAGGTCCGCCAGGCCTGGGAGGTGACGAGCGGGTCTGGACCGGCGCGTTTGTGGTCGAGGAGGGCTCTCATCGATGCGCTCGTCGGTCTCGAACCCGCAGCGGACGAGCGTGTGGAGACGGTCGGGGTCGGGTTCGCGTGCTCGAATGGTGGCGCCGGTGCGCCCAGCGGGTTGCCGCGCGCTCTGGAAGACGATCCACCGCGACGTCGAGGGCGTCCCGGCTGCGAAAAGTGCCCGGCCACCATCGTCGTGCGCCACGAACGTGCGCTACCCGCCGAGGCGCGGATCTTCGCCCCCTCGCCGGACCACGCCACCGCCAGCCCCGCCGTGAGGATGGCGTCCCGCGCGGTCGCCGGGCGATGGGGCTGGTCAAGGCGTCCGGGACGGCACGAGACGAGCGGCGAGCCAGGCGTCGAGCTCATCTTCCGGGATGCGCGAGAGGCGCGCGGAGATGCGGACGTGTGGGATGGTCTTGCGCGAAATCCAGGCGTACACCGTTGAGGTCTTGACGCCGACACGGCGGGCGACCTCCTCGGCGGTCAGCAGACGGGGTGCGGGCTGCGATGGTGACATCACGGTCACGCCTCGCCGGGCTTCGCGATCGCGACTGCCATTTCAGCAGCGAGATCCTGATCGAGCAGTTTTTGCGTCGGCCCCCAGACGATGCGGCCATCGCGGCGGATACCGGTGTCGTAGGCCAGACCGTCGGCGACCAGGTCGGCGATGATTTTCTGGATTTTCTGGAGGGAGAGGGGACGACGTTGACGCGGGTTGGGCACGGGGAGTCCTTGGGGCTAGTTTTTCTGGACGGGGGGCAGCGGTCTGCACCTCCGTCGCCATTCAGCCACGGCTCGATGGCCATGCGGTGACCAACAACTGCGGTCGATTTCGGGTCTGTCGGGTCGGGGTCGGTGCCGTCACGGTTTGCAGCCTGATTCCGGGCTGTGGCGCTTCGAGTCCGGTCGCAGGACGTGCGGGCTTCGCTTCGACGCGTCTGTAATCATGTATCAGTACAGTTCCGTCGGCGTCGTCGTGTTAAAGTTATGGTTGAAACTTTGCTACTTTGGATCGTGACGATCTGTGCAAATCAACACATGAAGTGCATCATGTGTTACGATACTATCGGAGCGAGCGTCATGGGCAAAAAGGTAGCAACGGCGGTGCGGTCGGGTCCCGCTGCGGACAGCGACCCGATCCTCCGAATCCCGGTCGCCCGAAAGGCCCACGGACCCAGAGGACGAGCCTGGTTCGTCGACGCGGTACTGATCGAGCAGGCATCCGGGGTAGTGCCCGCGTTCCTCTTGCGACCCTGCCTCCATTTTGCTTTTTGGCCTGCGGAGGTCGAGAGGCTGGCGGAGCGGCTGGAAACATCGCTCAACCGGCTGCTGATCCACGGGTTCTTCAGGCCGTTACGCGACCCGCTGGCCATCGCCACCGTCGACGAAGGCAAACTCTCCATGCGTCCTCCGACGGCCGTTGTCGACCTCCGGGAGACCGAACTCGCGCGCGATGATCGGCGCTACCTGTTGGAGGCAGAGCCCTGGTCGCTGCTACTGGACGAGGGGCCCGCCGAACTCGGCTTGCTGGAGTTCGCCGGGATGGATCCGGTGGATGCGGCGCTGTTGGCGCTGATGGACGCGCGCGGCTCGCCGCTCGGGAGTGGCCGAGCGCGCGGGGCGCAATTGCCGGAGCCCCGCGCCGACCTCCTCGATGCGCTCCTGGGCGCGGGGTTGAGTCGTTACGACGCCGGCCAACGGGTCGCCGGATTGTCGTCCTCCGGGCGAGGCAAGCCGGTCAGCGAGGAGGGGCTTTATGCGCTGCTCGAGTCCGGACGCCGCGCCCGTTCCCGGGGCCGGGTCCCTGCACCCGTCCTCGTCCCCGACCCGGACTCCTGTACGTCAAACCTGGTCGACTGGCTACGTCTCCCACGTACGGCCCGCCTCCTCCGGGTGGTGACAGGCGGAACCGCGGACAACCTGCACATCGGCATCGCCGCGTCACATAGTATCAACGGGTGGATGGAGTCGGTTCACCTGCCGTTTTTCACGGCCCAGGTGCCGATTTCCCCGGAGCGGACCGTGCCGCCCGGGCTCACCCCGGACGACATCGACTTCCCGGCCGGCCGGATGCGCGTGTACGGGTTTGCAGCCGACAAGGCCGAGCTTGTCGCGCGCTTCGGTTAGCCGGCGCTCAACGCCGGACCGGGACGGCCCGGGGCTTCTGGCGGGTGAGTCGCCGGGCCCCAGCATCCACGCGGCCAATCACCTGTCCCGCTCGCCCTTCGGCACGATCGAGAGGCGCCCGGAGCTCCGGACATGGGGGTGGTGCATCTGGAGATCCGGGCGTAGACAGTGGAGGTTTTGCCGCCCAATGGCGCGGGGACCTGGGCGGCGGTCGAGGCGGCCTCGCGGGCCTCAGCGCCCGGCGAGCGGCAGGTCGATGCTGTCGCGACGCCGCTGCAACCGGTGTATCCCGCGTGTTTTGCCTGCCCCGCCCGACCCCTCGACCCACTCCTCCGAAGCCCCTACGTCAAGACTGCGTGGGAACCAACGCCGAACTGACGCTCTCGGGCTGCTCGCCGGAGGCCTCCCAGCGACGAGGACGCCGCTTCTGGCTACTTCGCGGCCGAGTTTGTTCGTAGCCGAGGCGCGTCAGCACCCGGCCCACGCGCGCACGCACCGCGTCCGTCCAGCGGGCCGTCGGAAGGCCGAGACCTGTCCCCAGGGCCGCCTCCAGGGTGAAGGGGTGGTGCTGGTGCGCGGCCCACGCCGAGAGCGGCAAGTCCCACGGGTCGACCGACGCGAACTCGCGCTGAGCATCGCCGAGCAGACCCGCGTACGGGCCGGACAAGTGCCAGGGTTCGCCCGCGCGATACCGGGCAAACGCCTCGCTGAAGATTTGCGGTGCGTCCTTGTGAATTGCCGCGACCTGGGGCGCGCCGACCCGAACCGGCCAAAGGTGCCGCGCAACCGCAGGGGGCTGGAAGAGCTCGTCCACCCCGGTCACCGCGACGAGCGCGGACTGGCGCGGCAGGTCCACCCGCCGGCCGGCACGCAGCGCGCGGCCGCGGTCGACCGCCGTCGTGGCGAGCGATGCCGTGCTCTGGGGGACGCCGCCCGGGAGTCCGTCGATCCCGCGGATCGTGCAAATCCAGGCGCCGGCCAGGCCCTCGCCGGGGTCCCTCACCACCTCACGCCCGGTCAATTCGCGGAACCATTCCGGGCGCGGCGCCAGCGCGGCCAGCCCCTCCACTACCTCGCGCTCCTGCGAGCTGACGAGCAGGAGCATCGCGTCGTTGACACATCCGGGTTGTATCGCCCTCGCGACAGCCCCGATGAGCCAGGCTGCCCCGATTCGGCGGACGAGCGGGGTGTCGGGGGCGCCGAAGTACGTCGATAGAAAGGTGTCAATGCGCGCGACACCGTCATGCGGATCCTTCCGGAGCCAATCGGCCACTGGGTGGAAGGACCGCTCGCCCGCGATGAGCGTGATGGCGCTGTCGACCACGCGCATTCCGACCCGAATGCCGTAGACCTCATCGACCCAGATCGACGTGGCGAGGAGGTCCCGATCAGTCACGCGGCGATCTTCGACGTATACCGTCCGGTCCAGCGTCGACCAGGACAGTCGGTCCGTCCAACGCGGATCAAGGGACAAGACGACGACCAGGTTTCGGAGCGTTGGCAGGGCTTTTCCGCCCGAGTACCGCAGGTGTTGCTCGACGATCGGGTCCAGGTTCATCGCGTCCTGGTCGGATGGGGGTGTTCGCATGGGGTCTTTCCTTGGTCATTCTGCAGTGTGATACTTTATGATTCATTACTTTTATGTGTCGGTTGTGCGTAGGCCGCTCGGAACCGGACATGCGAGGATCACCGCCGAAACGGCACGACTTTCTGCTTCTCCTTCTCCGCCGCCTCCCGCCGCGGCACGACGTCCCGCAGCCGGTCCAGGTCCCCCGCGAACGCGTTCGGTGCCAGGTGCGCATAGCGCATCGTCATCTGGATTGTTTGATGGCCGAGGATCCTCTGCAGTTTGAAAATGTCGCCGCCGCGCATGACCCAGTGGGACGCGAACGTGTGCCTGGCGTCGTGAAAGCGGATGCGCGGCAATTCGGCGCGTTTAAGGCATGCATGATAGATTTCTTGCAGCACGCGACACGAGGGGAGCTGCATCGTCCCGGTGCTCGTCGGGAACACCAGCACCTTTGAGGGGCAACGCTTCCGCCACGCCTCCAGCACGGGGACCAGCGGATCGAGGATCGGCACGTAGCGAATGCGGCCGTTCTTCGTGGCCTCTGCGTAGGACCGGGCGACCGTGATCAGGCGGGTGTCGAGGTCGATGTCATCCCAGTGGAGCCCCAGAATCTCGCCCGCGCGCATCCCGGTGTAGAACGCCACGGCGTACGTCTCCATCACGCCGGGCGTCTCCTCCATCGCGGCCTCCAGCAGCTTTTCTACGTGCGCGGACGCTCGAAGCCACTGGTATTCGGTCTCCACCAGCTTCGGCTTGTGGACGCGTGGGACCGTCAACAGCCAGCCCAGCTCCTGCGCGTAGGAGAGGATCGACTGGTAGAGTACCAGGAGGTTTCGGACGGTCTTCGGTGCCTTTTTAGCGCGCGCGATCCGGAACTGTTCGACGTCCACGGGTCCCAGCTCGTGCAGCGGGCGCTTGCCGAACGCCGGGCGGAGGTGCGTCCGGATCATGCTCTCGTCGTTCTCGCCGGAGCGCTTGAACACCGCCTTGCCGGTGATCCATGCGTCGCACGCCTCTCCGAACGTGTGGGGCTCGGGCGGAGGCGGCTGCAGGTGCGCGGTGATGCGCGCGGTCTCGGCGACGCGCTCCTTCAAGAAGAGGGAGGCCTGGTCGAAGCGCTCGAAGACCTTGCACTGGCGTTTGCCAGCATGGTCGGTCCAGCGGACGCGCCAGGCGTCGCGGAAGCGTTGGGGTTTGGAGGTGCGGGGAATGACGGGCTCCGTGAGCCCGGGTCTTCGTCGCTTACCGAGACCGGCCCGGCTCGACGCCCATCAAACCGCGATCGACCCGGCGATGGATGACCATCAATCGGGGGCGATTTCGGTCGCTGTGCGACGGGCGCTCGCCGGAGGGTTTTTCGTCGTCCGGCGACGTAGGGGATCGGTAGGGGATCAAAACGAAGAATCCGGGACCCGCAGCGGTTGCGATAATCCCGGATTCATGCTTGGTTGTTGATGGTTGCGGGGGTAGGATTTGAACCTACGGCCTTCGGGTTATGAGCCCGACGAGCTACCTGGCTGCTCCACCCCGCGGTGGGTGACGCCTTCTAACAGACCCGGCCGTTTCGTCAAGACGCGGCGGGGAGAGCGCGAGGGCGATGAGACTCCCTCCCTCGCCCGTCGTTCTACTTGTCGGAGTTGGACGGAGGCTTTCGGGTAGGGCGGGTTGGCGACTGGGCACGCCGCTTCTTTCGGGTACGCTTCTCGATCCACTTCGGGTCTGGCTTGGCGAAGCCGGTCTTGGAGCGTGGCGCTTTCTTGCCGGCCTCCGCGGGTGCCACGCCCGCGACGAGATCCTGCAGCCGTGCGACCTCATCCGCGCTCAGCGGGCGCACCTGGCCGAGCTCCAGGTCGCGCAGGGCGATGGTGGCGAACGACTCCCGACGCAGCTTTGCGACCGGGTGGCCGAGGGACGCGAAGAGGCGGCGCACGAGCCGGTTTCGGCCCTCGGTAACGGTGATCTCGACCCAGCAGTTGCCAGCATCGGTGCCTTCGACGACCCGGACCTTCATGGGGCCGGTGGGACCGTCCTCCAGCATCACGCCGCGCTCGATGCGCGCGAGGGTCGACTCGCTCGGTGTGCGGTAGATCTTCGCGAGGTACCGCTTTGGCACGCCGGTGGACGGGTGGGTCAGCTTGTGGGCCAACGCGCCGTCGTTGGTGAGGAGCAGGACGCCTTCGGTATTGAAATCGAGTCGCCCGACCGGCTCGACCCGCTCCGGGAGCGCGCCAAGCAGGTCGAGAACGGACGGGCGACCGTTCGGGTCATCCCGTCCGGTGATGTACCCCTTTGGCTTGTTCATCACGTAATAGACGAGCTTCGGTGGCCGCTTGACGGCCTTTCCCTCGACCTTGATGCGGTCTTTTTCGGGATCGACCGGGAACCCGGGATGGTGAACCACCTCATCGTTCACGCTCACCCGACCTTCCGTGATCATCACCTCGGCTGCCCGACGGCTGGCGACTCCGCGCGCAGCCAGCACCTTGGCCAGTCGTTGCTTCCCCGCCAGCTCTTCTTCGGTCCATTCACGCATCGGATGCTCCTGCCGTTTCGGCCGTTTCGCCGTCACGGCGAGGAACGACGGGTACCCGGTGTCGGCCGGCACCGCAAGGAGCGGGTGGCCAACCCCGAAGGCGCGGAGCTTGCGAACGCAAGTTCCGTGCCTTCGATCAGGGTTGGCCACGGGAGGGCCTGCCTCGTGGATGCCGAATGGTTGACGGGTCAAGGACGTCACGAACAGATCAGAAACCCGAAATTG
>CAIMSU010000025.1 GCA_903844155.1 uncultured Pseudomonadota bacterium | reverse complement strand
GTCTGTCAGGCTGCCACGGCGCTTGGGCGGGACTGGAACGAATAGGGCGGGTTCAGGCCGCGAGCGCGTGTGTCGCGGCGACGTGCCTATACAACGACGTGTCTGTCAGGCTGCCACGGCGCTTGGGCGGGACTGGAACGAATAGGGCGGGATCAACGCCTCCCGTACGCCTGCAGCGCGCTCAGGGCCAACGCGCACGAGCAGGAACGACGCGGCACCGCGGACCTGCGTGACCCCCTCGGTCGCCCGCATCCGTTCTGCGAGCGCCGACCGCCACATGTCCAACGCCGGCCGACGCGGCCAGTCCGAGTGCTCCAGACACGCCACCGCCCCGGCGAGCGCCAAGGCGTTCACCGTGGCGATCGGGGCGTGGCCGCGGTGCACCCGGGTACACCAGGCGACGTCCAGCCCGGGGAGCCCGTAGCAGGCGCCGAGGCTGGCGAACACCGTCACGTTCGCGAGGACGCAGGACAGCGGCACCGCCGATGGCTCGGTCGTGTAGGCGAGCAGGGTCTCGTCGCAGACAACACGCATGCCGGGGTTGGCGATCGCCAGGGCGGCGATCTCCGCCACCGCAGGCGAGCGACCGTCCGGGTAGTTCGGGCGGCCGAGGATCAGGACGTCGCCGACCCGAGGCGCCCCTCGATGCACGACGGGCACCCCGGCCGCGTGGGCGGCCTCCTGCCACATCATCGGGCACGGCGGGTCGAGCACCACCCGACGGGCGCCCCGAAGGTGACCGACCAGCAGCTCGGCCGCGCTCGACCCGAGCATCACGCTTGCACCAACGCGGCGACCGATGGCGGTCCGCGTCGGCTCCCCGGCCGGGTGCACGGGCCGCGCCACCTGGCCCAGCGCCGCGGTCAGCGCGGCAGTGACCTCCGCCGGAGGGCCCCAGGGATGCACCCCAGGCTCTGTAAAGGACGCCACCGCCGCAGTCATGCCTATGGTTAGTAGGGGCACGGCCTCATGTCAACACTCAGTGTCACCAAGTTTTTGCGACCGATCGAACCCGTCGACGCCGACGCCGTCCGGGCGTTGTGTACATCCCCGAACCTCTGCGGACGGGCCGGCACAACGCCGTTCGAGGGGTTGGCTCCGTTTGTCGCGCGTCTGGGGAACCTCGACGTCCATCGACTGGGGCTCTTCCGGTCCACGGTCGCGGGCCCAACCCTGGTGGGGATGACGGAGCTCGAATTCCACCGCAACCTTCGTTGTCGGCACGTCGCGACCCTCCGCCTCGTCGCGGCGACAGCGCAGGACGCGGCGCCCCTGCTCGACGCCGTGACCGATCTGGCGTGGGGCTGGCTGAACGTCGACCGCATCGAGACAGAACTTCCCGCGGACGACGACGGGATCGCCTGGCTCTGCGACCGGGGTGCCGCGGTGGAGTACCGAAAGCGCGACCACCGCCACACCCCCAGCGGACCCCTCGACACCATCGGCGTCGCCCTGCTTCGCCCCGGCTTCTCACCACCGCCTCCCGTCAAACCGCACCCGGCCTGGTCCCCGCCCAGCACGAATTCCGCGCCCGTCACCCTCCGGCGGGCCACGGCCGACGACGCCCCCGCCTTCGTCGCCACGTTCCGGGAGCCGTCCGTGCGGTGGGGGACGATGCAGGTGGCGAGCACCACGGAGGCGCTCTGGCGTGCCCGCCTGGCCAACCCCGGGACGGCAACGATGGTGGTCGCGGAGCGTGGCGGGGTGATCGTCGGGCACGCCGGCCTGCATCCGGAGGCCTTCCCGTGTCATCGAGGCGCGATCGTCGGGATGACGGTGCGCGAGGCGGCGCAAGGCGGGCGCGTGGGGCGAGCGCTGCTCGACGCGTTGGTTGACGCCGCCCGATGGCAGGGAATCGACCGCCTCGGCCTGGAGGTGTACCCCGACAACACCCGCGCCATCGCCCTTTATCGCCGCTTCGGGTTCGCGGAGGAAGGACTGCGCCGCGCGGCCGTGTGGCGTGACGGCGAGATCGTGGACTCGCTCGTCATGGGCATGCGTCCCGTCAACTTGCGTCCCGACGCTGCTTGAACCGGGATCCCGCGTTAACCGCGGCCGGATCTGGAGTCCCCTTGTCCCTACGCTCTGCCCCGTCCCGCGCCCTTTCGCTCGTTGTCCCGACGCTCTTCACGCTGGCCCTCGCTGGCTGCGCCCTGAAGTCGGATGTCGACAAGCTGAACGATCGCGTCGCCAAGCTCGAGGAAGCGCAGAAGTCCCGCCCGGCCGGCCCTGTCAGCGCGACCCCATCCGCCTCGCCCGAGGATGAGGCTGCCGCCAGCAAGCTGATGGAGGACGTGCAGAACGCCCTGAAGACCAACGACTACCCGACCGCCAAGGCCAAGCTCGCCGAGATGCAGTCGAAGTTCGCCACCACGCGCGCCGGCAAGGCCGCGGTCCGCATGGCGAGCGAAGTGAACGTGGTCGGCACGGACGCGCACCCCATCGAAGTGCAGAAGTGGTTCACCAAGGATCAGGGGTCCTACGCCAACAACAAGGTCACCCTCGTGGTCTTCTGGGAGGCCTGGTGCCCGCACTGCAAGGAGGAGATGCCGAAGCTCCCGGCGCTGCTGGAAAAGTACAAGTCCAAGGGACTCGGCATCGTCGCGCTCACCAAGGTCACCAAGACCGCGACGGACGACATGGTCACGCAGTTCATCACCGACAACAAGATCGACTTCCCCGTTGGGAAGGAGACGGATCAAGGCACGATGTCGCAGGCGTTCCAGGTCTCTGGCATCCCCGCCGCGGCGCTGGTGAAGGACGGCAAGGTCATCTGGCGCGGCCATCCCGCGCGCCTGACGGACGACGTCATGACCCAGCTCCTCGGGAGCTGAACCCATGGAATGGACCGTCGCCCCGCGGATGCGGATGGATCTCGTCTGCTTTGCCGGGATCAACCTCTCCGGGGAGCGACGAATCGTGGACGTGCACGCGGTCGGCGGCAGGCAGGGCGGGGAGATCGCCCCCGAGGACTTGAAGTCCCTGGTCGTACTTGGCGCAGTCGGCACCCGCGTCGTGATGAAGACCGTGACCACCGACGACTGGGAGAAGCACCCCTGGCGCGCCGTGATCGTAACCGCGAAGCACCATTATCGGACGAAAGAGGGTGAGACCGGCGTGCGCGTCCCCGACCTCGACTGGTTCGACAAACCGGACGCGCGGCGCACGGACCCGGACATGCAGGAGTCCTTCCCGATGGCGGCCACGCTGGCTGAGGGCATGGCCTCCGGCGGCTGGACCTTCGGGCTACCCGGGACGTTGAAGCAGCGGATCAAGGCGATCGTCATCGACAAGGTTTGAACGACGGACCGCGAGTCCGACCGCCGCTGGGCGGGTCCGGGTTACCCGCCGCCGATGTCCGCCCCGACCCCGTCTGATCCCTCCGCGCCCGCGCTCGCCGCAACGTACGGCGCGCACAACTACCACCCGCTGCCCGTCGTCGTCACGCACGCGGAGGGCGTCTGGGTGACCGACCAGGACGGGCGCCGGTACCTCGACATGCTGTCGAGCTACTCGGCGTTGAACCAGGGGCATCGCCACCCCCGCATCCTCGCCGCAGCCCGCGAGCAGCTTGATCGAGTCACGCTGACGAGCCGGGCGTTCCACAACGACCAGCTTGGCCCCTTCTTGAAGCGGCTCTCCGAGGTCTCGGGGTTCTCCCGCTCGCTGCCCATGAATTCCGGGGCGGAGGCCGTGGAGACGGGCCTGAAGGCATGCCGAAAGTGGGGGCATACGGTCAAGGGCATCCCGGAGGGGCGAGCGCGGATCATCGTGGCCGCGAACAACTTCCATGGTCGGACGATCACGATCGTCGGATTTTCGACCGAAGCGCAGTACCGCGCGGGCTTCGGGCCGTTCACGCCGGGTTTTGATGTGGTCCCGTATGGAGACGCCGCAGCGATCGAGGCGATGATCACGCCCGACACAGCGGCGGTGCTGCTCGAGCCGATCCAGGGCGAGGCGGGCGTTGTCGTCCCGCCCGAGGGGTACCTCAAGGCCGTCCGCGCCATCTGCACGCAGCACAACGTGCTCATGTTCCTGGACGAGATCCAGACCGGCCTGGGGCGGACCGGCCGGATGTGGGCGTTTGAGCACGAGGACATCCGGCCCGACTGCATCACCGTGGCCAAGGCGCTTGGTGGGGGCGTGTACCCGCTGAGCGCGTTCTGCGCGGACGACGCCGTGATGAACGTGTTCACACCGGGCGACCACGGCAGCACCTTTGGCGGGAATCCGATGGCGGCGGCGATCGGGCGGGCGGCGCTCGACGTCATCGTCGACGAGCAACTACCGGCGAAGGCGGCTGAGCTTGGCGGGTATTTCATGGAACGCCTGCACGAGTTGCACAGCCCGCACGTGCGCGAGGTGCGCGGGCGCGGCTTGCTGATCGGCGTGGAGGTGCACGAGGCCAGCGGCACAGCGCGGACGTTCTGCGAGGCGCTGCAGGAGCGCGGTGTGCTCTGCAAGGACACGCACGGGCAGGTGATCCGGTTCGCGCCCCCGCTGGTCATCACGCGCGCGGAGATCGACCACGCCATGGACCAGGTCGCGCCGGTGCTCGCATGAGCGCCGCGAAGCCCGCCGTGGGGCCTGGATCCCAGCCGAAAGGCGCGCTCTACGCCAAGACCATCAAGCACGATTTTGCCTGGAAGTTGCGCCTCACCCACCCGGACCGAGCCGACATCCGCCTGGAATGGGCGGGCCGGCCGATCGTCTTCGATCCCGTGGAGATCGCGGACGGCGACGTCGTCGTCCTCACCGGTCCTGCCCCCGAGCGGCTCCGCGGGACGGTGGCGGCGCTCGCCGCCGGTAAACACCCCGATGTGCTCGCAGATGAGGCGATCCTTGCCTGGCTGCGCGGGCATGGGACGCTGGGCGAGGCCACCCTCGGGCTGACGTCCACCTCGCAAGTGACCGTCGACGGGGTCACCGTGCGGTCGATGCCGTACGTGGCGACGTCGCCCGTCCGCCCGCTGAACCACTACTTGAAAGCCAGCATCATCGCCTTTCGGCCGTCCCGGAGCCTCGGCATCCTGCGCGCCGGACGCGAGGCCGCTGACCGCGGCCCTGTCGCAAGCGTCGCCCCCCGAATCTTTGAGCTGACCGTCCCGGGCGTCGGCCGCCTTGTCCACCTCGACCTCGCCCTCACCCGGCTCGCCACCCCTGCCTGGATCGCCTCAGCCGCGGACTATGCAGGCGCGGACTGGGTCCTCGCGGGGTGTGCCTACGGCGAGTCCGAGGCCGTGGCAACGATGCTCCCCGGCTTTGCGGGCAAGCACGTGCTGGTCACCGAGCTCATCAACACCGAACGGCGCGCCGTCGGCCTGCCCGTGGAGGGAGTCACGCCGCTGCGCGACCGGCTGCACGCGGACGGCTTGCCCGCGCACGTGTTCGCGACGCAGGCGAGCTACCGGTTTGAGTAGCGGCCCAAAGCCCTTGACACCCGCTTCTTTGTGCGTAATATTGGTGTCGCTGGGCTCCGCCTGACCTCGCGTCACGCGACTCGGCAATCCGCCAGCTCGGAGCAGCGCTCCCGGGCGGCAAAGGGTGTCGTCTATCTGGCCTCACCCGTCGGGCAACCGTCGTGCCTTCGATACGGACCGATCTCCCGTTACAATTCGTAGACTACGCTCACGTGGTCCCGACCCCGGAGGTCGCACTGATGGCTCATGCACGTCAGGCCTGACAACCCCCTCATCGTCCAGGGCGATGGCAAGGTTCTGTTGGAGACGAAGCACCCGAAGTACGAAGAAGTTCGTGACTTCCTGTCCCGCTTCGCCGAGATCGAAACCAGCCCCGAGCACCTGCACACCTACCGCATCCACCCGCTGTCGCTATGGAATGCGGCGTCGAGCGGGCTGAAGCGCGACGAGATCATCGAGGGGCTACGCGCCTTCTCGAAGTTCGACGTCCCGCCCGATGTCCTCACGCGGATCTCCGAGACGGTCGACCGCTACGGCCTCGTCAAGCTCGTCACGCACCCGAGCGATCCGGCGTTGCTGCGGCTGGAATTCGCGACTGCCTACATCGCGAAGCTGGTCGGCAACCTCAAGCCCGTGAAGGAGCTGCTCGTCGCGGACGGGAACCGGTACTTCGCGGTCAGCGGCGGACATCGCGGCGTATTCAAGCAGCGCATGCTGCTGGAAGGCTGGCCGGTGGAGGACCTCGCCGGGTTCCTGCCGGGCGACCCGATGCCCTTTGAGCTTCGCGAGACGATGGTCCAGAACGGCAAGCCGTTCGTCGTCCGCGACTACCAGCGCGCCTCGGCCGACCGTTGGTTTCAGGAAGGGCAGGTTTCAGGCGGGCATGGCGTGATCGTGCTGCCCTGCGGCGCGGGCAAGACCATCGTCGCGATCGCGGCGATGCAGAAGGTGCAGCAGCACACGCTCATCCTGGCGACGAACGGGGCTGCCGTGCATCAATGGGTCCGGGAGATCCTCGACAAGACGACGCTGACCGCCGCAGACGTCGGCGCCTACACCGGCGAGACGAAGGAGATCCGGCCCGTCACCGTGACGACCTACCAGATGCTGACGTGGCGGGCGTCGAAGACCGACGAATTCGCCCACTTGCACCTGTTCCGCGACCGCAACTGGGGCATGCTGGTGTACGACGAGGTCCACCTGCTGCCCGCACCCGTCTTCGGCGCCACGGCAGACGTTCAGGCCCGGCGCCGGCTCGGCCTCACCGCCACGCTTGTGCGCGAGGATGGCCGGCAGGGCGACGTCTTTTCGCTGGTCGGCCCCCGCCGCTACGACATGGCGTGGCAGACGCTGGAGGAGCGCGGGTTCATCGCCGAGGCCCGCTGCTACGAGGTGCGCGTCGATTTTCAGACCGCCGCCGCGCGCAAGAAGTACGAGGACGCGAGCGAGATGACGAAGATCCACGTCGCAACCGCCAATCCGGCCAAGATGGCGGCGCTCGACGGCCTGCTGAAGAAGCACAAGGACGACCACGTCCTCGTCATCGGCACCTACCTCGACCAGCTCAAGCAGATCGCCGCCACCCAACGCGCGCCGCTGATCACCGGTGAGACGCCTCCACGCGAGCGCGAGGTCCTGTTCCAGAAGTTCCGCGACGGCCGCATCAAGCTGCTCGTCGTCTCCAAGGTCGCCAACTTCTCCATCGATCTGCCCGACGCGAACGTCGCGATCGAGATCTCCGGGAGCTACGGCTCGCGCCAGGAGGAGGCGCAGCGGCTGGGTCGGGTGTTGCGCCCCAAGAAGGACGGCGCCTGGTTCTACACGATCGTCACGCGGGACACCAAGGAGCAGGAGTTTGCGATGAAACGCCAACTGTTCCTGACCGAGCAGGGGTACCGCTACCATGTCCAGGAGGCGGGTTCATCCGCCGTTGCCAAGTAGGAAGCAGACCGATGGGGAAGCACCATGAGCGTTGATGAGAGCATGCCCGAGGGCGTCGGGCCGGAAGAGTCGTCGGGGGAACCCGGAAAACGTCGGAAGCGCCGCCGTCGGCGTCGGGGACCGGGCGAGGGCGATGCCGGCGAGGTGCTTCGCGATCAAGCCGAGCCGCGCCCGGAGTCGCGCGATCTCGGGGACGATCGGGGTTCCGGCCGACCCCGCGGACGTCGGCTGGTGCGCGAGGATCAGGACGCCCCGGGCGTAGCGGTGCCCGCGAGCGGAAAGATGGTGCACCGTCCGCGCATCCACAAGAAGCGGTGGAAGCCCGCGAGCGGCCTGGCCCGCCGCCGGACGATGAGCCGCGTGCAACTTGACGATCTCGTCGGCTGGTTCCAGAAGCTGCCGGAGCCGATCCTCACGGCACTCTACAAGGCGATGGGCGGGCAGATGGCGCGGGGCGTGGACGCCGACCGGATGATCCAGCTCACCGTGCGCGCGCTCGCCCAGGGCAACCGGCTCGGCGGGCTGCTCTCGCAGGTGCACCAGCGCGACCGGCAGGCGCTGGCCGCACTAGTGCAATGCGGCGGCCTCGCGCACGCGGACGAGTTCCACAAGGAGCTCTCGCTCACGCTCGGCGGGCGCGAGCACGACTGGGCGCGGACGATGCAGGCGCTCTCGGATCGCGGGCTCGTCTGCGCCTCCAGCCCCGTGCCGGCCGCGACGGGCGACGGCTTCTACTACCTCGTCCCCGAGCCCCTCATCGACCCCCTGCTCGCGCAGCTCGGCGCGGAGCTTGAGCTCCCGACGTTCCAGCACGAGGAGATCCGCGTCGTCGATCAGCGCCCCTTCTGTCCGCCGATCGACTTCTCGCTGGCGACGCTCGCGACCTGGCTCGATCAGCGCCCGCCGCGCCTGACGCAGCGCCAGGAGGTCTTCAAGCAGCACAAGGACGATCTCGACAGGTTCTTCGCCCAGATCTGGGCGCCGGACAGCGAGGTCTTCAACCTGCACTATGACTTCCTCATGCTGCACGGCATGATCGAGCTGCGCGGCGACCGGATCGCCGTGAACCGCGACGTGGTCGAGGAGTGGCTGCAGTTGGAGCCTGAGGACCAGCGCGATCTGGTCTTCCGTGCGTTGGACCAGCGGTTTCCAATGGCGGAGTGGCTGCTTTGGGCGATCCATGCGGGCGCGGGCGAGTGGATCCCCGAGGCGCCGCTGCAGGCGATCTACCGGCGTTGGAAGCGTGGAGAGGACTGGCGGGAGCGGTTCCACAAGGACCAGTACCTCAACACCCGCGGGTCGGACCGGGAGAACTACGCCTTCACGCCGCTGATCGCGTGCGGCATGGTCGAGCTTGGCGTGTGGGGCCAGCAGAAGTTCTACCGGCTCTCCCCGCGTGCCAAGGCGATGCTGGAGCCGTCGGACGACGAGGGCTTCTCCAAGTTCTACCTGACCCCGAGCTACGAGATCATGGCGCCGGCGGGCCTTGCGCCGATGATGCTCTTCCGCATCGGCGAGATCGCCGAGCTGGTGGGCTGCGACCGGGCGAACACGTACAAGATCACCGAGGTCAGCATTGAGCAGGCGCTGACCAAGGGCTGGCGACGCGAGGAATTGCTGGATTTCCTGCGGGACTACTCGCAGATCGGCCTGCCGGAGAACGTGGAGAACACGCTCCGGGGCTGGATGGGCCAGGAGGGCGACGTCGAGTTCCACGAGATCATGGCGTTGACCGTGCATCGTTCGGTGGTGAAGCGCTTTGAGGCCTCCCGCGGCGTCAAGTCGTTCGTGCTCCATCGCTTCGCACCCGGGCTGTACGCCATCGACCCGGCGCACCTGCCGGAGATCTCGGCGGAGCTGGAGCGGCTCGGGTTCAACCCCGCGCGCGAGGTCCGGCGCTACCCTGCGGACGGCGAGGCCGTCGGCGCGCGCGAGCGGCTCCACAAGCTCCTGGCGGAAGCCCGGGAATTGCGCGACGACCCCGTCGCCCGCGCACACTCTGCGGACACCCAGCCCGACGATCTCCGGCCCGTCCCTGGGTCGTCCGCGGCCCAGCGCACGCAGGCCCGTCGCGGCCCGCAGCCCGTCCCACGGACGACGCCCGGGGAGACTCGGACCGCCGTCGAGCGTGCGATCCAGCAATCATTCTGGTTGGAGGTCGTGTATCTCTCGGCCAAGGACCAGTCGAGGCGGGAGCTCACGCTGATCCCCGAGCGCATTGCTCTGAACCGCGAGGGCGCATCGGTGCTCGTCGCGTTCGACACGGCGACGGGGTCAAAGCTGTCGTACCCCGTCGAACAGATCGAGCGGATCCGGTCCGTCCCGCCGAGGCGTTAAAGGAGAGGCATGTCCGACCCCGTCGCCGCGCCAACGTTCGAGGAAGCCCTGCGCCAGCTTGAGGAGCGCGTCCGTGAGCTGGAGCGCGGCGAGGTCCCGCTCGAACGGGCGCTCGCGCTCTACGAGGAGGGCGTTGCGCTCGTGCGCGCGTGCCATGAAAAGCTCGACGCAGCCGACAAGCGGATCGTCGAACTATCGGCCGACCCCGCCGGTCGCGCGTGAGCCGGCCCTGAAAACTGACCGTCCGTTGACCTTGGCGCTTGAGCGGATTGCCGTTTGGGCGAGTAGACTGCACCCCGATCCGGGAAGGTAGCGATGTTCGACAACGTCGGACGAGGAGCCCAACGTCAGCGAAAGCGCCAGGCAGGCGCTTTCTTCCTGTCGCTTTGCCTGAATGGCACCTTTATGGCCACGCTGGTCTGGGCCGGGTCGCGCGTGGTCGAGGCGGTCAAGAAGCCCGACGAGGAGGTGCTCGCGGCCGTCGATCTCGCACCGCCACCGCCCCCACCGCCGCCGCCACCGGCGGGAAGCACGCATCCGCACGTCCACAAGGACGTGATCAAGATCCCGGACCCCATCGTTCCCGTCGACCCGGTGCCGCTGCAGGAGGAGCCGCCGCATGACGACCCGCCGGCAGATGCCGGCGTAGAGGGTGGTGTCGAAGGTGGCGTCGTTGGCGGTGTTGTTGGTGGGGTCGTCGGCGGGGTTGTCGGCGGGACGCTCGGCGGACAGCTTGGTGGGACGGGCGTCAAGACCGTCTACTGGGGCGCCGTGCAGGAAAAGATGCGGGTAAAGCCGACCTATCCGGAGGCGGCCAAGGCGCTGAACCAGGAGGCCGACTGCGTCGTCAAGATCACCATCGACGAGCAGGGCATCCCGTCGGGTGCAGAGGCGACCAAGTGCAACGAGCTCTTCAAGGACGCCGCGATCCAGGCCGCGATGTCGTCGCGCTTCTATCCGTACAAGGACGGCGACCAGGCAGTCAAGGTCGCCTTCCAGTACAACTACCACTTCAAGCTCCACTAGGGCCGCCGCTCGTCGGCCCCCCGACCCTCCTTCCCGTCAGGACGTTTTCATGAACCTTACTCCGCAACACCTCTGGATCTCGATGGGCGGCCCTGCCAAGGGCGTCTTCCTGGTGCTGATCCTGATGCTCCTCGGCTGCGTTTACGTGGCGATCGAGCGCGCGATGCTGTACTCCCGCGCCCGCAAGCAGTCGCGCATGCTCGGCGAGGCGATCGGCGGACCGATGAGCGAGGGGAACATCGAGGCGTCGCTCAAGATCGTCAAGGATGAGGCCTACAAGCTCTCGTACCTCGGCGTGATCCTGCGGGCCGGTCTCGAGCAGTACGCGAAGGAGCCCTCCGAGCACGGCCTGCGGGCGCTCAAGCGCGGCGTCGAGATGCGCGCCCCGATCGAGGTCGCGAACCTGCGCACGGGCATGAACATCCTCGCCACGACCGGCTCCACGGCGCCCTTCGTCGGCCTCGTCGGCACCATCTTCGGCATCATCAACGCGTTCGCGGTCATGTCGACCGCGGGCGGCGGCGACCTGACGGCCATCTCCGGCGGCATCTCGGAGGCGCTCGTCTCGACCGCCGTCGGCATCACCGTCGCCATCGTCGCGATCTGGATCTACAACGCCTTCAACGCGATCCTGGACGACATCCAGAAAGACATGACCACCGCCATGCAGGAGATCGAGGACTGGGGCGAGAAGGACCTTCACAGCCGCGAACTCCGGGCGGCGAAGTAGACCATGGGCGCGCAGGTCGGCGGAAAAACAGGCGGCCCCATCGCCGCGATCAACGTCACACCGCTGGTGGACGTGGTCCTCGTGCTGCTGATCATCTTCATGGTGGTCACGCCGATGCTCTCCGCCGGCGTGGACGTGAAGCTCCCCAAGGTCAAGACGGCTGAGGAGGAGAAGGACATGGGCCAGCACCTGGTCGTCTCCATCCGGAACGACGGTGCCGTGTTCATCGACCGCGACCGTGTCGCCATCGACCATCTCGTCGACGAGGTCATCAAACGGCGGGGGACCAAGCAGATCCTCATCAAGGGCGACCAGGCCGTGACCTACCGGCAGTTCCGCGAGGTCATGGACACGATCCACAAGGACGTGCCGGCGACCGACACCATCATGCTCGCCGCCGAAAAGAAGAAGGACCAGTAGACCATGGGCATGAGCGTAGGCAGCAAGAAGAAAGGCGGGATGGACGAGATCAACGTCACGCCGCTCATCGACGTCGTGCTCGTGCTCCTGATCATCTTCATGGTGCTCACGCCGATCACCGTACAGAAGATGGCGTCGAACCTGCCCCCGATCGATCCGCCCCCGAAGCCCGACGTGCCGCCGCCCGAGCAGTTGATGGTCGCCGTCTACAAGGATGGCACGACCGCCCTGAACATGAAGATGGAGACGGACGACGAGCTGCAGAAGGACGTCACCAACCGCCTGAACGGCCGGGCGAGCGAGGACCGCATCGTGTTCATCGACGCGGACCCGGACAGCATCTACGGGCGCGTGGTCAGCGTGATGGACCTTGTGCGCGTCTGTGGGGCGACCCATGTCGGATTCGCGGACATGAAGGACGAGGGCCCGGCGAAGATGCCCGACGGAATGACGGCCCCCGATCCAGCAGCCCCGGCGGCGCCCGCAGCGCCCGGGTAAGGCCGTCGGACGCGTCCGTAGGGGCGCGGTTGATTGCGCCCGGTCACCGCGCCGTCGCCGCGAAGAAGTCCCGGTTTCCCGGCTGCATGTAGCGGTCGGCCGGCTTCTTCATGTCCTTGAGCAGGTTGGACGGCTTGCCGTCGGTCCAGGTCATGAACGACACCCAGTTGTCGTTGATGTCGAGCTGCATCGCGCGCACAGCGCCCGCGCGTTGGAGGATGTCCGAGAGCGACGCCACCGTGAATCCGGGGCCGGCAACGTAGACGATCGCCCCGTCCGCCGTCTCGCCAACGCCGGATCGCCAGACAAGCACCGTACGACCAAGCGTTTTTCCCCATCGCAGCTCGTCACTGCCGCCGATGTCCGAGGCGACCGCGCCGCCGTCGACGATGAGCGAGAGGTTCTGACGGGCACCGGCGATGTGGTCTGCGGCCGGGAGCTCGGCGCTGCCCCACGCGCCAACGTGCGCTGCGCCGTCCGTGTCGACGACGAACGTGGCCATGCCGTCGACCATCTTCCCCTCCGTGCGCCCCGCCACCAGCGCCCCGCCGAGGCAGTCATCGTGCTTGAAGCCCGAGTTGAACGTCGCGACGAGCCCCTTGAGCCAGGCCTTCGGGAGCTTGCCGCCCTCGGGCCCCGGACCGCCACCGGGCTCGGTCAGGCCCGCGACGTAGTGGTAGGCGAGCAGCTTCGGGTCGAGGCGCGCAACGCCGACGAGCAAGCTGGTGTGCACATCGTCGGGCCGGACGAAGGTCGTCAGAACCGCCGAGCGCCCGTTGACGAGCCGGCCGGCGGGTCGCCACTCGCCCTCGCCCGGTAGCGTTGGCGAGGCAGGCGAGGAGATCGCAAGGGGAAGCTCCATGTCGGAGGATTCGGGTGCGGCTGTCGGCGCCGTCGGGGCGACCTCGGCCTCGGGTGCGGCGGGGATCTCGGGCGGCGGTCCGCCGGTGGGTGGCGCGTTCGCGGTGTACCAGAGGCGCTCCACCTCGGAGACGAGCCCCGCGCCGCCATGATCGCGCACCCACTCCACCGTGCGGATGAAGACGGAGTCGTCGCCCGGAGCGGTGAGCGCGCGACCGTAGGAGACGAGGATCGGCGACAGCGCCAGCAGGACCACGAGGCCGACGACGCGCCCCCGCCCGAACCCCTGACGGCGCTGGGGCGGCCGCCCTGGATCGGTGGGCCGCTCGGCGTAGGGGGGATCGGCGATGGGCTCCACGGCCGCCGCCTACCACGTTGCGGGCACGGCGCCGCCTACTCCGGGACGCGCGAGAGCTTGGGATGGCCGGGCCAGGCCGCCACGCAGCGCGCCTCCTGCGCGTTCGTCGGCACGTCGAGGACGTAGGCGCAACCCCGGTTTTCGCGCGGGACGAGGAACGCCGCGCCCCCGTAGGCGTCCTGCACGAGGTACTGCGTCGCCCGGTGGACGAAGAGGATCGCGTCGCCCTCGAGGTGCTCGACCATTCGGACGCCGTTCAGCGCCTCTCGGACCTGCCGCATCCGCTTCGCCCAGTCGTTCGGCGATCCCGGCATTGGCTCAGGCAGCAGGACGCGCGGCACGACGCTCAAAAGGTTCAGCCCGAACGCCGACAGCGCGTACTCGGCCGTCTCGCGCGTGCGGACGGTGTTCGAATGCGCGACGAGCACTGGGACGACGCCGTAGGCTCGTAGCCATTCGCCCGTCTCGACCGCCGAGTCGCGCCCCGACGCGGTGAGCGGGGATGAAGGCAGGTTCGCGGACTTCTCCGCGTGACGGACGACGATGACGCGCATCGCGAGCAGTGTAACGGTGCCCGCTCGGCGTGCGCGAGGGAGGCCGGCGCCCCAGACCCGGCCCAAAAGTCGCGGATTCAATCGTGACCGGGGTCAAAAGTCGCCGAGCGCCGCGCCCGGGGGGCCATTGCTGGCGCTGGGCAAACATTCACCTCGTAAGTGGCTGAAAGCGCGCGATTGGCGAGAGCAATGGCCCCCCGCGCGGCGTTCCCCGCACGTTCGGTGCCGGCTGCCGTACTCGGCGGCTGGCGGCGAACGTGGCCTTGGAACGCCGAAAAATCAACGCCGATCCTGGCGCGAGGTACTCCGAGCGCCAGAATCGGCGGCCCGTTCATCCGGAGATCCCGGGTGAACCGGAGCGTCGCGTTTTCGAGCAGGGTCGAGGCCATCGACTGAGGATGTGATCAAAGTACCTCACCGTCAATATCAATAAGCAACAGGATAATTCGCCATTCATGGTAGAAGTCATGATCGGAATTGCGGCCCCAATCTCTCGCACGCCGCCGGCCCCCGCGCTCGGCACACCTCGCACGCGCCCACACGATACCACGCCGCAATGTTCCTCGCCCCCGCTCTCTCCGTGCTCGCGGCCCTCGCCTTCGCCGACCCGCCGCCCCCACCCATCGTGAACGGCACGGCGACCGACGATTATCCGCAGGCGGTGATGCTGCGCCACGCCACCGCCGACTGGCGGACCGTCTACATCTGCACCGGCACGCTCATCGCGCCGAACTGGGTGTTGACCGCCGCACATTGCCTCACGGACGTCGACAACGAGGGCCTCACCGAATTGCACGTCTACATGGGCGCGATCTGGGCCCAGGGCGCGCCCGAGGAAGCTGCGGACGACTGGTTCACGAACCCGGACTACTCGGTCTCACCGGACGGCAGCACGATCGTGGCCGACCTGGGCCTCGTCCACGTCCCGCACCCCTACGATCTCGATGGCAACGTGCTGAACGCCATCCCGATCACCAACGCGGACATCGGCAAGCCCTACCGTTACGTTGGCTGGGGCTCCACGAGCGCCAACGCGTACGACGCAGGATATGCCAAGCGATTCGCCGATATTCCCCTCTCAGCGCTCGAAGGCGAGTTCATGCTCGGCTACGACCCGGCTGGCAGCGCGACCTGCGGCGGCGACAGCGGTGGGCCGGTGTTCGAGTTGAAGGACGGTCAGGCCGGCGCGCTCGTGGCCGTCCACAGCTTTGGGCGGTCGACGAACGGTTCGGGGACGTGCGAAGGCAGCACGTCCGGCGACACGCGCGTGGACCTGTACCTCGACTGGATCAAGGCCAACGTGGATGTCGCCACCAACGCCGACAGTACCGACTCCGGAACCGGTGACACCGGCTCGGGCGACACGGGTTCGGGCAACGGCGGCGGCAGCCACGACGTACACCCGTCGACGGGCGGCTGTGCGACGGTCGACGCGCGCGGGGATGCCGTTGTCGCGCTGATCGTCGGGCTTGGACTCGTGGCTGGCAGGCGGCGCAAGGCCGGGTGACTACCCGTGGACGAGCGGCATCTGCCGTAGCCACGCGCGGCGCTCCACCTCGTCGAGCATGAAGCCGGCGAGGTCGGCCCGGGCGATCTTCAGGCTTTCAACCTTCGCTTCGGGCGTGCACGTAACGGCCACGGCCTTGCCCGTGGGCTTCTCCGTCAGCTCCAGCGGCCGCAGCACGGTCCAGTCGAGCGCGCTGGCGCCCACGATCGCCTCGGCGCGGGCGTGGCTCGCGTAGGGCTTCGCGAGCAGCAGCGGGATGATGATGCGCCCGAACACGAACGAGGCCGCGTTCATCGCCTCCCGGCTGTCCCCAACCCCGCTCGCCGAGAGCCAGATCAGGCGTTTGACGCCGGCCTCTGCCATCGCGGCGACGAGCGCCGTCGCCGTGTCCGGGCAGATCGGATCGGCCTTCGCGCGCGGCCCGAGCGCGCTGAGCACGGCGTCCACACCCGCCAGGGCTCGACCAAGATCCGGGGACTGCGTCGGCAGACCCTCGATGATCGTCAACCCGGGGCGTGGCACGAGCTTTTTGGCATCGCGGACGAGCGCGGTCACCGCCATCCCCCGCGCCACGGCCTGGTTGACGAGGTGGCTGCCCGTGGCGCCGGTGGCTCCGAGAACGAGGATTTTCATGCGGGGAATGTATGGCGCGATGGGCGATCGCGCGGGTCGTTCCGCCTCATCTGGGCGGCTCGCTCCCCCCTTCGCCGGTCCAGACGGCCGCCGCGGGACGCCGCTCAAGCCCGGGGCCGTTCCGGCACGGGCGGGCATGGGGCCAGTGCGGGGCTCCGGGCGCTGCCCGAACGCGGGAATCCGAACGCCGAGATACACTCCAACAGATGGGCGTCCGCGGTCTCCTTTCCACCCTCGTGCCGGGGCTGCTCGCCCTCGCGCTGGTGTTGCTCGCGCTCGTCCAGGCGCGCCAGCAGCGCACCGAGGTGATGGACTCAACGCGGGCGCGGGCGGTGGAGGTCCTCCAGACGGTCGGCCTGTCCGCTGCCGTCTTCCTCGCGCAGAACGATGACGCCGCCCTGGACAACCTCGTCTCCCAGGCCACCGCGAACGGGCACGATGCAGACCTGGAGGTCATCTCCGTGGTGTCCGGCGACCTCCACGTGCTCGCCAACAGTGACCCCCAGCGCTTCAACAGCGTGCAGGACGACGCCTTCACCAGGGCCGCCGTCGCAAGTCCCACACCCACGTGGGCGTACGGCGCCAACGAGCTTCGCGTAGCCGTGCCGGCGATGGCCGGGGTGCGGTGGGGCACGGTGACGGCCACCTACTCACTCGAGCACATGCTCGCTGAGGTAGATGCCGAGCGATCCCGCTGGCTTGTCGCCTCCGGGGGGGTCGCGGTGGCCGTCCTGCTCACGCTCTCCGGGTTGTTGACCACGCTCGTCGTCCGCCCGCTTCGGGTTCTGCAGGCAGGGGCTCGTCGCATGGGGCAAGGCGAACTGGCGGTTCGCATCCCGCCGATGGGCCGGTCGGAGCTTGGGGACCTGGCCGGAACCCTGAACCAGATGGCGGCGGCGCTCGCGGTCGAGCGCCAGAACCTCGAGTCGACGGTCGCTGAACGCACGGCGGAGCTGCGCGCAGCCAACGAACAACTGGAGCGCCTGGCGGAGCGGGATGGGCTCACCGGCCTCTACAATCACCGCCGGTTCCAGCAGGCGCTCTCGCAGGAGGTCTCCCGGTGCAGCCGGACGGGCGCGCCGATGTCGCTGCTGATGGTCGACGTCGACCACTTCAAGCGCGTGAACGACCTCCTCGGACACCCGGCCGGCGACGAGGTGCTGCGGGGGGTCGCCGACCGGATCGCCCGGGCAGTTCGCGCCATCGACCTCTGCGCCCGGTACGGCGGGGAGGAGTTCGCCGTCGTCCTGCCCGGGGCCACGCTGGCTGAAGCCTCCTTTGTCGCGGAGCGCGTTCGGGCCGCCGTGGAAACGACGATGAACGATGTGCCAGCCCGGCCTCCGGTCACCGTCAGCGTCGGGCTGGCGACGTGGCCGGGCGACGGCGGCTCGGTCGCGGACGTGCTCGCGGCGGCCGATCGCGCGCTCTACGCCGCCAAGAATGCGGGTCGGAACCGCGTTTGTGCGGCGTCCGGGATCTCGCCGTGATCGCGCTCCTCGGCCTGGCCCTCGGCTGTTCGGGCAGCCCGACGGCATCGACGACGATGGGGGCGACCACACCCGCGGGCGTGACCGCGCAAGCGCAGGCGCCGCCCTGGGCGCCACCCGCCGGCTTCAGCCACCTGCGCATCGCGCTTACCCCGTACCTCGACACGGCCGCGCTGCTCAAGGAGCACGAGGGCTTTCGCGAGTGGCTGTCCGACCGCCTCCACGTCCCCGTCGAGCTGAACGTCGCAACCGGGTACGACGACCTCGGGCGCCAGATGCGAAACGGCGACGTGGACCTCGGCGAATTCAGCCCCTACGCCTACGTCCGGGCCAGAGCCGCGGACCCGGGCCTGGACCCGCTCGTCAGCTACATCGCAGCGGGGGCGGCGACCGCGGCTGGGTACATCGTCGTCGACGCCGGCAGCCGGTTCCACGATCTGGAGGACCTCCGCGGCGCCCGGTTCGCGTTTGTCGATCGCGCCTCCACGTCCGGGTTCCTCTACCCCCACCGGCTCCTCGTCGACCGCGGGATCGATCCGGAGACGGCGTTCAAGCAGGTGGACTTTCTGGGCAACCACAAGGCCGTGCTGCTTGCCGTTCACGGTGGCCAGGACGATGCCGGCGCGGTCTTCGAGCCGGCCCTCCACGAACTGGAGGCAACGCAGGGCATCCCAGCCACCGCGTTTCGCATCGTCGCCAAGACCGAGCGGATCCCCAACGACCTGCTCTGCGCCGCCGCGACGCTCCCCCAGCCGGTCCGCGACGAACTCCAGCGGCTACTACTGGGCTTGAACGTGGCGAACGGCGAGGGCGCCAACGTGCTCACGCCCATGCGGATCAACGCGTTCGTCGCAGCGGACGACCACGCGTACGACCCGGTCCGCGCGGCGGATGCGGCGCTGCACACAGGCGGTGCGCCGGACGCGTGCCACGCCCAGGAGTGCGCGGGGGTTCGGGTGGGGCCACCGTAGATGGGGTGAACGCGACGACCGGCCCGTCCGCCCGAGCGATCACGCTGGAGCGCGCCTTGAGCGCAGGCATCCCCGAGGCCGAGGCCGAGGCCGACGCCGTCGCCCGCGCACGCTGGCGCTGAGCCGCGGGCATCCCCCCGTCAACCCTGCTACCATCGCCCCAACCCCCGGTCCCGCCGATGCCGCTGCTCGCCCTCGTCGCCATCCTTGCCCCCTTTGGCTGCTCCAACCCGGTCAAGAACGCCGATTCCGGTGATTCCACTGTGACCAACCCCGACGGCGACTCCGGGGACACCGCGCCAGTCGACTCCGCCATCGACTCCGCCACCGACTCAGGCGACAGCGCCGCGACCGACCTCGACGGCGACGGCTACACCTCCCTCGCCTCCGGGGGGACGGACTGCGACGACACCAACCCCGCCGTCCACCCCGGCGCGCCCGAATTGTGCAACGGCATCGACGACAACTGCGACGGCACCGTCGACGAGAACGCCGTCGACGCGACCACCTGGTACCTCGACGCCGATGGCGACGGCTACGGCAGCACCGCCACCGTCACCGCCTGCGATCCGCCTGCCAACTACGTCGCCGCGGGAGGCGACTGCAACGACGCGAACAGCGGCATCAACCCCGGCGCCACCGAGATCTGCGAGGACGGCATCGACCAGGACTGCAACGGCTCGGACCTCGCGTGCCGCACGACCGGCGACGTGAACGTGAGCACCGCGCCGACGATCCTCCGCGGACAGGCTGGCGAATACGCCGGCACCGCGATCCAGGCGGCGGGCGACGTGGACGGCGACGGCAACGACGACGTCTGGGTGGGCTTGTACGGCTGGGGCCCGAGCAGCCCGGACTTCACGGGCGCCGCCATGCTCGTCCACGGGCCGCTGACCGGCGACCACGACCTCGTCGACGTTGCGAGCGCGACCGTGCACGGCATCGGCGCCAGCGACTACGTGAGCTGGGGGATGGCGGGCGGCGATGATCTCGACGGCGACGGCGTTCCCGACCTCGCCGTCAGCGCGTACGGGGTCGACGATGGCGGCGGCGGGAGCGGGGTCGTGTACGTCGTGGACGGGAACGTGAGCGGGGACGTGACCGTCGCGGACGCAGACGCCACCATCGTCCCCAACGCGAACGAGGGCATCGAGTACCTCGGCTACGAGCTGTCCACCTCGCCCGACGTCACCGGCGACGGCGTCGGCGACGTGATCATCGGCTCGTACGGCACGAGCGTGGACAACTTCCGCGGCGCCGCCTGGATCCTCCCGGGGCCGCTGTCCGGCGCGTACACCCTGTCCGACGGCTACACCATCACGGGAAACGTGGCGTTGGACCTCGCTGGCGACGGCATCTCCGGCATCGGCGACGTGAACGGCGACGGCGAGGGCGACCTGCTCATCGCCAACTTCGGCGACGACACTGCTGGGCCCACCTGCGGCGCCGTCGGCGTGTTCTACGGGCCGATCACCGGCGACGGCACCCTCGCGGACGCCGACCGCACCATCACCGGCGAGGCCCATGACGACGAGGAGTTCGGCCGCAACGGCGTTGGCGGGCGCGGCGACGTGGACGGCGACGGCACCGACGACATCCTCGCCAGCGCGATGTACGACAGCACCTACGCGACCTACGCCGGCGCGGCCTACCTCGTCACCGGGGATGCCGCTGCGACTGGCACGATCAGCGCGTCAGCGGCGACCGCGCGGATCTACGGCGCGGACACCTACGGCGTGTTCGGGTTCAGCCTCGACATCGCCCGCGATCTCGATGGCGACGGGTACGCCGACGTCGTCGTCGCGGCCGAGGGCGGGAACGCCGACTACACCGGGAGCGGCGCCGTGTACGTGTTCTACGGGCCCGTCAGCGGCTCGCTCGTCGCCGACGACGCCGATGCCCGGTACTCCGGCGAGGCGGCCGGGGACGCGCTTGGCGTGGGTCTCTCCGCCGCCGGGGACTTTGACGGCGATGGCCAGACGGACCTGTGGATGGGGTCCTGGGAGAATGACGTCAACGGGTCAAACGCTGGGGCGGCGTACAGGTTTCCGTAGGGAGGACCGGCGCTATCGACAGTACGCCTCGGGCTCGCCGTCGGACGGCTCCCAGCAGCCGCAGGGGCAGCCGTCCGCCTCGCCGTCCTCCACAAGCGTCGCGGAGCGGTCGCCGACGACCTGCCACCAGCCGGTGAGGTTGTTGCAGTCGGCGGAGTTGGTGCGCTCGTAGACGTCCGCCTCCAGACACCAGCCCAAGCCGTCGGCGGTGATGATCGCGTCGGCCAACTGACTGCCGTTTGGGTAGCCAACTTCGCCAACGACGCTGAACGTGCCGTTCGGGACCGCCGGATCGGTGCTGCCGGCGACAACGTACGGGTGCGTTCGAAAACACCGAGTTTCTTCCACGATGTTTCCATCCAGCTCTTGCCACGTCAACACTCGGCGTATAAGGTGGCGCTTTCGGCCGCTTCCGCGGCAGGTTGCACCCGATGTCCACGCTCTCAGTTCCGCCCG
>CAIMSU010000024.1 GCA_903844155.1 uncultured Pseudomonadota bacterium | reverse complement strand
TCGTCGAATCCTTCACCGGCCTGGCCGCCCCTGACTGCGTCGACGGACCGAGGGCCGTCGAGGTCGCGACTGCGACTAGTGCTCTCGTCGAGCACGCTTTGCAGATTTTCGGTGCGCGGCGGACCGGTGCTCGACCACCTAGCGGATGTGGGTCCGGATGGCGAAGAAGGCGCTGGCCGAGGGGCGAGAGCGGCGGGTGAAGGCTGCCTCGGACGAGAAGGCCGCGCGGGTCGCTGCCGCGAAGGCTGCGGCGAGGAAGGCGGAGAACGAGGAGAGGGCCAAACGGAGTCGGGAGTCGATCGGGCAGTTCTGTATAGAGTTCGACGCGCGATGGGCGAGGATCGACGAGGAGACGCGCGAGGCGAACGCGGCGTGGGAAGCTGGGCGCGAGGAGCGCGAGGCGGCGGAGCGGGCGCAGAAGGCCGAGGTGCGACCGCGGCCGATGCAGGTGGCGACGCAGCGCTTGAGCGAGGTGCGACCGCAACAGGGACGGGCCAGCCCGGCGGCGACGAACCCGCAGGCGGCGCCGGCCTCGCTCCCGACCACGATGCCGGCGGCGGCCGCCCCTGCGAATCGCATGATGTGGGAGCCGCGACCGGTTCGAACGACGCCGACGTGCCAGACCAGCCCGTGGTCGCCGGAGCCGACCCGGTCGCCGTCGCACACCCGGCCTGCGGCGCGCACCTCTCCCACGGCCGATCTCGCTCGACAGCCAGCGAAGCCGTCGCGCCTGGAGCCTCAGCGCCGAGTCGCCCCCGCTTCGATGCAGCCCGCATGGGCACCGCCCTCGGCGTCATGGCCGCCGCTCCCGGCTTCGACCACCGCCCCGGCGGGGTCCTCGCTCGGCCGCCCGGCCGCCGCGCCATTGCCCGTCGCCGTCCCCGACTCCACACGCCCGGCCCTGCCCGTCCCGGCTCGCGTCCTCACCGGTGCGGACCTGGCGGCATGGCGGGCGGCCCGGGGGCTCACCCAGCGGCCGGCAGCGGAGCTCCTCAGAGTCGCACCGAGCACCGTGGCCAAGGCCGAGCTGCTTCCGGGGAAGGTGCTCGGGGACCAGCTGCAGGTCGCGCTCGCGGCCGCGCTGGGGCCGTGAGCGGGCCCGCTGAGGAGTCTGGCGGCGGCCCATGCTTCCGTGCTTCCATAGGGAAGCGGCCGACTATTGCGGAAGCACCTTTTTCAACGGAAGCGCTTCGGGAAGCGGGAAGCGGCAGCTTCCAAGAAGCCGGAACGCGGGACGCCGTGGCTCGGCAAAAGCAGAAGGCGACCGGGCGGTGTATGCATGCTACCATGCACGCTCCCCTCGCATTGCTCTTCTTCCCGGCCTGCACACCTGTAGATTTCGACGAGCGACTCACGGAGCGAGTCGCCTGTACCGATCTAACCTTCTGGGCTGGCGAGCCTGGCGAGACGATGGCGCTTGAGTGGAACTCGACCGGACAGGTCGAGGAAGCCGCTGCGGCCGGCGAGCAACTCACCTGGGATTTCGCGCTGCCGGCGGGGGGCGTGACCTTACACCTCGACCGTGGCAGCCACCTGCAGAGTCCGTGCAGCGGGTTGCTTGAGGGATTGCCCGTGGTTCGTACCACGGCCGTGGCTACCGCCGGATCCGCTGAACTGACGATCGAGCCCGTTTCTTGCGCAGGCAACGATGGCCAAGCCTGTGGCACGGGCAGCTTGACGCTCACTGATGTAGTTCTCGATGACGGCGAGGAGCTGTCGTCGTTCGCCTGGGCCGGCGAAACGGTGGGTAGAATTCCGGGGGGGTGAACGCGATTGAGCTGTCCTGACCAAAATGGACAAGGGCGCGGCTGCGCTAAGGGCGCGCCGCGAAATAAACGCGCCGCCCGGACGCGCCACGAGCGACAGGGAACCGCGTCCGACCTCGAAAAGAGTTGGCTCGACCAAAGCGATCCTCCAACCTCAGCACTTCGCCATTGGCCCTCTGCGCCATCGCCGTGCGACTTGCAGAGGCGCGGCGAATGGTGTTCTCTGCGGCCATGCCGAGCAGGTATCCCGATCTCGAAGAGGCCGTCCGGGCCCGGTTCGAGCGCATCGCGCCGACCCTCGATGAGCGGTCCAGGCGGCTCTTCGTCGCCAACGAGGCGCAGGAGTTCGGTTTCGGGGGCTGTGAGGCCGTTGCACGGGCAACGGGGGTTTCAAAGAGCATGATTCGTCGGGGCATCGCCGAACTCGCCGATCTGGACCGCCTCGGCCCGCCCCCGGGCATGCTGCGACAACGCGGAGGAGGCCGGAAGAGGCTGGAGGACAGTGATCCGGAGCTTCTCGGCGCGCTGCGGGCCCTTGTGGAGCCCGCGACCCGCGGCGACCCCGAGTCGCCGCTGCTGTGGACGTCAAAGAGCGCGCCGAAGCTGGCAGATGCCCTCACCAAGGCCGGGCACGCCATCTCGCCGGACACCATGCTCCGGCTCCTCAAGAAAGAGGGGTTCACGATGCAGGCCAACCGGAAGGTGCTCGAAGGCGACGACCATCCGGACCGCGACGCCCAGTTCAGGCACATCCACGCCGACGTGCTCAACTTCATGGGGGCAGGCCAACCGGTGATCTCGATCGACACGAAGAAGAAGGAGCTTGTCGGTGGAGAAGTAGCATGAACGGGGTCGCTCCAGGAACACCCCGCCATCGTACACGCGCCGGGCCGTCTCCGCAAGCGCCCGTTCGCCTCGAATTCGACGTCGGACGACCTGTTTTGCGGCCCCCGCGCACGCCTCCCC
>CAIMSU010000023.1 GCA_903844155.1 uncultured Pseudomonadota bacterium | reverse complement strand
CCGTCGTCTACCTGTCCGAAGCTGCCCCACGAAGACCGTTGGAAAGCCGTGTGCGGGAAAACCGCAAGCACGGTTTGAATGGGGGCTTTTTGAAACAAGCCGGCAAAACGCCGGTATTGCGCTAAGAGTCTACCTATGCCGCTCTACAGCCCCGGGAAGGTCGCGCTCGCAACGGGTCTCGGGGGCCCGCTGGCTTGACGTCATCGAGCTGACACCATAGCCGCCGCGGCCCTCAGCCCAGCCTCCAGCCCCCGGTCTCCCGTGCCCCTCCCAATCGTCCCGCTCGACGCCATCCCCTCCGCGGGCCTTGAAGTCCCCCTGGGCCCGTGGGCTCGCGCGGCGACGGAGCAGGCGTTCGGCGCGGAGAATGTCACCGGGCACCTGCACGTTGTCCGGCATGGCGTCCACCTGGTCGTCCGCGGCCAGATCGCGCTGACCATCCAGGTCCCTTGTGACCGTTGCACCGCGCAGATCCCGTTGACGCTGCAGCCGGTCGTCTCCTGCGTCTACTCCCCGATGGACGCCGTGCCCGAGCGCGGTGAGGATGACGGCGCCGACGGGCCCGCGCTGCCCGAGGGCGTTGAGGCGGTCGTGGACGCCAGCGAGTACGACGGCGTGGCCCTGAACCTCGCAGACGTCGTCGTTGAATCGCTGCAGGTCGAGATCCCGCCGCGGTGGCTCTGCGCTGATGCGCATGGGGACGACCCCGGTGCCGATGCCGCCTGCTCCGAACGCTTCCGGGCGCTCTCCTCGGCCGTCGCGGGCAAGCCGGGCGACCTCTCCCCTTTCGCCACGCTGGCTGGCTGGAAACCCGCAGTCAGTTAGGCCCCCGTTTCTTCTGTCTGGAGTTTTGAGCCATGCCCGTCCCCAAGAAGCGTTCTTCCCGCAGCGTCATCGGCATGCGCCGTTCGCACGATCACCTCCACGCCACGCTCGCCACGGAGGCCTGCCCCACGTGCAACGCCACGAAGCTCCGCCACCACGTGTGCGGCTCCTGCGGCGAATACCGCGGCGTGAAGGTGTTCGCCGACAACCTGCCGGACGAATCCGCCGCATCGCCCGAGTAGCCCGGGCGTGATCGCCCTCGACGCGTTCGGCGGTGACCGCGCCCCGGAGGCGATCATCGCAGGCGCGGTGATCGCGCATCGGCAGGGCGTACCTGTCGTTCTCGTCGGCAACGCGGAGAAGCTGCGTGGCAAGGTGCCGCACGGCCTGACCGTGGTCCACTCGCCCGACACGGTGGAGATGGACGAGCCGGCCTCCACGCCGCTACGGAAAAAGCCGGAGAGCTCGATCCGCCGGATCTTCGAGCTTGTCCGCGACGGACAGGCGACGGCTGCGGTGACCTGCGGGCACTCCGGGGCTGCGATGGCGTGCGCGCTGCACGTCCTCGGGCCGGTCTCGGGGGTCACCCGACCGCCGCTGGCGACGGTCGTGCCGCGCAAGGATGGCGGCCAGCTCGTGCTCCTCGACCTCGGCGCAAACGTGGATTGCAAGGCTGAATTGCTGGTGCAGTTCGCGGTGCTCGGCGACGCGTACGCGCGGGCGGTGCTCAGGGTCGAGCGCCCGCGCGTCGGTCTGCTCGCGAACGGGGAGGAGCGCGGCAAGGGCAACGAGCAGGTGAAGCAGGCGTGGGATCTGCTCGACGCGATGGCCCTCGCAGAGCGCGCGCACCCCGGCACCTCCGGGCTCCATTTTGTCGGAAATGTCGAGCCGCTCGAAGCCATGCGCGGGGAGTGCGACGTGCTCGTGTGCGACGGGTTCGTCGGCAACGTCATGCTCAAGACGGTCGAGGGGACGGTCGAGGTCGTCGCGCGCATCCTGAAGGAGGAGATCCTGCGGCGGGGCAGTGACCGGTTCGCGGCGTGGCTGCTCTCCGGCGCGTGGCGAAGGTTTCGGCAGCGCACCACCTACGACAACGTCGGCGGGGCCTTGCTGCTGGGAGTGAACGGCGTGGCGGTGGTGGGGCACGGACGGGCGGATGCCAGGGCCGTCGCCAGCGCCCTCCGGTTTGCGCACGGGTGCGTCCTGGCCGGGCTGGTGCCGCAGTTGAAGGCCCAGGTGGGGAGCCGGCTCGTCAAGCCGTAGCGCCCGTCCCGCGCGGCTCACAGTGGCGCTTGACGGATGGGCCGGATAGCCGGCGTCCGCAGTCAAGGAGCATTTGATGGCTAACGAAGAGACCGTCCGTCGTGTCAAGGACCTCATCGCCGATTCGCTCGGCGTCAACGCCTCGGAGGTCGTGCCCGCAGCCTCGTTCATCGACGACCTCGGCGCGGACTCGTTGGACATCGTGGAGCTGGTGATGCAGATCGAGAAGGAGTTCTCCATCCAGATCCCGGATGAGGACGCCGAGAAGATCTCGACCGTGCAGGACGCGATCGACTACATCTCCAACAAGGCCACATAGGCCCATTCGTGCGCCGGGTTGTCATCACCGGCCTCGGAGCGGTCACCCCTTGCGGCAACAACGTCGCGTCCACGTGGGACGCGATGGTCAACGCGCGCTCCGGTGTCCGCCGGGTCACGCGTTTTGACGCGTCGGAATTTCCGGTCCAGATCGCCGCGCAGGTCAAGGACTTCGACGCCACCGAGCTGATCGACAAGAAGATGGCCAAACGGCTGGACCTCTTCGCGCAGTACGCGCTTGTCGCGGCGCGCGAGGCGTTCGGGCATGCTGGATTGACGGCGTACGCGGACGGAAATCCTCGGTTCGGCATGTTCATCGGCACCGGCATCGGCGGGCTCAACGAGATCGTCGCGGGCGCCGAAGCTTTTCGTGAGCGCGGCTACCGGGGGCTGTCGCCGTTCTTCATTCCCCGCGCGCTCTCCAACCTCGCGGGCGGGCACCTCGCCATCGAGATGGGCGCGCAGGGTCCGAGCCTCTGCGTCGCGACAGCCTGCGCCACCGGGAACCACAGCATCGGTGAGGCGTTCAAGGCGATTCGCGACGACGAAGCCGACCTTTGCCTTGCCGGGGGGGCCGAGGGCGCGATCACGGCGCTTGGCCTCGCCGGGTTCATGGTGATGAAGGCGCTGTCGAAGCGAAACGACGATCCCGAGAGCGCGTCCCGCCCGTTTGACGCCGAGCGCGACGGTTTTGTCATGGGCGAGGGCGCGGGCATCGTCGTCCTTGAGGAATACGAGCACGCGCGCGCGCGAGGCGCCACGATCTACGCCGAGATCGTCGGCTACGCGCACTCAAACGACGCGTGGCATGAGACCGCCCCGCCGCCCGGTGGCGCCGGCGCCGCCCGCGCGATGACCGCGGCGCTGAAAAGCGCCCGTTTGAACGCCGACGACATCGACTACGTCAACGCCCACGGCACCAGCACCCCCATGAACGACGCCACGGAAACGCAGGCGATCAAGGGGGCTTTTGGCGACCACGCGAAGAAGCTGATGGTGTCGAGCACCAAGAGCGTGACCGGCCACATGCTCGGCGCGGCCGGCGGCGTCGAGGCCATCGCCTCCGTGCTGGCGCTGCACACAGGCATCCTCCCGCCCACTGCCAACCTGAAAAACCCCGATCCCGCCTGCGATTTGGACTACGTCCCCAACGTCGCGCGCGACCTCCAGGCCCGCGCCGCCCTCTCCAACGCCTTCGGCTTCGGCGGGACGAACGCCACGCTGGTCTTCAAGCGCTTTCTGGCCTGAGATCGCGGGGTTTTAACAATCTTCCACAACTGCGGAGAGCATTTGTGGTACACCGCCCAGGCGCGGGTCTTCCGGCTTCTCCTGGGCGGCTCGCCGGGCCTCTCGCCGATCCAGGATCCGCATGGAACGCCGCGTTGAACCTGCGCCGCGCCCGCGCGTGAGGACCGGCCTGGTCGTGGCTTTGCCGGCCCCATGTGACAATCCTCCTCCCGTAATTCGTATCTTTGCGTGATGAATTACACCCTGGATAATGAAACGATCTCGCGGCGAGACGCCGGGCACCGGTCGCGCTTCGTTGATCGCCGCGAATCCGCGGGCCATCGGGACGACGAGGAAGAACCGACCGACCAGAAAGCCCAGGTTCGGCGTCCCTCCGGCCTCGACTTGCAGCGCCGGCGTGGCCAACCCCGAAGGCGCGGAGCTTGCGAACGCAAGTTCCGTGCCTTCGATCAGGGTTGGCCACGGGAGGGCCTGCCTCGTGGATGCCGAATGGTTGACGGGTCAAGGACGTCACGAACAGATCAGAAACCCGAAATTG